>JAFSTX010000026.1 GCA_017445585.1 Lachnospiraceae bacterium
CATGAGCATTGCTCTCCTTGGTTAATGGAGTTTTGGTCGATGACATTATACCAAAAAGGGAGGTCAATGCTCTTTTTATTTGCATCTCCCATGAAATCAAGGTTTATGAACTAAAAACAGGTAGTGAACTTGACACTACCTCCGCCGCCGGGGAGGAGAATAGATGAAAAAACTCCTTTCAAGATCCATATCGCTTATCTGCGCTGTCCTGCTGCTTTTAGCGGCGGGATGCGGAAATGCGGGCGGAGCGGACGAAGGCACCGGGGCGCAGAGTGCGGATCTGTCCGCGGCTGGCGCGGATACGCAGCCGGTATCGGACGAGTCCTCCGAAAACAATCTGAAGCCTACGGTCAATGCCGCCGAAGACGGATTGACCATAGAGCGCAGCAGTGAAAAGTTTACCAACAGCTCTTTTCTGGACGAGATAAAACCGCATGAGGGGTCCACGCTCAAGATCGCCTTTATCGGAGACGGTATCACCTACGGAAACGGCACTTCGGACAGATTTTCGGAAAGTATTACGGCGCAGTTTTCCACACTCATGGACAATACGGTCAGGGCGGGCAATTTCGGAAAGCCGTCTGCGTACGTTCTCCCTCCGGACAATCCCTGCAACGTCAAGGCGGATAAGCCGGGAAACTGGTATCAGAATACCTCGCAATTCCAGAAAAGCCTTGAATACATGCCGGATATAGTGGTCATCATGCTCGGAACGAATGATTTCCGCAGTATGAGCTGCGAACAGGCAAAAGCGGACTATAAGGAAGCACTGCTGGATCTTGCCGGCAGATACAAAGCGCTGGATTCAGTTAAAAAAATATATATAGCCACAAGTATCATAGGCTGCTCGAACGCGGCCATTTACGAGATGATGAGCGGTCCGTTCCAGGAGATCCAGAAGGAAGCCGCCGCGGAGGGAGGATACGAGGTCATAGATATCTTTTCCGCGACAAGAAGCTTCCTCGATTCGGAGCTGCATTTTTCGAAAAGCCGACAGAACCCTGACGAGATGGGCTGCGCGGAGATCGCGGGAGCTTTTTACGCTTTCTTTAAGGAACAGCCTTTTTCACCCGGAAGGATCAGTGAAAGCGCCGGAAAAGTCGTTTACGTAAAGACCGGCGGAGAAACTCCCGGGGACGGAAGCAGCCCCGAAAAGCCGACGGACTCTCTGGCAAAGGCGGCCGCGCTTCTGAGAACGGGCGGCGGCAGCATAGTGCTGTGCGGTGACTGCGAGATCGGCTACGAGATGGTGCTTCCTGTCACCGAAAAGCCCATAACCATCACCTCCGCATACGGCGGCACGAACTACGGGGCAAAGCTCGGACTTGCCCATAATCTTCATTTTAACGGTGATTACACTATAGAAAATGTGCACATAAACGTGACCAAAGACGGTGGGATGTTCGTTTGCGGATATAATAACGTCACTTTCGGAGAGGGCATTACAAGTTCCTGGGGCGGAGATGCGAGCGGTTATCCCGGGATCACGGCAGGCTTCAATCAGCAGATCGCGGGCTGCCCCGCAGATGCACTCTCGCTTCACGGCAAGTGCAGTATAACGGTAAGCTCCGGACACTGGAGCTTTATCCGCGGCGGCAATAACCGAGGAAACGCAGGGCTGCATTCCTCTGATATCGCTGCCGGAGCGGAGCTTGAGGTAAATATCACCGGCGGTGTTTTTGAAAACCTTTCGGGCAGGAACCTTACCGCAGCGACCGGTATGAACGGCGTCAGCGGACTTTGCAGGATGAATATATCAGGCGGAGTTTTTCTTGGTCCTGTCTTTGCGGTGGCGCGTCACGGAGCGCTTCCCGAAGGAGATACCTGCGATATGAGAGGCACGGCGGAGCTGGAGATCACCGGTGGCAGATTTGACGGCGGACTAAAGTGCCTGCAGGATGATACCGTGAAAGTGACCGGAAAGACCGTGCTGAATATCAGCGCGGACCTGGCGCAGTTTGCGGATACGGCCGGTTTTTCGGAAGTAAATATAAGATAGAAGAGTGTTCCCGAAACTGTAAAAAGGAGTAAAAAAAGATGAAGGCGGTTAAAAGGATTTTCTCACTGCTTCTTGCAGCAGCGATGATCGTTTCGGTTTTTAATTCTTCGGCTGCAGAGGCGCTCGCGGAGGATACGATCGATGTTGAGATCTTCTATGGATTCGGAAAGGAGCCGGGGACGAGCAGCCTTATGCCCGGAGTCCTCGATCTGACGAACGGTCTGATCGATCCGGGCAACGGTTATTCCATCAAGGGAAGCGCGAGCATTCCTTACACGGCAAATGCCGCCTCCGGCAAGACAAACGTCTACTATCATCCGAAGCAGGGCGAGGTAGACTCGGTAGACGTCTATTACGCGGGCTCCGAGACTCCCGTAAGTCTGGACTGGACGACGAGCAGCAATACGCATTGTCTGAAGGGAACCTTCTATTATGACAGCTCAAACGCGCTGACCGTATACAAGAGTGAAACGTCGGTGAACAGCGCGCACGGCACGCCGCTTGTCACTTTTGCCGCGGCCGCTGCGGGAAATCAGAATGCGGTGACCACACGCTGGAGAAACGTGGCTGACGACGTGGTGGTTGTTTTCCATTATAATACCGGACACAAAGTCCATATCAATACGGGCGATGAAAATGCCGTATTTGCTTCGAACGATATTCCGAAGTATTATCTGACAAAGACCGCAAACTCAGCCGATATCGAGATAGGCGGAGCCGAGTATACGGACAGTGAAGGCCTGACAGTTACGGTAACGCCGGATGCCGCCCCTACGGGCATCTTTTTCGGTATCGGTGGTCATACGGCATCCCTCTCACCGCAGGAGGTCGGTTCCGTGCGCTATCTTGCGTCTGACTGTACGATCAGCGACACTCCCGCCGAAGGGGATATCCTGAAATACGACGCGGGCGTTTTCACTTTTTATACGATCAACGACGATATCAGCATCAATTACTCTTATACCAACGAGACGTATACTGCCACGTTTATGAACGGCGGCGAAGTCTTTGATACGGCGGAGGCGCTTTCCGGAACGCCCGTGGCGCAGCCTGAAAACAAGCCTGAAAAGGACGGATATGTTTTTGACGGCTGGTATACCGATCCGGAATGCACGGCGGCATATGACTTTTCCACGGGATTATCCGGCAACATCACGCTGTACGCCGGCTTTGTTCCGGTGCACACTATCACCTTTGAGGGTGCGGCAACATTTATAGATCAGGGTCTCAACATCTCGGCAAGCGCCTGGGAAGGCAGGACCGGCGGGACCTGGGACCGTCTCGGCACGCTGACAACGGCCGGCGATTTTGTCGATACGGCGAGCGCTTCAAGCTCCGGCGTTCAGGTCAGGGTGAACAGTGATATAGGCACGCTCGAGTCGCTCAGCTTTGAATTCGGCGGGCACAGCGTGACCGTGGCTGCGTCGGATCTTGTGAGCAACGCTATATACGTAAAGAATGACGGTACGCTGACGACCGCTTTTGACAGCAGCGTTATACTCAAATACGCGCTTTCAGGCGGCGTAGCCTTCCTGCGTATTTATCAGGTCACCTCCGATATAAACGTGCGCGTGGCCTACAGCGGAGGCTCGGATACCGTCAGGGTTAATGCGGATCGGGCCGGCGTGGAGAGCTTTGAAGTTTCCGATACGGACAGAACCGTGAATACGGCAGTCTCCGGAAAGTCCTTTACCGTTCCTTATACCGAGCTTCGCGGAGTAAGCGGAGAATCGGTCAGGGCGTACGTCACGGTGCGTGAGCCGGACGCCGCGGGTATAAAGCTCTGTCTGACCGACGGGACGGAGGTGGCGTCATTTGCAAAGAATGAAGAAGAAGAGACGTTCCAGATAAAGTATACCGGATCGGTCAGGATCTCATATTCCGCCTCAAAGGAGGCTTATGAGCTTGAATTCCTGTATCTGATACGCGATATAAATATAGTTCCCGATATGGTCGCTTATTCTGAAAGCGAAGGAATGTCCATGGCCGCCAAGGTGGGAGAGTCCATAGCAGCGGAGTTCTATGCGGATATAGACAGCGAGACTCAGGCACTCTATGACAGCTTTCTGATGAAGGTCAGGCTCGGAAACGGCGGGGAAAAGTCCGTCTCCGGGGCCATGAATACCGATGGACTGTGGCAGTTTGAATTTACCGATATCTATTCACAGTGCATGAATGAAAAGCTGACGGGCGAGGTCTACGGGGTTAAGGACGGTGCGGAGACCGCGATCGGTATGGGCCTTTCCGGTGGAATGAGCATAGCCGGATACTGCGATATGGTCGCAGACGCCTACCATTCCGATGAAACGCTTCTCAGATTTATGGCAAATATGCTGCAGTTCGGCTCCGCCTGTCAGAAGTATCTGGATCCCGGAACCCCTGAGGATGCACTTGCCATCACGGGCAGAAACTGGGCGCTTTCAAGAACGACAGATGAGGCTCCCGCGGCTCCGGCTGAGATTACTTCTGTGAATTCCGTTTCAGACGGCTTTGACGGAACGTCCGGCTGGATCAGATCTGCCAGCCTGATCATCGGTAACCGGATATCCGTATCGTTCAGGATCGCAGCTCCGAATGGTGTTTCTGATCTGACCCTTGTCATTAACGAAAAGAATGTGGATTTGTCCGCGATGACTCCTGCTGATGACGGTACTTACCACGTGGTGATGGATCCGGTGGGGCCGTCGCAGTACAACATGGTCTATACCGCGGTACTGACAAATCCCGGCGGGACGCAGACAGTGCAATACAGCGTCGATTCTTACTGTGAGAGGAAGGCGGAGGACGCTGAGGTCGGCGACGTCGCAAGAGCCATCTATAATTACGGCTATGCGGCGAGAAACGAGGTCCATCTTCCGAGGATCGCCTTTGTAGGAGACAGCATTACCTACGGTTACGGAGTATCCTCGGGCTACGGAACACCCGATCCCGCGACGGAGAGTTATCCCGCTCAGCTCGCACAGATGATGGACGGAAAGGCCGTCATCGGCAACTTCGGAAGAAGCGGAGCTTTCCTGACACCGCTGGATGCGGATTACAATTACTGGGTCGAAAGCAATTCAAAGACCGACAGATATTACCCTATTACCGATGAATATGCGCAGAGCCTGACCTGGGATCCCGATATCGTGGTCATCATGCTCGGCACGAATGATTTCAGAAACCTGATCAATTCCTCTGCAAGAGAGAACTTCAAGGGCTATCTGAAGAACCTTGCGGACACCTACAAGGAGCTTGATTCGGTCGAGAAGGTCTATATAGCTACGAGCATATCGATCTATTCAAACGTGACCGGATTTGAAGTCAGCAGCGGTCTGCTGCAGGATCTGCAGAGGGAAGCGGCTGCAGAGGGCGGCTATGAGGTCATAGATATATATGAGATGACAAAGGACTTCATGAGCGTGGCCATGCACTATTCCGGCGACAGACTTCATCCTGTCCCCGTTGCCTATCACGAGATGGCGAGTGCTTTTTACTCTTTCTTTGAAGGCAGGACCTACGAAGAGGGAAGCATGGGACAGGCGCCGGACCGCGTCGTCTACCTGAAGACCGGCGGAAGCATGTTCGGCGACGGCAGTACGCCCGAGAGCGCGCTCAATTCCCTGAGCAAGGCCGTGGGCATGCTCAGCGAGACCGGCGGAACCGTCGTACTGTGCGGAGATTATAAGATCCATTATTCATATGATATGATCCTGCCGTATACCAAAAAGCCTGTTACGATCACGTCGTCCTATGGCGATACGGATTACGGCGCAACGCTGACGATGACTCAGAATCTCCATCTCAACGGCGATTATACCTTTGAAAACCTCAATATCTGCGCGGACCGGACTACTGCCGCTCCGATGTTTATATGCAGATACAACGATGTTGTATTCGGCGAGGGCCTGACGATGGAGATAGGAGAGGCAAACAAGGGCTATCCCGGTATCATTGCCGGCTCATATCACACCAGCGGAGGCTGCACCGCGCAGTACGCAAGCTTTGACGGAGAGTGCACGATAGACGTCTATTCCGGAACGTACGGCTTCTTCAGAGGCGGAAACGTCAGATCGCAGGCCACAGCCGCCTTTGGTAATGTGGAGAGCGGCGCCGCCGTCACTATAAACGTACACGGAGGCAGCTTTGTCAATACGGCCGGCAATAACCTTTGCACCGCCACGGGTATGAACTCTCTGTCGGGAGTCTGCACGCTGAATATCAGAGGCGGCACCTTTGAAGGACCTGTGTGCGCGCTCTGCAGACCGGGCGGCAATACCGGAGAGGGGGCTTACAGTATGACGGGAACGGTCAATATCAATATTACCGGCGGCACGTTCGGCGACAATATCCGCTGCAGACAGGACGCCGCCACAGAATATACCGGAACGGTAAATATAAACATCAGCGGCGCGCCCCAGACGCCGGTCGATGAAAACGGCTTTACCGTGGTCACCGGGGAGCATACCACGCTTTCAAACAGTGTGGTCTTTACCTACACGGATACAAGCGGGGTGACGGAGAGCTTTGCTTTTGACAAGGTCACGCCGGGAACCTCCGTAGACGGGTATACCGCCACGGCTCCAAAGGCGGAGCTGATCTCCCTTGACGATGGCAAGTCGGTGCGCATGGAGATCGGTCTTAATGCGGAAAATGCTTCGGGTATCAGGCTGAGCTTTGACGGCACGACCAAGGATTACTTCCCGACAGACGGCACTTACAACGATAATGCGGGAAGATTCAGAATAGCCATGTCCGGAGGAAAATATCTGATCAGGTTCGGAGCGATCCGCACGGACGCCGCGGTCATGCCTGTCCCCGCGAGCGAGATACCGGTACAGAAGGCGGCCGCGGACGTTTTTGCGAGCGGAAGCTTTACCGATTCGGCCGGGACTACCCTGCCTTACAGATATTATTATCCGGAAGGATACGATCCTGACGGAGATACGCTCTATCCGGTACTTTTCTACTTCCATGGCAACGGCACGCGCGGAAGCGACAACGTGAGCCAGATCTCGGGAGCGACGCATACTCTGGTAAACAGGGTGCTCAATTACAGCGAAAAAGCCGTTATCGTTGCTGCGCAGTGCCCTGCTTCGCCAAACGCCTGGATACTTCCGGACACTTATCCCGGATCCGAAGGGTTTGACCGGAGCACTATATCGCCATACCTGAACGCAGTTCTGGAGCTGTATAATTCATTCCTTGAAAACGCAAAGATCGATAAGACGCGCATATATATCGCCGGTCTGTCAAACGGCGGAGGAGCGTGCTGGAGCGTTATCGCGCGTTCGCCTCAGACTGTCGCCGGAGCGGTCATCATGGCCGGAACGGGGGATGCGTCGAATGCCGCCGATATCGCGCAGTATTATCTGACTACCCCGATCTGGACCTTCCACGGCGATGCTGACGCGACGCTTGACGTAAACGGTACCCGCGGCATGTACGCGGCTGTAACCGCAGCAGGCGGAGATCTGATCACTTATACCGAGATGCCGGGATACGGTCATAATATCTGGCCGGACGTGGCGAACCGGAGCGACGTGATCGACTGGCTCTTTGCGCAGAGACGCCCGGACTCTGCGGGAGTCTTTACAAGGGTCGTTGAGTAGGGGATCCGGGAGATCGCGTTATTTACGCAGGTGTTTTCCGATAAAAATGAACAGCCGCGCCTTAAAACGGTGCGGCTGTTTCATTTTCGTAATTAAATATATATTCTAGCACTTTATGAAATTAAAAACAAGTCTAAAATTAAACGACTTTTTCAGGGGGCTTTCGTACTGTTTGTGACTTATTTTTACAATATAATAACAACGTAGCAATATGTTAATTTATAGGAGGTATTGTATGCATACTCTTAAAAAGATATTGGCCGGTTTTCTGGCCGTGATGATGACGGTCTCCGTCTTCAGCGTGTCTGCTGCAGAGGCGCTGGCGGATGATACTTACGAGTTTGGAGTTTTCTACGGTTTTGGAAGAACTGCAGGAACACAGAAGCTTTCAGGAATTGACCCGAATGGCGTAACAAATACCGGGTACTCAATCGAGGGAAATACCAGTGGTTATGATAACAGTACTGGAACCCAGTACAGCCAGTCGGGCGTGTGGAGTGATATAGATAGTCTTGATTTCTACTATGGATCGGAATCAATTCATATTTCGCTTGCTCATAATAGCTGGGTATATCTTGACTCAGACGGAAAACTTCAGACGACGGTTTCTACAGCGACTCCTGCGCTCGGAACCAATCTTGTTAAGATTGCAAAGTCCAGTTCAAACTATTTTAATCGTTGGTATTATGTCGGTGCGGATCTTTTTGAAGTTATCCATTACAAAAATGGCCATCATATAAACATCAATACCGGTGACGAGAACGCTGAATTTACTTCCACGGATATTCCGGATTATTTCTATGAGAAGACCGCTAATACCGGCGTCATTGAAATAGGCGGAAGCACGTATTCCAGCACGGCCGGTATCTCCACGACGGTTGCCCCTGATGCCGCTCCTTCAAAGATTCTCATCACTGTCGGCGCCGGCGATGCCGTTACTATCAATGATGCGGCTGCGGACGTTTATCTTACGAGCGGAAATGCGATTTCGGATACTCATTCAAGCACGGATATCCTTCGCTACAACGCCGGCGAATACACGTTCTATAACGTATCTGCCGATATCAATATCGCGTATGCATACAGCGCTGCGGAATATACTGTTACCTTTATGGCAGGAGAAAATGAGTACGATTCAAAGGTTGTAGCCGGAGGCACTCCCGTTGTTGCTCCCACGACGGATCCAGAGAAGGATGGATACGCATTTGCAGGCTGGTATGAAAAGGATGGGGATGTTTATGCTGATTCCTCTTTTGATTTCAGTACGCCGATCAACTCGAACATAACTCTTTATGCAAAGTTTGAAATAGCCCATACATTAACTATAAATAATATAAAGAGTATTTCTTCCACACAATGGGCAGGTACTACCGGCGGCAAAGTGGGCAGTGTTGCGAACAGATCAGCCCAATTGACCACTGTCGGAGACTACATGGAATCCGCTGATTATACCCCTTCTTCTCCCGGAGGAGTTCAGGTATCTGCAGGCGTGCTTGGTACACTGAAATCAATTACCTTTGAGTGGGGTAATAATGTTTTTACGGCCGAAGGGGAAGATGTTTTCGGTCAGCAGTATATCTATGCGGACGGAAGTCACCGTCACGAACCTTCGGGCGTCACTTCCGATGAGCCTTTTATATTTAAGTATGCGTTCAATGACGGGCAGAGTGCTTTCTATCTCAGATTCCGTGAGCTGACTCAGAATATAACAATCACTGTCGAGTACGAGAATCACACAGTGTTTGTTGAGGGCGCATCTTCCATCTCGGCGAGTCAATGGGAAGGCAATTCCGGAGGAACGCATAATGTTCTGGGAAGGCTGACCACAATGGGCGATTACATCAATTGTTCTTCTTCAACTGGTGGTACTTTAGTACAGATAAATGCGTCATTCGGTACGCCGGACAAGCTGACAGTTGTTGTGAATGGAAATGAAACAGTATTTGACAGATCAGAAGATAGCGAGAAATACTTAAATACATCCGGAGAGAAAGTTGATAGTTTTTCTGCAAATAATACTATTCTGAAGTATGCGCTTAGCAGTAATAAAATGTATATACGTCTGTATATCGTTTCGTCTGATATAACCATAAGAGTCGGTTATGAGGATGAACCAGATACTGTTTCGATGAAATATATCGACAACGACAGCGCAACGTATACATTCAGTATTGATATGAAGACAATAAATACTTCGGTTTCCGAATCAGGGTATGAAGCTACAGTACCCACGGGAGAATTGGGAAAAGATGCATTCGCGCTGAAAGATGACAGAAGCGTAAGGTTTGTAGTTGAAGTCAGCACTCTGGTAAAAGGATTAAAACTTAGTACCGCAAGCGGAGAAGTTCTCAAAGAATTCATTACCGAGGATGGAATCCGCGAGTATGTGTCAGATGACCATACATATAAATTTGCTTATTCAAGCGGAACTGATGGATACAAAAAGTTCTTCCTGAGAATCGGACATGTGACTGAAAATATCGTCATATCACCTATTCTGAACACGGTAACCGAAGACTCCTCTATCTCCATGGCAGTTGAGGTCGGAAACACTCTTACCGCAAAATTCTTTGCCGAGCTTACCGACGGGATGAAGGCCGCCGGTTATGACAGTTACATCTTCAGGGCGCAGCTGGGCAGCAACGGCGAGGTAGATCTTCCCGGAACTGTCGCCGAGAGCGGGACTGTCACCTTCAGTCTCGAGCAGATCTATGCACAGTGCATGAGCGAGAAGATCACGGGTACCCTGTACGGCGTCAAGGACGGAGCTGAAACCAGGCTCGACGGCATTGAGACCGGCATCAGCGTAGCGGAGTACTGCGATAAAGTTGCGGTGGCATATTCATCAAATGAAAACCTGCTTACCTTTATGGCCAATATGCTCAATTACGGTTCTGAGTGCCAGAAATTCGTAAACTATGATGCAGAGAATCTTGCAATCACCGGACATGACTGGGCAGACACACGTATCGGCAGCGAGGCTCCCGTTTCCCCTGTTGCCGCAGATGAGCTTTCTGTGACCGCGGACGGATATGACAAGGCGCTTGGCAGGATCAAGGCGGCCGGACTTAATATCAGCAACAAGATCGCTGTTTACTTCAACGTATATCTGCCTGACGGCGCCGATAACTTTGCTCTGACAGTTGACGAAACCCCGTATGATCTTACGCCGGGAGCGGATGGTATGTGCAGGATCCAGCTGGATCGCATCACTCCCAGTGCTTATGATAAAATCTATACCGCTGAGCTTTCCTACAAAGGCGAAGTGGTTCAGACTGTCAGGTACAGTGTAAACACTTACTGTGAACGCAAGATCGGCACTGCTTCCGTAGGTGATCTGTGCAAGGCGATCTACAACTACGGCGTTTCCGCAGAGAGCTATATCAGATAACGGGACAGGATAAGGAGTATTATAAGATGAAGGAACTGAAAAAATATCAGAAGCCCATTGCAAAGTCTGAACTTTTTGCCGCATCCGATGTAATCGCCTCGTCGACAGAAATCGACCTTCCTCCCGACGATCTTGATGAGGGTTAGCCGTCAAAAGCTGTATTATACTCTGCGGGGCGGTGCATTGCGCCGCCCCGTTTTTTTAACAGGGGACATATATGAAAAGATCAAATCTGTTTATGCTTTTTACTGTCATAGCCGCCTTTGCGGCCGTGGTCATACTGCTGCCTTCGGCTTCAAGAGCGGATGAAACCGATTACCCGAATACGCTCTATCTGCAGGACGGCGGCACCGGCTCGGGCGAGAGCGCCGATGATCCTGCCGGAGATCTGGTCGGGCTTTTGACCGGAGTGACCGGAAATACCCATATCATCCTGACCGGGGACTATACGACTGCAGCCGGCTCTGACGGCGCAAATAATACCAGGCTTGATACGGCAACGTACGGAGTCAGGTTTACCGATGCGCTGAAGATCACGGCGACGAACGGGGCCAGACTCATCATGAACAGCCATATCGTTCTGGGAGGCCCTCTTGAGATAGACAATCTGACACTGCAGTGCAACGGCGGATATCAGTTCAAATGCCAGTGCAATGCTTTTGTCGCCGGAGAGAATATCACTTCGGTGCTCGGAGAGGGCGCGTCGGTTTATCCGACTATTGTTGGGACCACGAATCCCACTCTCACAAACAAGACGACTTCCATTACGGTAAAGAGCGGCGACTGGGATAAAATCCGCGGCGGCTCATCAAACACGTCGGCAAAATCTACCGGAGGCACGGTGATCTCTGTATCGGTCTCCGGAGGAACGTTCCACGGATACGTGGCTCTCGGCTCCAGGGGCAATATGACGTCCGTTTCGGTAAACGCGGATATCTCCGGGGGAGAATTTCTGAAAGGTATATACCTTATCGTTAATGAAAATGAATCCCTGACAAACGGCTATACGGCCGATTATAACGCCGAACTGACCATCAGCGGCGGCATTTTCCACGGAGTCATCGCCCCGTCGCATAACAGCATGAATACCCTGACCGGCGTCTGGCATGTCACCGTGACAGACGGAGATTTTACCTGCCTGACGGATATCCTCGGCGGGGAGCTTTTTAACGGCGCCATGACGTCGGAGATCAGAGTGCGTGAGGGACTTCTTGACAAAAAAGCGGACGTCCGTACTCAGACCTTTACCAATCCTATTATGAGCGGAGCGGACCCCTTCCTCTTTATGAAGGATGGTTTCTATTATCTTGTCAAGACCGCGTCAAAGAATCTGGTTCTGTACAAGGCCGCCAGCCTGGCGGAGCTTCAGACCGTGACCGGACAGTATGTATTTACTCTTACCGACGGAAACAATCTCTGGTCTCCGGAGATACATTACTTCTCCGCGTCGGAGGTCGGCGCCGCAAATGAGGGCTGGTACTGCTTTATCGGATATACGGCTGACTCCACCGAGGGAGAAACGTCCTCGTCGCGTCAGAGACAGTATGTGCTCAAGTGCCTTGATGAAAATGACAACCTGTTCGGACAGTGGGGCGACCCGGTGACGGGAGAAGCCAGACCCAGACAGATAGTAAATCCCGACGATCCGGATTTCAACGTGAATGAATTCTGTGCCGGCTCGTCAAAGCTCGTCTTAAACGGCACTGCATACATGACCTATGTGACAGAGCTGAACCGCAGCGTTCAGGAAAAGAACGATGACATCAGGGACGATTTCCATCAGGAGATCATGATAACCGCGCTGGAGAATCCCTGGACGTATCGCGGAACTCCGATAAGTATCTGCGTTCCCGATCAGGAGTGGGAGCAGTACGGACATCAGATCGCTCAGAATTCGAACGGCGAGTGGATGATGTTCCCTGCGGTAGTCGAGGGCGCCTCGCCTGTGTACTATACAGACAGCAACGGAAAAGAAGGCTGTTACATGATGTATACGGGCAGCGGTTACTGGACGCAGTGGTACGCGCTGGGATACCTGAAATGCCTTGATACTTCAGATCCGCTGAATGCCGCAAACTGGCAGAAGATGACTTATGACCCGATACTGCAGAAGGATTATTCGAAAAATGATATAAACAGCTGCGGCCACGGCTCATATATGAAGGTCGGAGATTCCTACTGGATATCCTATCACGCGCGTCTGACGCATACTGCCCAGCATGATGTTTTTACAGGTGAAAACGATTCCAGATATGCTTTCTTTGAACCGATCTATGTGGATGAAAGCGGCGTATCGATAGGCGACCGCGACGGGCATCCCGCAAATCTTTCCAGGAGCTATCAGGTAAAGACGGCGGCTGTGGCGCTTTCAAAAAAGATAAACGGATTTGATTCTGTAGAAGAAATAACGAATTCTGTCGTATATCTGGATGGCGCAGGCGGGGACGATACAAACAGCGGCTTTGCGCCGGAAAGCCCTCTCCGTACGCTTGACGCTGCTTTGGATCTTATGAGACAGTACGGAGGCGGTATCCTCGTAGTATGCGGACCGTCCGCCGTGAATGGGGACTCGTATGTGCTTCCTGATATCGGCGGCAGACTTACCGTCACTTCCGAATACGGCGGCATGGACTACCGCGAAACCAACGGTGCGTGCTTCCGTATCTGCGGCGAGCTCATTACAGGCAGTGACCTGAGGTTTAGCAGGCTCGATCTTGTCGCCGGCGGTGAAACGACCATTTACGGCTGCTATCACGATTTTACGGTAACGGAGTGCACACTTTATGCCAATGCCGGCACGGCGGACGCTCCGGTACGCGGCGCGGCGATTGGCGGCAGTTCCGATCCGCTGCTCACCTTTGTGTGCGGAGCCGGTAGCCGGTCCGTACGCAATGTCGAGGGCTTCGATATACTTGACGACGATCTGGACGGAGAAGACACTGACGGCTTTTACTGGTATGGTCACGCTGCGGTTGACCAGACGGTCTCTCTCGGCTGTCTCTCATGGCGTCGTATCGCGGTCGGATCAAAGGCTGTCGGAGAGGGTATATACACCTCCGCCGAGCTCTGCTCTACCGATACGGGTTCCGTGACGATAGTGATAGGCGACGGCGCGTCCGTCGAGGCCATCGATACCGTCAGCGCAAATCTTGACGCGAGTGTCGAGCTTCCCGCGCTCCTGCAGAACAGAACCGCATACAGAAGCGAAAACGCGCTCGATCCTAAGGCTGAGACGACGGTATTTATAGCGGAGGAGCTGCTTCCCGAAAAAGATAATATAGTTATATTCAGAGATCCTTTGAAGCTGGACTGCGCATATATGCAGATCGGTGAGAGCCTGACCATGAGCTTCAGCGTAAAAAAAGAACTCTTTACGGAGGCAGGTTACAGCAGCCCTTCAATCAGGTTCACCTTTAACGGCAGGGATGAAACCGTCACGGCATACACCGAAAGGGATCTGGGCTACGTATTTGATTTCAGGGGAGTCTGCCCTCAGCAGATGGGAGATATCATAGGAATCGAGCTTCATGCCATTTATCAGGGCGAGGAGATCGTATATACCACATCCTACAGCGCAGGACAGTATCTGTACGCGCTTCTCGGACAGTATGCGCCTGAGAATGATACGACGGTCTATGCCGAAAAGCTGCGGACGCTGGCGGCGGACCTGCTCCTGTACGGAACCGCTTCACAGAATTATGTGGGCTACCGTACCGAAAGTCCGGTCTCTGCCCGTATGACGGAAACCCAGCTTGGCTGGGCCACGCAGGCCGCTCCGGAGTATACTGACGTGAGGAACGCCAAATATGCGGCAATCTCCGCTCCGTCGGTTTCATGGAAGAGCATAACGCTGAGACTTGACAATAACCTGAATTATAAGATCAGGCTTTCTTCGGACGAAGACGTGAGCACCCTGAGGCTGGCAGTAGATAAGGGTTCTGTAAGAAAAGCCGAGATCCGCGGCAGTGATTTTGTGGATGAGGGCGGGTATTACACCGCCGTGATCCCGGGGATCTCGCTTTCCGAGATCCGCGACACCTTCCTCTTTACCGTATACAGCGGAGACGAGGCGGTCAGCAATACGCTTTCCTACAGCGTGACATCATATGCCTGCTCAAAAAGTGATACTGCGGATGAGCGTCTCGCGGATATAGTGGAGAAAATAGTAAAATGCGGCGACTCGGCCCTGGCCTTTAAGGCTGTGCAGTAAACATTCCGTCCCTCCTCCGGGGTTCCGTTCCGGAGGAGGGACTTTTTTTAGTCGGCTTGTACGAAAAGCGCCAGTTTTCTCCTTTTTTTTTACATGTTGAAAAAAAGAAAGTTCAAAATCTCCGAACTTTCCATTTATTCCATTTACTATCTGCACGTTTTACTGTATAGTCCAAGTGTAAATATGCCCGCGGAAGGCACTGTAATCGGTTCGTTTCAGACGCGGTATTTAAGGAGGACGAAACTATGACAAGAAGGTTGGTTTCTTTTTTGCTGGTTTTTGCGATGACGGCTGCGTTGTTTACCGTCTTGCCTGTGAGTGCCGAGGCCGTCAGCGGCAAATGCGGCAGCAGTGTGAACTGGGAAATAAAAGAGAAATATGTGAATTCATTTCCTGTCTATGAACTGGTGATCAGCGGCAGCGGCCGCATGTACAATTATAACAAAGCCGGGGACTGTCCGTGGGCGAGCTATCTGATCGGCAACAGCTATTTTACGCCATTTCAGAAGCTGGAAAAGATCACCGTAAAAAGCGGTGTGACCTATATCGGAAGTTATGCTTTTGCAAACGCAGGATTCGGGGCGGAGCTGATACTTGCGGACAGCATCACCGAAATCGGCGAGGGAGCGTTTATGAACTATCCCAGCAGCGTGGATCTGAAACTGCCGTCTTCGCTCAGGACCATCGGAGCGGGAGCGTTTTATAAAGCCCGTTTTAATTCCGTGACTTTCCCGGGCGGGCTTACTGAGATTGGGGAGATGGCATTTTATAACTCACAGATCTCAGGCGCTGTTCTACCGGACACGGTAACGTCTCTCGGAGCGGGAGCGTTCGCATATTGTGACAGGCTAAGCAGTGTCAGGCTGTCTTCGGGATTGGATTATATCAGCGATCACGCTTTTTTCAACTGCAATCAGATCACAAAAGTTACCATACCGAAAGGGGTGGAAGATATCGGCGTGAACGCTTTTGCGTCCTGCCATTCACTGACAGGTCTGAGCCTTCCCTCCACATTGAGTGCAATCGAGAGCGAGGCATTTGCAAGTACGGCGCTTTCGTCCGTTTCGATACCGGACAGTGTGGTATGGGTGGGCAGCGGCGCTTTCTCAGGCACACCTATGACGAACAATCAGAAGGAAGGAGTCGTTTATGCCGGAAATGCGGCAGTCGGATGCTGGCCCGGCCAGGAGGGATATATTATCAGGGAAGGTACGAGAATCATCGCGGAAAGCGCCTTCCTGAACATGACAGGAATGAAATACGCCATCATTCCAGACAGTGTCATAACGATCTGCGACGGAGCGTTCAAGGGCTGCACCGCGCTGGAGACGGTTTCTGCGGATGCTGCAGTCATATGGGACTCTGCTTTTGAGGGCAGCGGACTGCAGGAAGCGATACTGAAAGATTCTCTTAGATATATAGGAGCAAATGCCTTCAAAAACTGTACTTCCCTTAAGACGGTCGCCGTGCTTGGAACGGATGTGGAAATAGAGAATAATGCGTTCTCCGGAGTCAGTGCGACGGCTCTGTACGAACCTGCAGCTGTCTTCAGCCGCAAAAACTACGGCGGTCAGCTTACCTGGAAACCGTTCGTCATGACATCACTGGAAGTGATCGACGCAAAAAAAGACTATCTGCGGTACTCGGATATCAGCTTCTATCAGGTCGTGCTCGAAGGAAAAGTCGACGATTTCAGCTTCGTGGTCAATTCCGCGAGCGCGGATTTTGACTATGATACTTCGGCCGTCGGGCCCGGAGTCGTAACGGTCAGATTTGACGGACTCAGCTGCGATTTTGATATAAATGTAACTGAGGATCCCGTGATCACAGAACGTTTCGGTACGTCGAACGTCATCCGTTCTTCGGGAAAAAGCCGCTTTGAGACCGCCGTCGCGACTGCCGACCGTCTGAAGGCAGTGCTTGGTTTGGACAGATTCGATACGGTCATAGTGGCGAGCGGAGATAATTTCCCCGATGCCCTGGCCGGCTCCTATCTGGCGGTAAAGAAGCATGCGCCGATCCTGATGGTGGACAAGGCCGGCAAGAAACTTGATATGATAGCAGATTACGTCAGGTCGAACCTGGCCGAGGGAGGACAGGTCTATATTCTCGGAGGGACAGGAGCTGTATCGGGAGAAGCGGAGAGCGTGCTCGGCATCATCACTCCGAATGTAAAACGCCTGTCGGGCAAAAACCGTTACGAGACGAATCTGGCGATTCTTGATGAGGCCGGTATCTTAGACGGTGAGGATCTCCTGATCGCGAACGCACTTAATTTTGCCGATGCGCTTTCTGCTTCGGCTCTCGGAAAGCCGATACTGCTGGCAGATAAGAACAGCGGGGCGCTGACGGCGGGACAGACGGAGTTCCTTGGAAAGCATAGTTTTTCAGAAATATATATACTCGGAGGCACGGGCGCCGTGCCGCAGTCTGTAGCGGATGCCGCAGCAGCAGCGAAGGGTATCTCGCCTAAGCGCCTTTATGGTTCTTCGCGTTACGAGACGTCGACGGCCATCGCGGCAGCATTCTTCGGTGAGAATCCCGTAATGGCGGTGGCGACCGGTGAAAAGTTCCCCGACGGACTCTCGGGCGGACCGCTTGCCAATGCACTCGGAGCGCCTCTTATCCTGGCTTCCGAAAAAGGCATAATACCTGCCGCTCTCTACAGTACTGCCGCCGAAGCGGAAAAGTATTTCGTATTCGGAGGGAGCGGCTCGCTCTCCGATGATCTGATAAATGTGATCCGGGGCGTGGCGAAATAATGGTAAAAAATGCAGGAAAACTACGCTTTTTCGCATAAAAAACCGCTTGACTTTACAAATAAATATTGATAATATTATCGGGCGCGTCCCTGCAGACGCTTTTGTTTGTTGTGTAAAAACACGGCCGACAGGCTCTGCGCGGGTCGTAAGCAAAATAATATAAGGAGGAAAAAGCATGCCTACATTCAACCAGTTAGTACGTAAAGGCAGGCAGACATCTGAGAAGAAGTCTACGGCGCCCGCTCTGCAGAGAGGTTACAATTCTCTCCACAAGAAGGCCACCGATACTTCCTCACCTCAGAAGAGAGGCGTCTGCACGGCAGTGAAGACCGCTACCCCCAAGAAGCCTAACTCAGCGCTCCGCAAGATCGCGAGAGTACGTCTGTCAAACGGCATCGAGGTTACCAGCTACATCCCCGGCGAAGGCCACAACCTTCAGGAGCACAGCGTGGTTCTCGTCCGCGGCGGCAGAGTGAAGGACCTTCCCGGTACCCGTTATCACATCGTGCGCGGCACCCTCGACACCGCCGGTGTTGCCAATCGTATGCAGGCCCGTAGCAAGTACGGCGCGAAGAGACCCAAAGCCAAGAAATGATTTTGGGCGACCGGATTTTCCGGCAGTAACGTTTGCCGGCTGATGCCGGCATGGTACGCATAGAACTAACTGTTTAGCCCCAGGCTGCTTTATCATAGGGCATGTCCTGGCGCGGACACTTAGGGGCAAAAGACATTTTACCCGACATGTGAGTACCGATGAATTAAATGCCCGCAGGGGCAAATATTTAAGGAGGGAAGAAACGTGCCACGTAAAGGACATACCCAGAAAAGAGATGTACTTGCCGATCCGTTATATAACGACAAGGTCGTTACGAAGCTGATCAACAACATCATGCTGGACGGCAAGAAAGGTGTAGCACAGAAGATCGTCTACGGTGCCTTCGCGCAGGTCGAAGAGAAGAGCGGAAAGCCCGCGCTGGAAGTTTTCAGCACAGCAATGGCTAACATTTCTCCTCAGCTTGAAGTCAAGGCAAAACGTATCGGCGGTGCTACTTATCAGGTACCTATTGAGGTCAAACCCGACAGACGTCAGGCGCTTGCGCTTCGCTGGCTGACCATGTTCTCTCGCAAGAGAGGCGAGAAGACGATGATCGATCGTCTTGCAGCCGAGATCCTCGACGCATCGAATAACACAGGTGCGGCAGTCAAGAGGAAAGAAGACATGCACAAGATGGCAGAAGCCAACAAGGCATTCTCCCATTATCGTTTCTGATTAGGAGGAAGATCCTTTGGGAAGAGAGTATCCGTTAGAGAGGACCCGTAATATCGGTATCATGGCTCATATCGACGCCGGCAAGACGACGCTGACCGAGCGTATACTGTATTATACGGGCGTTAATTACAAGATCGGAGATACACACGAGGGCACTGCCACCATGGACTGGATGGAGCAGGAGCAGGAGAGAGGTATCACGATCACTTCCGCTGCGACCACGTGTCACTGGACGCTGCAGAAGGACTGTAAACCCGCACCCGGAGCGCTGGAGCATCGTATAAATATCATCGACACCCCCGGCCACGTGGACTTCACCGTTGAGGTGGAGCGTTCACTGCGCGTGCTGGACGGCGCCGTCGGCGTCTTCTGCGCAAAGGGAGGAGTTGAGCCCCAGTCTGAGAATGTATGGCGTCAGGCAGATACCTATAACGTTCCCCGTATGGCATTCATCAACAAGATGGACATCATGGGAGCCAATTTCTACGGCGCTGTGGACCAGATCCGCAACCGCCTCGGCAAGAACGCTATCTGCATCGAGCTTCCTATCGGCAAAGAGGACAGCTTCAAGGGGATCATCGATCTCTTTGAGATGAGAGCCTACATTTATAACGACGAGAAGGGCGAGAACATTACCATCACAGACATTCCTGATGACATGAAGGATGAGGCTGAGATGTACCGTACCGAGCTTGTAGAGAAGATCTGCGAGCTGGACGATGATCTCATGATGCAGTATCTCGAGGGTGAGGAGCCTACGAACGAGGAGCTCAAGAAAGCTCTCCGCAAGGCCACCTGTGAGTGCACTGCGGTCCCCGTCTGCTGCGGTACAGCCTACCGCAACAAGGGCGTGCAGAAGCTTCTGGACGCTGTCATCGAGTACATGCCTTCACCCATCGATATCCCGCCTATAAACGGCGTGGATTTGAACGGCAACGAAGTGGTCCGCCACAGCTCGGACGAGGAGCCTTTCTCGGCTCTCGCGTTCAAGATCATGACCGACCCCTTTGTCGGAAAGCTCGCGTTCTTCCGCGTGTACTCCGGCACCATGAATTCAGGATCCTACGTACTGAATGCCACAAAAGACAAGAAGGAGCGTGTGGGCCGTATCCTGCAGATGCACGCGAACAAGCGCGCTGAGCTGGACAAGGTCTACTCCGGCGATATCGCCGCGGCGGTCGGTCTTAAGCTCACCACCACCGGTGATACGCTCTGCGACGAGCAGCATCCCGTCATCCTCGAGTCCATGGTATTCCCCGAGCCCGTTATCGACATCGCCATCGAGCCCAAGACCAAAGCCGGCCAGGACAAGATGGGCGAAGCCCTGGCGAAGCTCGCGGAGGAGGATCCCACCTTCCGTGTATCCACGAACAAAGAGACCGGCCAGACCGTTATCGCAGGTATGGGCGAGCTCCATCTGGAGATCATCGTCGACCGTCTGCTGCGTGAGTTCCACGTAGAGGCAAACGTCGGTGCTCCTCAGGTCGCATACAAGGAAGGCTTCACGAAGACCGTCGAGGTGGACAGCAAGTACGCCCGTCAGTCCGGCGGACGCGGCCAGTACGGCCACTGTAAGGTTCGTTTCGAGCCGATGGATGCCAACGGAGAGAACACTTATGAGTTCGCTTCCGAGGTAGTGGGCGGAAATATCCCCAAGGAATACATCCCCGCTATCGACGCAGGTATTCAGGACGCCATGAAGGCCGGTATCCTCGCCGGTTATCCCGTTCTCGGCGTGAGAGCCGTCGTATTCGACGGATCCTACCATGAGGTCGACTCCTCCGAGATGGCCTTCAAGATCGCCGGTTCGATGGCCTTTAAGGAGGCCATGGCAAAGGCCGACTGCGTGATCCTCGAGCCGATCATGAGAGTCGAAGTTACGACTCCCGAGGACTACATGGGCGACGTTATCGGCGACATCAACAGCCGCCGCGGACGTATCGAGGGCATGGAGAGCGTGAACGGTTCGCAGCTCATCAAAGGCTTCGTACCGCTGGCCGAGATGTTCGGATACGCCACGGATCTGCGTTCAAAGACACAGGGCCGCGGTGCCTACTCCATGTTCTTTGAGAAGTACGAAGTGGCTCCCAAGTCAGTACAGGACAAGATCATTTCCAATAAGAACTGATCCGGGCTGACTTTTCGGGAAAAGCGTCTTATTTCTGGCAAATAATAAAAAATGCTTGAAAAATCGTGCTTCTTAGTATAAAATCTTAATGTTGACTTTATTTTGCTTTTTTGCCCACAGGGCACAAATATTAGGAGGATTTAAAAAAGATGGCAAAACAGAAATTTGAAAGAACCAAGCCCCATTGCAACATCGGTACCATCGGCCACGTTGACCATGGTAAAACCACTCTTACCGCTGCCATTACCATCACTCTGAACAAGAGACTTGGCACCGGTGAGATCGTAGCTTTCGATCAGATCGATAAGGCTCCCGAAGAGAAGGCGCGTGGTATAACGATCTCTACCGCTCACGTAGAGTACGAGACCAACAAGCGTCACTACGCCCATGTTGACTGCCCCGGCCATGCTGACTACGTCA
>JAFSTX010000027.1 GCA_017445585.1 Lachnospiraceae bacterium
CGATACCGCATTCATCATACTGTTTGATCCATTTCCTCATAGCCGTGTCAGATATATCATTAGCCTGGCAAAACTCTGAAAGCTTTACAGTAGGATTACTTTTGTACTTCTTAACCAGAAACTCTTTCTCCAACGGATTTAGATGTTTACCCATAATTAAAGTGGACTCCTTCCTGGTAGATCATCCTCTTATATTTTAATACATTAAGAGTTTTTTTCTACCGTTCCGTGTCCACTTTTAGTGTAGCATCACATTGTCTCGAGGGCAGTCAAAAAGGGGTCAAAAGCCGTATGGCCTGTCCTCGCAAAAATGCTTGTTGGTGACATTTCCCCAAACCCTTTAGATCGTGAGTTTCACTCACGGCTGCGCGTTCAAAGAACGCTGAAAATCAAACAGGCGCAAAGAAAAAAGGTAGTCTAAATAATCGTGTGGGTTTAGAGCGCCAGAAAAAACGCTACGCAGATGGTTCAATCATCTGCATAGCGTTTTCATTTTCCTGTCTACCCGGCAGAAGCCATATTCTGCTGGTACTTCCTTATGACTCTCTGCCTAACCGCGCGGCATTTTTTACCGTGGATCAATCCATATGATTCTGAGGATCCTCCCAGTATGCGTTGACCATGGTTCTCTGATAGGAATCATCGTCATTGGCATGGAAGGTCTCGGGTCCCCACCAGAACCAGTTGATGCGGCTCATAAATCCGAATGCGCAGTCCTCGACAAACATGTCTGACAGGCTGTCCCACATCTCCAGATACTGAGGATCGTCATAGTCGACCATAAGCATCTGCTCCATGAGTTTGTCCTTCTCGGTATTTCCATAGTGCTTCTCGGTGATGGCAGTATCCATATCGGAAGGATAGAAACCGGTGTTAAGCCATGTGAAGTAGTAATCCCAGTTGTTGCCGTCGTCATTTACGAAGGTCTGGAATGCGTTTGCCTCCATGGCGCTGATCTGGTAGTTGATACCTGCCTTGTCCAGATAATCTCCCATCAGCGTGGCGATAGTATTCGTCCTGCTGTTGAAAACAAACTGGATGGGCTGATCGTCATAACCCTGAGCTTTGGCCTCTGCCATATATTTGTCCACGACCTCCTGATTTGCGGGTCCGTAGTAGTCGGCAGCGGTAAACTTGCCGTTTTCGAACTCGTCGCGGAGCAGCAGGTTGCTGTTCATGAGCTGCTGATTATCTGTGACGACACCAAGGAAGTCCTCATAATCGATGGCCGCCATGATAGCCTTGCGCAGAGCGGGATACTTGGCGCAGAGGTTGCTGCCCTTTGTATTGAAGATACAGAAGGTGGTCGAATTGGACTTGAGCACCTCGGCCTTCAGACCCTGAGCGTATGCCATGGGCTCGTACTCTGCAGGGATAACCTCGCAGACGTCGTACTCGCCGGAGAGCAGCGCCAGAGCGGTGGATTCATCGGAGTTGTTAAACCAGAAGGTGATGGAATCCAGATAGCCGTACTGAGTTCCGGCAAGGCCGCTGCGGTCGGTCTCCACAGGCGTATAGTTGTCGTGCTTGGTGATGGTGACCTGTACGTTGTCTCTGAAATCGCTGAAATAGTAAGGGCCCGTGCCGATGGCATCCTCGCACTGGTCGATGATGTATTTGTCGTTGTACTTCTCGCAGATCTCCTTGGGCATAACTGCCATCCAGGTCTGGTACGCGGCAAAATACTTCAGGCAGGCGTTGCTGTACTTGTTGAATTTAACGGTAAGCCTGTCGCCATCAACCGTGACGCTCTCCACATTAGGGACGACCTTCTTGGCTATATTGGAATAAAGCTTGAAGGCGCGGTTGATGGAAGCCTCTACGTCCTGAATGGTAACGGGATTGCCGTTTGAGAAGGTCTTGCCGTCTACGACCCACATGGTCAGCGTCAGCATATCGTCGGAAAGCTCGTAATCGCAGACACCGGGAGCGATCTTATTTTCCGCGTCCCTGGTAAGCGGGTTCTGGAATACGCAGGTCTCGTAGATATAACGCCATGCGCCGGTCTGCTTAAGAGGATCGATGCCCTGGATCGTAGATGCTACTCTGACGTCCAGATGACCACCGTACTGAGGGCCTTCGCCGGTAGCTCCGCCCTGAGTGGCCTCCTGGCTTTCGTTCTGTTCACTGCCGGCTTCCGTGGTCTGGTCGCCGCCGGCCGCCGAGGTCCCGGGATCGCCGCTGCCGCCGCACGCCGAGAGCATGCCGACTGCCATGACCATAGCCAGAAGCATCGCAACTAACTTTGTGATCTTTTTCATAATATACCTCCTGAATAGTGATCTATATTGATTTACAGATGCTGCAGATGATCGGCTGCGGCAGCTGTAAAAACCTTATCTCAGTCTGCGGAAGGCTTTACGTCCGCCGGGATCGGCGATACAAAGCCGTCAGGTCCGATGCTCTCGCGGTATTCGGCCTGCGCCGCCGCAAGCAGCTCCGGTTCCTCCATGAGACGCACCGCGGTCCTGGCCAGCGCCTTGCCTACGTATCTGGTGGAGCTGTGCGCGTAATCTGTCTTTCCCTGGGCGGTACGCAGCCAGGTATGTCCCGGCGTACCCTTGGCATAGTTGCCTCCGGTGATCTGCGCCGTGGGACAGACTCTGCTCACGTCCGCCACGTCCGTGGAGCCAAAGCGCTGCGTCAGCGACTCCAGAGGCTTTGCGGTGATGAAAAGCGGATTCTCCGGGTCCGCATCGGTAAGCCCCATCATGCTCGTGCGGGTGAGTTCCCGGTAGTACGCAAGGTCTTCCTCAGATGGCTGAGGCACCGGAAGCTCCTCGAGCGAATCCTGGAGCGCTTTCACCAGGACCTGATTGGGCATCATCGACGACACCGCCTTTAAAAAGACGTGGCTTTCCGTCGTTTCCGTCATCAGCGCCGCACCCTTTGCAATATTGCAGATGCGTCTGTATACGTCCATGACCGTCTCGACCTTCGGCGCTCTGATGAGGTACAAAACCTCAGCGTGCGCCTGCACCACTCCGGGCGCTGCTCCGCCGGGATCCGTCACCGCATAATGAAATCTCACATCACTTTTTACGTGCTCCCTGAGATAGTTCGCGCCGACGTTCATCAGCTCCACGGCATCGAGCGCGCTGCGTCCGAGCTGCGGCGTAAGCGCCGCATGAGAGGCAATGCCGTCAAACTTGAAGAGCACCTTGCAGTTTGCCAGATTGCGGCTGTTCTGGGCGCTCAGCTGATTTGCCGGATGCCATGTCAGCGCCGCGTCGAGTCCGTCAAAGACGCCGTCACGCGCCATAAAGGCCTTGGCGCTGCCGCCTTCCTCCGCAGGGCAGCCGTAATAGATTACCGTACCTGCTCCCGGATGCGATTCGAGATATTTTTTTACCGCCATGGCAGCGGCGAGCGATCCGACGCCGAGAAGGTTATGGCCGCAGCCGTGGCCCGGAGTACCGTCGCCTTTCTGTGTGAGCGCGCCGGCCTCCTGATTCAGACCGGCAAGCGCGTCAAACTCGCCGAGTATGCCGATGACCGGTCTGCCGCTTCCGTAGCTCCCGGAAAAAGCGGTCTCCATGCCGTCGATCCCTGTCTCCACTTCAAAGCCCTCATCCCTGAGCGCTTTTATCAGCGCTGCGGATGATTTGTATTCGCGGAAATTCAGCTCCGGGTTGTCCCAGATATAATCGGCGAGGCCATCCAGCATCGCGCTCTTTTCGTCTATAATGTCCAGATAATCGTATTTGTTCATACCGACGATTATACTCCTAACGCAGATTAAAAGTCCACAGGTCCGAAGGATGCAGTTATCTTTTTCGCACGCTGCCTTGACCGGCTGTTTTTCCCCGTATACCGGGGTTTATGGCTCTTCGCTCCTGCCTTTGTCCACGGTGACCGGCAGTTTCTCCCCGCATACCGGGGTTTATGAACTTGGTTCGCTGGCTTTCTAAATCAGCGCGCTCGACTTCTAAAAAGCTCGAAAAAGCAAAACTCGCTTCGCTCAAACAGTTGCTTTTTCATCGCTTTTCTTAACGAAGTCTTCGCTGCTGATTTTACGAAAGCGCGAAAGACTTCATAAACCCCGGTATACGGGAGAAAACTCCGCCGACCGACGAGCCATGAGTCCGTCAGCGCACGAGCAGAACGCGTCAGCCTGCGAGGTGGCACGCAGCCTTGTGCTCGCCGCCCAGGTCCTTGAGCTCAGGGACCTCGGTAGAGCAGCGCTCGGTAGCGTAAGGGCAGCGCGTATGGAAACGGCAGCCGCTCGGAGGATTCACGGGGCTGGGGATATCGCCCTCGAGGATTATCCTCTCCGTCTTTTTCTTCCCGACCATGGGGATCGCCGAAAGGAGCGCTTTGGTATAAGGGTGCGCGGTCGATTTGAAAATATCGTCCTTGGTGCCGATCTCCACTATCTTGCCGAGATACATGATCGCGATCCTGTCGCAGATATGCTCGATGACCGACAGATCATGCGAAACAAACATATATGTAAGTCCAAGGGTATCCTGAAGCTCCTCCAGCAGATTCAGGATCTGCGCTCTGACCGAGACGTCGAGCGCCGAAACGGCCTCGTCGCAGAAAAGCATCTGAGGATTCGTAGCCAGCGCTCTGGCTATGACGATCCTCTGACGCTGTCCGCCGGAGAACTCGTGCGGATATCTGTCTATGTAGGACTCGTCCAGACCCACCTGCTTCATCAGCTCGAGAACTCTTGCCCTGCGCTCTTCTTTTGTCGCAAAGGTCTTGTTGATGATCATGGGCTCCTCGATAATGGCGCCCACTTTCATCCTGCCGTCCAGAGAGCTGTAGGGATCCTGGAAAACGATCTGCATGTTTTCGCGGATCTTTTTCAGGTCGCGCTTGTGAAGACCCGTCAGCTCGGTACCGTTGTAGGTGACTGTACCCTCGGTCGGCTTTATCAGCTGAAGCATGGTGCGCATCAGGGTGCTTTTGCCGCAGCCCGACTCGCCGCAGACTCCGAGCGTCTCGCCCTTATATATATCGAGATCCACGTCGTCTACTGCCTTAACGTAGGCCTTCTGTTCAAAAAACCATTTTTTGATCGGGAACCACTGTTTGATCCCTCTGGCCTGTACCAATACGGTCTTATTCTCTGCCATGGTATGTACTCCTACTTAACACAACCTTGATCATTTTTCATACAGGAAGCAGCGGACGAAGTGCCCGTCCTGCGCCTCGCAGCGGCCGGGCTTTTCGGCCCTGCAGCGGTCGGTAGCATGCGGGCAGCGCGGCGCGAACACGCATCCCGAGGGGTATCTGCCCGAGGGAGGTACCGTTCCGGGGATCGTGGGAAGCGTTCCCGGCTGATCAAACTTGGGAAGTGTGCTCATAAGTCCCTGCGTATAAGGATGCAGCGGATGTTCAAATATCTCGTCTACGTCCGCTTCTTCCATAACCTCGCCGCAGTAGAGCACCAGCACTCTGTCGCAGGTCTCGCTCACGACACCGAGGTCGTGGGTTATGAAAGTGATCGCAGTGCCCATCTCCTCCTGCAGATCCTTCATCAGATCCAGCACCTGCGCCTGAATAGTCACATCCAGCGCCGTCGTAGGCTCGTCGGCGATCAGCAGATCAGGCTTGCAGGCCAGAGCCATGGCTATCATGACTCTCTGGCGCATTCCGCCCGACAGCTGATAGGAATACTCCTTGAAGCGCTGCTCGGGCTCGGGAATCCTGACCATTCTGAGCATCTCCAGCGCGCGCTCGGAGGCTTCCTTTTTGGACAGGCCCTGATGAAGCATAAACGTCTCGATCAGCTGATTTCCTATGGTAAAGACAGGATTCAGGCTGGTCATGGGCTCCTGGAAGATCATGGAGATCTCGTTGCCCCTGATGTGCTGCATCTGCTTGTCGGAAAGCCCGAGAAGCTCGCGGCCCTTGAGGCGGATGCTGCCCTTGATCCTCGCGGGAGGAGTGTTGAGCAGCTGCATGATGCACAGACTCGTCATGCTCTTGCCGCAGCCGGATTCTCCCACTATACCAAGCGTTTCGCCCTTCATAATATCAAAGGTGATACCGTTGAGTACCTTTATCGAACCGTAATCGTTGTCAAACCAGAGCTCAAGATTCTCGACGCTGACGATAGGTTCTTCTTTTGTGTTTTTCTTTTCTTCCGTCATCTCGCGCCTCCTTATCTCAGCCTCGGGTCAAATTTATCACGCAGGCCGTCGCCGAGCATGGCAAAGCCGAACACTGTCAGGCATATGGCCAGCGCCGGGAAAAAGACCAGGTGCGGCACGGCAAACATCAGCTTCTGTCCGTCCTGGACGATGCCTCCCCAGCTGGCCACGGTCGGATCCAGTCCGATCCCGAGGAATGACAGCGAGGTCATCGAAAGGATCATTCCGGCCAGACCGTTTGAAAATCTGACGAGCAGATACGACGAGCAGGCAGGCAGGATATGGTGGAACAGGGTCCTCAGATCTCCCGCGCCCATGGCGTATTCGCTCTCGATATATTCCTTTTCGCGGAGCGAAAGCACCTGGTTGCGGACCATGCGGGCGTGTCCCGGGATACCGTGGATGGCCAGCGCTATGATCATCTGAGGAATACCGGCGCCGAAAACGCTGATCATCAGCAGGCAGAGCAGGAGATTGGGCACCGTTGCAAAGGCGTCCATGATCCTCATGAGGATCTTTTCCACTCTCTTATAGTAGCCGCAGATCAGTCCGAGGATGGTTCCCGTAAGGATCAGGAATATCTCCGATCCTATGGAAACCAGCAGCGTGGTGCGCGAGCCGTAGAGTATACGCGCCCAGATGTCTCTGCCGAGGTAGTCGGCTCCCATTATGTGCTCAGCGCTCGGGAGCGCGTTTTTGTCGAGAAGGTTGACCTTCTCGGGGTCCCAGCTGGTGAGCAGCGGGGCAAAGATCGCGCAGAATATCACAAACCCTATGATGACTCCGCCGATGATGATCCTTCCGTTCTTTCTCAGGAAGGCAGTCGGCTTCATGTGTTTTCTCATCTCATTCATGACGACGCCCCCTTTACTCGTACTCGATGCGCGGATCAAGCGCCTTGTACATGATATCCATGAGCAGGTCGACACCGAGGAAGATAAAGGCCATAAAGAGCACTATGGCCTGCTCCTGGTTGTAATCGCGCCGGCTGAGCGAATCGACGGCCAGCGTGCCCATGCCTCTGATGGTAAAGACCTTCTCGGTAACGACCGCGCCGCCGAGCATCGCCGCTATCGACCCTGCGATCATCGTCGCAACGATAGAGAGCGTATTCTTGAGCGCGTGCTTGTAGTAGACCTTACTCCTTGAAAGGCCCTTGGCCCTTGCCGTGCGTATGTAATCCTGCCCCAGCACATCCAGCATGGACGAGCGGGTGTATCTGGCCAGCGAGGCCACGTGGTGCAGGCCTATGGCAAAGCTCGGGAGCGTCAGGCAGTATATGGCGTTCCAGAAGCCGCCGTCTTCGATGTATGTATAGCCGATGGTCGGGAACCATTTGAGCTTAAAGCCCAGGAAATACGCGAGCAGCAGGCTCATGATAAAGCCCGGAATGATCATCGTCGCCGTGGAAAGAGTACTGATGATGTAGTCCAGTACCGAGTTTCTGTGCGTCGCGCAGAAGATACCCACGGGTATCGCAATCACGACCGTGATGATCGTCGCGTAGGCCGTGATCAGCAGCGTAGGCTCCCAGACTGCAGCCATGTTTTCAAATACAGGCTTGTCGTTGAAATAGGACACTCCCCAGTCACCCGACACAATGCCCTTCGCGTATCTGCCGAACTGCACTATGATCGGATCATGGAATCCCATCTCCTCCTCGACCTCCCAGACGCGCTGGGCGTCCACGTCCTCTTCTCCCTCGAGGAGCGCGAGCACCGGCGAGCCGGGAACCATGCGCATCAGCGCAAAAACCGAGATCAGGATGATGAGCAGTGTAGGTATAAGCAGAAGAACGCGCTTAAGTATGTACTTTCCCATTTCCTCTCTCCTTGATTATTTGATCAGGATGCTTCCGTCATCCAGGTAGCTCACCGCTTCCCTCACGGCAGTCGCATCATCGATAAACTTAAGGTACTCGTCCCTGGTGGCAAAGACGGGAGTGAAATCCTCTTTGATCCTGAGCGCTCTTTCCGCGCCGTCCTTTAAAAGGACCCACAGGATCCCGGCCTGAGCTTTCGCCGAGTCCGTGCATACGCCCGCGGGATCGTCGATAAAGTAGGTGCTGCCGTGGACTGTGCCGCGGCTTCCGCCGATATGCGGGTGCACGCCCGGCATGATCGAGGTGATATCGCCGAAATCAGAGCATCCGTAGGTCCAGCCCTCGGGTATGTAGAGGACGTGCTCGAGGGCGAGTTCCATGCCCTCCCTGGCGGCCTCCATCATCCCCCTGTCGTGAATTCTTGGGAAATATCCGTGCCGGTCGTCTATCGTGACCGTGCATCCCAGACTCACCGCAGCGCCGGAAACGGCGCGGTTGACAGCCTCGTTTGCCGCCTTTATGGCGTCTCCGTTCGCTCCGCGGACGTAAAACTCCATCACCACGCGGTCGGGTATCGTATTTGCCACGTCTCCGCCCTGGGTGATGATGCCGTGGACTCTGATATGGTCTTCGTCCCGGAAGGTCTCACGGATCGCGTTGATAGCCGTAAGGGCCTGAGTGGCGGCGTAGAGCGCGTTGCGTCCCCTGTGAGGCGAACCGCCTGCGTGAGAGGCCTTGCCGTGGAAGACGATCGTCTTGATCATGCAGCCGTTCGAGCCGAGATTCACTCTGCCGGTGCCCTTTGGCCATGCGGTCGAATTGTGGATCATGATGGCCATGTCCGCTCCGTCCAGCAGACCTCTGTATATAAACTCCTGCTTACCGCCGAAGTATCTGATAATGCCCTCATCGTAAAGCTTCTGCCTGTACTCTATCTCAATGAGTTCCTCGGCAGGGACCGCGATGAGCCGGATCTTTCCGCTCATCCCATCCAGCACTCCGGGCTCCTTTAGCGCGGCGGCCAGCCCCAGCAGCGCTGCTGACTGCGCGCAGTGGCCGCAGGCATGTACGGCGCCTGTAGCGGGATCCGCGTCGGGGTGTGTGGCGCAGATCAGCGCATCCATCTCGCCGAAGACAGCAACCGTGGGCCCGGGTCTTCCGGTATCTATCTCAGTGATGAATCCGGGAATATTACCGGCCATCGTCAGCTCATAGCCGAGCTTTTCATACTCGTTCTTCAGATACTCATTCGTCTTCCACTCGCGGTAGCCGGTCTCCGGATTCTTCCAGATACGGTTATAGGCCGCAGATATGAGTTCTCTGTTTTTTTCTACTCCGTCAAGCAGTTTTTCAAGCATGACTTTTCTTCTCCCTGACTTTATCTCCTTCTTCGCCTCCAAAGCCCCCGGATGCCTGTGACATCCTCCGGGACGCTCTTCACGGGCCTGGGATCCTCCATGATCTTTCGCAGTTCATCTCTGATCTCCGCGATCTTTGCCTGATCCTCCGCGCCGGTAAAAGGACACACGTCATCGTCCTTTTCAGCCCGGAGCAGCGCTCCGGCGCACTCGCTGCAGGAGGAGTATCCGCACTGTCCGCAATCCGTGCCCGGCAGGAGACCTTCGACACGCTTCCCGTATTTATCCAGGGTGTCTCTGGAGAATTTTCTCCCGGCAGCAGCTACGATCAGACCGAAAACGAGCGAGAGCAGTAAAACTACCGCAATAGTGATCAGTATAAAGATCAGTATGTACAGCCAGGGGTTTCCTCCCATATATCCTCCCCGGACACCGGGCGGCTCAGGTCAGCCCTGCCGCCCGTATCCTTACGGCGCGGCCGCTCAGTCAGCCTTTGCGGAAGCAGTGCCGTTTGTAAACGTATAATCCTTTACCGTAATTATATCGCCTGTGGCGAGTATCGCTGTTATGGTAGCGTGATAGACTCCGCCGGGCTCCATCATAAGATCCTGCAGAGGCGTCGCGAAGGCAGCCATATCAAAGTCATCGTCGTAGCAGCGGATATTTATGTCCGCGCCGCCGCCGCCGTCGGAGCCGTCATGGACTCTGCCGATTGCAGGGAACATCCTCTTGTTAAGGACCTCGTTGCCGTCCTCGTCATCGATGACCAGCGTAACCTCATCGAGGTAGTAGTTGGCCTTGATGGTACCGGTAAAGAGACCGGCCTTGCCGTCGCAGCCGCCCAGGATCTGAGCCTGAGGCGTCTCCATCTCGCCGGTCAGAAGCTCCTGGCAGGTGATAGGGAAGCACCCGAGGGAAAGCAGCGCGGCAAGATTGTATCTCCAATTGGTCTTCCAGGAGCTGTAGACATTGTCCTCCTGATGGGTAGCGCCCTGCTCGTGGCAGATCACGTAGCTGAGATTGGGATCGATCCTGCCTTCCTGATCGCGTACGATTACCGGGTCCTCGGCCAGCATACGGGTATGTCCGCCGGCTTTTATCCTGTACCAGTAAGCATCGCCCTTTCTCATCTGGGCATAGGCTTCCAGCATAGACTCCTCGGAGACCACGCCATCCTTGATCCACAGATCGGAAGTCTCTTTGTCCTTATAGCTCGTGATCAGCTCCCAGGGATAATCTCCTACCGGGACGCAGCCGCCCGGCACTGTGGGAAGCTCGCCGCTTACTCTGCAGAAATTGATGGTATTGCTGACTGTAGCCCACGCCTGGAAAAGCGAGGAGGAGCAGTCGCTGTTCATATAGCTGTCATAGGTATCGAATGATTCCTGATCGTATGCCCAGTCGATGACTACGTTGTCCTCGTCGACCATGGACATAAATCTGTTCAGGGACGCGCCCTTGTGTCCGTAAGGCATACCCACGTAGATCATTCCGGGATAAAAGATGCCGTGGCAGGCAGTCAGAGTACAGGTGCAGTCATGGTAAAGCTTTTCCTTTACCGTCCACACCACGCTGCCCATGGCGTACATCGTATCCACGACCTTGTCGCGAAGCTTCTGAACATTTTCAGGCAGAGGCTCGCGGCCGTTGTCGCGTGTAAGGCATTTCTCTATCGTGGAGCCCTCATCCGATCCTACAAGCTCGGTAAAAAGCTTGCCGTCTATGGTATTTACCGCGCCGACAAAGGCGCAGGCCTTGATCTCGGCGTCTTTCGTGCTGCCGGCGATAAGTCCCGACTTCTTGGCCGAGCCGCCGGTGATCTCAAGAATTCCGTCCTGCTCGGCGTAATTCATGGTGCCGCCCTCGCAGACTCCCGCAACACCGCCGACAGATGCCTCGCCCGCGAAGCTGCAGACGATATCCACCGCTACCGTGGTGTTGGAGATGCTGCCCTTGTTCGTACCGGCGATGGAGCCTATGGTCGCGCCGGAGGCTGCCTTATCCACGGTCATGGAGCCGCCTGTCAGCGTAACTCTGGAGATCGTGCCCTCATTCACACCTGCGATAGCGCCGATACTCTTTGTGTTCTCATCGCATTTGACAGTGACGTTATCGATGATCAGGTCCTTGACGCTCCCCTTCAGCACACCCACGAGACCGGTGTTGCCGTCCTCGCCCGGGGTTATGGTGAAATTGGAGATAACGTGTGTCGAGCCGTCGATCTGTCCGGTAAAGGGTGCCGACTGAGTCCCGGCGGGAGCGATCTCGGCGCCGCCCAGGTCTATATCGCGCAGGAGCTTGAACTTCGCGTCCGGATGTTCAGCCATCTGCTTTACGCCCGTTATCGAATGCACCTGGTACACTCCGCCCATGGGCACAGTCTCATCTATGGCGTCGATGATGGCATTGGGATCAAAGGCCGCGCTCGAAGGTTCCTCCGCAGATGCAGTACTCTCAGCCTCGCCCGAGGGGTCCTCTGCAGCGGATGAAGCCGCATCGGGGCTCCCTCCGCACGCACAGGAGGAAACTATCATGATCACTGCAAGTATAAAAGCCAGATATCTCTTCATTGTCTTTTCCTCCTTTGCAATTTATGCCGCGTATTTCCTGGACTTTTTCTTAAATATTGCTACCGCCGCTCCGGCCAGGGCCACGGCGCCCGCCGCGATCCCGCCGATCAGCCAGGGCGTCGCGGACGAACCTGCATCCAGTGACGCCTCCGAACCGGGCTCGGTCTGAGCCTCGGAGCTTTCCTCCTCAGCCGGCACAGGAGCCGCGGATGCGTCATACTCGGGATCGGTCATCGAGAGCGTTCCCTTTGTCAGCGTATACTTCTGATCGCCGCCCTTGTAGTCATAAGGTCCGTAGATCCTGTTGGTGATAAGGCCGTCGGAAAGCTCGATCTCGATCAGAGCGTTATCTCCGAGTCCTTCATCGGGTACCACCACTACGGTCTTGTCGCCCAGATACATATCCTTGCCGGTGTTGCCGCTGACCTTCATATCTCCGGACATCCTGATTATGCCCGCGAAATATGAGAAGCCGTCGTAAGCGGAAGGAGCCAGGTAGAGAGCGGCGCCGCCCGATGCGGACTTGTTTTCCGTAACGGTGACCGACTTAAGCGTGATATCGTCTATCGCCCAGAGTCCGCTTCCCTCAGTGGAAGATTCGTTGTTCCTGATGACCGTATCCTCGACCGTACCGTACGTACCCAGATCCAGCCACAGGCCTCCGCCGATATCTCCCGACTTGTTATTCTCTATCGTGCAGCCGATGAAATCCTGGTAAGGCTTCTCAAACCAGTCCGCAGCCTGGAAGTTGTACCAGGTCTTGCGCGCAGCTGCTCCGCCGCCGCGTCCCGCGGCCGTATTGCCCGTGATGACGACGCCCTTGAAGGAGTTGGAGCCTCTGCTGAAGAAGCCGCCTCCGTCGCGTCCCGCGGTATTGTCGCGGATCTCGGAATTCTCTATGGTCAGGATCGCGGGGATATTTTCAAAGATTCCGCCGCCATCGAGGAGAGCGCTGTTCTTTTCGATCACGCTGTTCTTAATATTCAGCCAGCTGTTTACGCTGAAGTAGATGCCGCCGCCGTTCTTCTCGCAGGAATTCTCCGAAACGGTCACGCCGTCCATATTCACCGTGGCTCTGCCCTGAACGACGACGCCGCCTGCCGTAGCCGACTTGTTGCCGGTGATCTTGAGGCCGCTGACGTTCATGACGTTCTTGAGCGCCAGATTACTGGTAAAGAGGATGCCGCCTGCCGACTTGACCGCAGTATTGTTCCGGATCTCGCCGCCTGTTATGACCGCGTCATTGCGGAGGATATATACTCCGCCGCCGCTGCCGTCGGTGGTGTTGTTTTCAACGATACCGCCGCTCATGGTGAAGACCGTGCTCGTGCTGATATAGAAGCCGCCGCCCGCGACGGACGCGCTGTTGCCGCTGAAGGTGCCGCCCGAGAATTCAAATGACGAACCCTTCTGCTCGACGAGCAGGCCGCCGCCGTGCTGTGCCTTGTTGTCCCTGACACTGCCTGCGCTCATGTAGAGGTGGGCGATATAGGTAACGCCGTTCTGGACTATGTTGCAGGAACGGATACCGCCGCCGTTGACCTTGGCTTCGTTGCCGGATACGGTAACTCCGCGCAGATAGAGGGATGCGCCGAGGTTCTTGATGCCGCCTGCGCTGGCCTCCGTCGTATTGCCGCTGATCGAACCGCCGCGGAGGTTGACCTTTGAGCGGAGCGTCACCATGCCGCCGCCGTCCTTGCCGGAGCTGTTGCCGGTTATGCTGCCTCCGTTCATCTCAAACGAGGTGTTCGTACTTACGTAAACTCCGCCGCCCGAATCGGTCGCTCTGTTGCTGCTGAAAGTACCGCCGGTCATGACTGCCGAGGACTTGTCGCCCTGGATCAGCATACCGCCGCCGTTCTTTGCGCTGTTGCCGCTGAAGGTTCCGCCCGTGATCCTTACGTCAGCCGGGAACTTCTGTTTTTCGCCGTTCACGGTATCGGTGCTGGTCTGTACCACTATACCGCCGCCGTTGCCGGTCGCCGTATTGCGTCTGATGCCGATCCCGCTGATGACAGCCTCGGAGCCTGCGATATGCACTCCGCCGCCGTTGACCTTTGCGGAGTTGTTTTCGATCATTCCGCCGGTAAGCTTTGCTTCGGCTCTGAATATCTCGATACCGCCGCCGTTTGTGCCCGCCTTGTTGCCGGATACGGTGCCGCCCGAGAACTCAAAGGTGGTATTGCTACTGGCGAAAATACCGCCGCCCTGTACAGCTGATTCGTTGTTCTTTACAGTTCCGCCGGTCATCTTAAAGCTGCTGCCGCGGCCCTGGCTCAGGATCGCGCCGCCGTTCTTTGCGCTGTTGCCGCTGAAGGTGCCGCCGGTAAGTTCAGTCTCGGAAACAATGGAAGTTGCTGCTCCACCGGATGTAACGTTCGTAGTTGACGCCGCGTAGGCGCCGCCGTTGCCCTCGGCTCTGTTGTCCGAAAAGCCCGTACCGCTCAGCTTGACCTTTGCGCCCATCGCATAGGCGCCGCCGCCGTTGCTGCCGGAATAGTTGCCGCTGAAGCTGCCGCCGCTGAAGGTGTTCTCGCTGCGCAGCAGGCATGCGCCGCCGCCGTAGCGTCCGGCTTCATTGCCGGAAACCGTGCCGCCAGTAAACTTAAGAGTGCTGTTTGTACTGATATAGATCGCGCCGCCGTCGCTCTCAGCCTTGTTTCCGGTGAACTTTCCGCCGGAGATACTGACCTGCGAAGAGGCCTGCGCAAGTATGCCGCCGCCGTTCTTTGCGGTATTTCCGGAGAACGTACCGCCGCTGATATTCAGGCTGGCTCTTGCGCCTGTGATCATGACGCCGCCGCCGTTGTTTCCGCTTCCGGTATTTCCGGAAATGGAACCGCCTTTAATATCCAGTGTCACGTTGGAGGCGTAGATCGCGCCGCCGCCCGCATCCGCGGTATTCGTGGCGGTGTTATCGGAAATGGAGCCGCCGCTGACAGTTACCGTCGCATCGTCGCTCGCATAGATGCCGCCGCCCCTGGTGGCTGTGTTGCCGCTGATGCGGCCGCCGAAGATATTGATGCTGCCGGCTACAGAGGCCGATGATCCGCCCTGGACTCTGACAGCTCCGCCGACGCCGGCGCTGTTGCCGGATATCTCGCCGCCGTACATATTGAAGGTGCCGCCGTGCTCGCTGTCATTTCCGGACTGCATGTATACCGCGCCGCCTTCATCGCCCGCTCCGGACGAATTGGTGCGCGCCTTGTTGCCGGTCAGAGTTCCCGCATAGAGGTTAAAAACCGCCGTGCGGTTGATATTTATCGCTCCGCCGTAGGCGCTGTTGCCGCCGGTAAGTTTTCCGGCCGCTCCCTGGCAGTCGGTGATCGAAAGAACCGCTCCCTTGCCGATCGTGTAGATCCTGCAATTGTCCGCAGCCTTTACGGTGTGGCCGTTAAGGCAGAGGTTGACCTGCTCTCCCGCGCCTATCAGCTGAACGTCAGTCAGCTGAACGTCTTCGGTAAGATAGTAATTGCCGCTGCCGGAAGGAAGCGCGCTCGCGCTCTCCCATGCGCTCCATACGAGGGAAGCATGGTCGCAGCCGATCCCGCTGCCCGTTCCGCAGACACAGTGACTGTGACTGGAATCAGTATCTATATAAAGCTGTCCGTTCTTTACGGTTATTTCTCTGTAAACACTGTCGCTGGTAAAGTACGCCAGCTTGCTCTCGCTGCCGTCCGTTCCGATAGATGCGGGCGTAGATGCCGCAGTCACTCCTATCGAAGCGCCGTCAGCGAGCCCTGCGGGATCCGCAACCGCGGAGCCTGAAAGATAAAGGTTGTTGTCCTTGGAATCCGCCTTGTTGCCTGTGATCACGGTCGCTCCGGAGAGTTTTACCGTGCTCCCGCTTCCGGCGACGAACACGCCGCCTCCGAGCGCGCCAGCGCTGTTGCCGGTGATCCGGGTGCCGTCGGTCGTCAGGGACGCATTGTCACCTACATATATGGCGCCGTTTGCTCCGGACTCATTGCCGGTGATTGCAACGCTGCCCAGAGCTGCCGAGGCGTTTGCCTGGAGGTAGAGACCCGCAGCGCTCTTTGTCGTAGTATTATCATGGATCGAACCGCCGGTGATATTGGCCTTGGCGTAATTTCTGATGTATACCGTGCCGGTAGTGCCGCTGTTGCCGGATATCTCGCCGCCGTACATATTGAAGGTACCGGGTTCGTATTCCTCACCGATATCGGTGCTTCCGGAGAAACCGTAGACGTTGACAGCCGCGCCGACACCGCCGTTATTTCCGGTGATCCTGCCGCCGTACATATTGAAAACGCCGCCGTCGTATTTGGTTCCGCTGATGGTGTTCCTGCCGAGTACGTAAACGCCGGCGCCCTCTCCGCCTGTCGCAGCGTCAGAGGTGTTGCCCTCGATGATTCCGTTATAGAGATTGAACTCGCCGCCTGGCTGGATCCTGACGCCCGCGCCGTAGGTGCTCTTTCCGCCCTTTATGCTGCCGGGGGTATCGCTGCAGTCGGTGATGGTGAGCTTGCCGCCCGTCTGAACGCGGATCACGCGGCTGCTGCCGTTTGATATGATGCTGTGGCCGTTAAGGCAGATCGTCACGTCGCCCGTGATATCCTGCATCGCGCTCACGTTCACGTCGGAAGTAAGGAAATACGCGCCGTCAGTGGTCGGGATCGAAGTCGTCTCCGTCCACTCTTCGAAGGAGATGCCGTCGTGTTCGTGAGGCGTGAAGACCTTTACCGTGCACTCAGCAGTAAATCCGCCGTCGTTCGTGGTGACGGTGATCACTGCGGTACCCTCGGACACGCCGCTCACGAGGCCGGTATCATCCACAGAGGCGACGCCGGGTTCGCTGCTGGACCAGATCACAGTCTGATCATCGGCTCCGGCCGGAACGACCGAAGCGGTCATCTGCTTCGTCCCGCCTATGGCTATGGAAGCTGTCTCCGGATCCACAGTCACTCCCATCACATTCGCGGAAGATTTGAGGATCAGCCGTCCGCTGTCGATCTTTACATTATACCCATCCGCGTCGCTGGAGAAAAACGCTTCGCTGCCTTCAGGCACGGGATCTCCCTCGGCGCTGATATAAGGCTCTTCGGCATATCTCGCTTCCTCCAGAGAAACTCCTATCGATGCGCCGTCGGAGAGCCCTGCCGCATCCACGGAAAGATATGAATACTGCACTCCGCTGGTGAATCTGCGGAGCATCACGTTCTGTGCAGTCCCGGGTTCGGTATCGGTCTTGCCGGCGGTATTGCCGGTGACTTTTGCGGCGCCCTTCAGCACAAGAGTGGCCATCTGCTGCACGCCGGCCACGGTACCGCGTGACACATGCACCGCACCGAATCCCGAAGTCGAATTATTGCCGGTCACCTCAGTGCCGTCAAGCGTCAGCGTGCCGCCCAGCACGACGATCGCGCTGCCGTTCTTTGCGGTGTTGCCGCTGACTGTAGAATCAGTCAGAGCAGCGCTCGCGCCGCCGGTAAGGTACATGGCGCCGCCCTCATTTCCGGTCGAATTATCGGTGATCTGAGCATTGCTGATATTGATCGTGGACAGAGAACCGCCGTAGACAGCGCCGGCGTTCTTTGCCGCGGATGTATTCGCGGTGATCGACCCGCCCTGCATATTGAACACGGCGCCGGTTGAAGCACCCTCGCCCTTCGCGGCCAGCGATACCGCTCCGCCTCTCGTTGCGGAATTGCCCGTGATGGAGCCGCTGTACATATTAAATACAGCGCCGGGGTTGTCGGCATTGCCGCCCTGCAGGTATACGGCGCCGCCCTCTCCTCCTGAACTGCCGGTACCGTCCTCGGACCTGTTGCCGCTGATAGTAATATCGTACATATTAAGAGTACCGCCGGAGGCGATATTGATCGCGCCGCCGTAGGTCCTGTTGCCTCCGGTGATGACACCTGGTGTGTCCGCGTCGTCCACAAGGGTGAGCACCGCTCCCGCTCCGATAGCTATCGCACGGTTTGCGGGCGCTGCGTTTATCGTATGGCCGTTAAGGCAGAGTGTAATGTCTGCTCCCGCGCCTATGATCCAGTTGTCGCTGAGGGTGACCTGCCTGCCGGCGGTATCAAGGTAATATTTGCCGGACGCTGTGGGCAGGGAATCATTGTGGACCCAGACCGTATAGACGTCCTCGCCATGCTTGTGCTCGGTCACGGTACCTACGGTCACGGTACAGGTCGCGGTAAAGTCGCCGTCCACGGTCCGCGCGGTGATGAGCGCAGTGCCGTCCGCAACTGCAGTGACTGTCCCGCCGCTTACAGTAGCTACACCGGGATTGCTGGTGGTCCACTTTACGTCCTTCTTTGTCGCATTTTCCGGCTCGACCGTGGCAATGAGGTCAAAGCCTTCGCCCGCAGTGAGCTGTTTCTCGCTCTCATTGAGAGTAATGCCGGTGACAGAGATCTTGGACTCGAGCACGAGCTTGCCGCTGCCGTTGTCGACAAAGGTCTTGGAGGTGTCGTTTGCATAAATCCAGTTGCCCCTGAGGGTGCCGGTGATTGCGGCGAACTCGGTGATGGTAGGATCCTTGACATATCTGACGCAGACGTCTGAATCGTCCGTGGAATTCACGATCTTAAATGTGTTTGTGGCATTCTGCCTGGTGAAATCAGCGGCCTCTTCCGCCGCATTCGTATTGTTCCTGATGACGTTCGCGCCCTCGAGGGTCACGTTATTTGTCAGGGCATAGACAGCTCCGGCATAGCGATAGCCGTCAGTGCCCGCCGCGGCCGTAGTAGTATTGCCGGTGATCGAACAGTCTTTGAGCGTGACAGTCGTATTTGCGGTGGAGTAGAGCGCCGCGGCGTTCTTTCCGCTGCAGCCGGTGACGGAGCAGCCATCGAGGGTGATGGTACTGGTACCGCCCGCGTAGATCGCAGCATAGCGTCCTGCAGAGATGTTCTTGAAGGTACAGTTTTTGATGGTAACTGCTGTGGTATTGCCGGCATAGACAGCGGCTCCGTCGTAGTTGCCGCCGGTCGCGGTAATGTTCTCAAATGTGCAGTCGGTGAGATTCAGCTTTGTCTGGCCCTGCACCGTGATACAGCCGCCGGAAGCTCCGGCACTGACGCCGTAGAAACGAACATTGCTGATATTGAAGACGCCCTTGGAATCGCCGCCGGAAGAATTCGAAGCAAATGACCCCAGAGCAAAATTCTTTCTGCCCGCGTAGGTGCTGGTGATGCCGCCCTCCGTGCTGCAGTTCGTGATGGTCACGGTGTAATCGCAGTCCCTGTGGATGACGTAGATGCCGCCGTAGGTGTTTGTGGAGGAGATCACGGTATGACCGTTAAGGCACAGTTCGACATCCCCGGCAACCTTCTGCTGGGAGCTCGTAGTCACATCAGTGGTCAGATAGTACTTACCCGCATTGACCGGCAGGCTCGTGGAATCGGACCACGCTGTATATCCATCGTGTTCTCCGTGCCCGTCAGCCATCGCCGGTGCAGGCATGTAAGAAAGGACCATGGTCAGGGATACAAGAACCGCCAGAAGTCTTTTGATCTTCAGCATAAGCTCCTCCTGTTCTGATAAAAAACAGAACAGTGTCTCCAGAGGTGCAAGCCCCTATTCCGGAATCACTGTCCTGCATTAATAATCAAAATATTGCATGTATAAGATGATTTTTTCAGTTCATCGTTATGTTACAATACTTTACAAATAATGTCAATATTTCTGTATGTTTCTGGGCCTGTTTTTTTGAAAAAACTTTTCTCCAGATGAGAGGATTTCATCACAAACCCATCTCTTCCTTTACTTCCCTGAAGCACTTTACGGCAAAGTCCAGATCCTCTTTTGTATGTCCCGCAGAGATCTGCGTGCGGATACGGTCGCGCCCCTTCGGAACTACGGGATAACAGAAACCTACGACGTAGACGCCCTTCTCCAGCATGCGCTTCGCAAATTCATTGGCGATCTTGGGGTCGTAGAGCATGACGGGAACGATGGGATGCTCGCCGGGGAGCAGGTCAAATCCGACCTTTTCCATCTCCTGACGGAAATAGCGGGCATTCTCATGGACCTTGTCGCGCAGCGCTGTGGATTCATTCAGCATCTCGATGGTTTTGAGCGTAGCCGCGCAGATGGCGGGAGCAAGGGTATTAGAGAAAAGATAGGGGCGGCTGCGCTGACGAAGCAGATCGACGATGACACGGCTGGAGGCAGTATAGCCGCCTGAGGCTCCGCCCATGGCCTTACCGAAAGTACCCGTGATGATATCGACCCTGCCCATGACGCCGCAGTACTCTGCAGTGCCGCGTCCGTGCTCGCCCATAAAGCCGACCGCATGGCTGTCGTCCAGCATGGTCATCGCACCGTATTCATCGGCCAGATCACAGATACCCTTCATATTCGCGATATATCCGTCCATGGAGAAAACGCCGTCGGTGGCGATCAGGATCTGCTTGCAGCCTTCGGCCCGCGCAGCTTCCAGCTGCACTCTCAGATCTTCCATGTCATTATTCTTATAGCGATAGCGGTGCGCCTTGCACAGGCGTACGCCGTCAATGATGGAAGCATGGTTGAGCTCGTCAGAGATGATCGCATCGTCGGGTCCGAGCAGCGTTTCAAAAAGACCTCCGTTCGCATCGAAGCATGAGCTGTAGAGGATGGCATCCTCCATGCCCGCAAAGTCGGCGATCGCCCTCTCCAGATCCTTGTGGATCTGCTGAGTGCCGCAGATAAATCTGACCGAGCTCAGACCAAAGCCCCACGTATCGTAGCTTGCCTTTGCAGCCGCGATCAGCTCTGGGCTGTTCGAGAGTCCGAGGTAGTTGTTCGCGCACATATTTACGACTCTTTTTGATTTCGTGGTGTCTATGCGCGAGCGCTGAGGCGTGGTGATGATGCGCTCTTCCTTGTAGGTGCCGGCCTCGCGTATCGCAGCCAGCTCGTCAGCGTATTTCTGATATGCCTGTTTCATGTGAACCTCCTGTAAAAATATTCGTTTTTTAACAAAACCCGGTCAACGTCTTCCTCTGCGTTTTTTACCGTGCGTCTCCTGAGCAAAACTTTTGCAGCTGAGCGCTCAGAAATCACTGGTTCGGCAGCAGTCGTTCTCATCGCGAATTCCCGATTTCGCAGCGAAAGCGCCGTCTGGGCTGTCCGCGGTCATGAGACTTTTTGAACCGGTTTTATTTCTTTGTCCAATCGAGGACAACCTTGCCGGAATTGCCGCTGCGCATGGCATCGAACCCCTTCTGGAAGTCGGTATAATGGAAGCGGTGCGTGATGACCGGCGTCAGATCGAGACCGCCCTGGACCATATAGGACATCTGATGCCAGTTGTCCATCTTGCGGCCGTAGATGCCCTGCAGCGTCAGCCCTCGGGTAATGATATCGTTCATGTCAAGTTCGATGGGCTTGGGGCCGAGGCCGAGCAGGCTGATCTTGCCTCCGTTTCTCATGGTGCTGACCATCTGTTTGAAAGCCGCACCGCTGCCGCTCATCTCGAGTCCGATATCAAAACCTTCGACGATCTTGAGCTCGTGCATGATTTCGCGCAGGTCCTCACGTCCGGTATTGACTGCGGCGTCGACGCCCATCTTTCTGGCCAGACCCAGGCGGTAATCATTAAGATCGGTGATGACTACGCGGCGTGCGCCGGCAAATTTGCAGATGCCTGCCGCGATGATACCGATAGGACCTGCGCCCGTGATGAGCACGTCCTCGCCGATCAGATCCCACATCAGAGCCGTGTGAGTAGCGTTTCCGAAAGCGTCAAAAAACGATACGACATCCTCGTCCAGCTCAGGATCGATCGCGATAACGTTTTTTGCGGGGATGCAGAGATACTCTGCAAAAGCGCCGTTGCGGTCCACTCCTACACCCACGGTGTCCTTGCACCACTGGATATTGCCGGTGTGGCAGTTGCGGCAGTGACCGCAGGTGATGTGTCCCTCGCCGCTGACTCTCTGTCCGACGGTAAAGCCGGTGACGCCCGCGCCGAGCTCGGCGATCTCGCCGACGTATTCGTGTCCGATGGTCTGCCCTACATGTACATGGGCTTTGGACCAGTCGGTCCAATCGTATATATGTACGTCTGTGCCGCAGATCGCGGTCTTGTGGATCCTGATCAGGACCTCGCCGGGGCCAACCTCGGGTACGGGAACACGCGCCAGGGCAAGGCCCTCGCCGTCTACATGCTTAATGATCGCATCCATCATCTTCTGTTCCATCATTATCTCCTTCGTCAGACCGCCTGCATCTGCCCGCATACGGCTGTCAGATTGTCTGCGTACTGAGAATCGCAGCGCAGATGCACTCTGTGCAAACTTTGCAAAGCGTTACGTATTTCGCAAAAAGCGGTTTGACATTTTGTGATTTGCCTATATAATAAAGTAAATTTATCTATGACACAATTTTCGTAACAGTATATTTGATATGACTGTTTATCATGAAAGGAGACCCATGGATTCAAACAAATATGAAGCCTTCCTGCTCGCAGTGGACCACGGCAGTCTGACGGCCGCCGCCGAGTATCTCGGCTATACGCAGTCCGGTATCACGCGAATCATTAAGAACCTCGAAGAAGAGCTCGGTTTCCCGCTTTTTGTGCGCAACAAAAAGGGCGTGACGCTGACCGAGAACGGCAAGACCATGGTCCCTATATTCCGTGAAATATCCCGCGCCCTTCAGAACGTCCAGCAGATCAGTGCAGACATCCGCGGCACTGTACGCGGCAACATCTCCATAGGCAGTTATAACAGCATCGCGGCTTCGTGGATCCCTCAGATCCTCAAAGGCTTCCAGTCGCTCTACCCCGGCGTTTCCATCAGCCTGCACGAGGGCGGAAATCTCGCGATGGAAAAAGCACTGAACGAGAAATCCGTGGACTGCTGCTTCTGCGCCAGACTCGCTAACGCAGCCTGCGACTGGATCCCGCTCTGCGAGGATGAAGTCGTGGCATGGCTTCCGGCCGACCATCCGATGGCTAAAAAGAAGGCTTTTCCGATCTCGGAGCTTGCCAAGGCGCCTTTTATCCACACGACTCCCGGACAGGATACGGAGATAGACCGCCTGCTGAAAAAACTGAATATCACGCCGGACGTGCGTTTCACCACAATGAATGCTTTTACCACCTATAATATGGTAGCGGCCGGTCTCGGGATCAGTATGGACCAGCGGCTCCGCTCGCACAAATGGAACGGCGCCGTCAAAGAGCTGTCATTCGAGCCCAAACAGTTCGAGGAGCTCGGCATCGCGGTTCCGGCGCTCTCCGAGGCTTCTCCCGCCACGAAAAAATTCATAAAATACGTGCGCACCATTAATATCAGTGAGCTGGACGGCTGATAAGGGGATGAATGAAAATGCCGGCCTGCCCGGCGCGGCAGGACTTACGCGCGGGGCACGTTCCAGCGGTAACGCGCTGCCAGCTCGCGGAGCGCCACTATCACCGCAGCTCCCGTCACCGCGGCAGCCGTATCGCCTATCGGCATCAGCAGTACATAGAGCGCGGAGCCGATGATAGCCGGCATGGCATAGAAATGCTTTACGAATATCTGCGGTATATCGCCGCAGAACAGATCCTTCAGAACACCGCCTCCCACGCATGTGATCGTCCCGAGGAAGACCATCAGAAAGGAATTGCCCGTCGATGCACCGGCCCGGGTGCCGACGATGGCAAAAGCTCCAAGACCTACAGAATCCATGAGCGTAATGATCCACTGATCCGTGTGGATCCTTTTTCTTATTACGGGAATGAACACCACCAGCGCGACCACGGTGGACACGATGAGATATATAGGATATTTGAACGCTACAGGCGGGACGACGCCGAGTATGACGTCGCGGATGATCCCTCCGCCCATCGCGTTCGTTCCGGCGATAACAATCACTCCGAACAGATCCATTTTTTTGCGGATGCCGGCCATCGCGCCGACTATCGCAAAGGCAATGATCCCGGTAAGTTCCAGCGCGAGCATCATGACAGAGGCCACTCCTCCTCCACGGAACTGACGTATCGTCCGGTGATCCGCCCGCAGACCTCGAGGATCTCTGCGACGGTCTTTTCACGCTGCGCGGGCTCAGTAATCTCACTAAGAAGCTCGGTCACAGGGACTGCGCGCAGCGGATGGCTTTCATCCTGAACGGCCTTGAAGAGAGAAAAACCCGCTCGGGTGAGCTTTTTGTCCGAGATATAGATATGCAGCATCATTCCGTACTCTGAGAGGGTCTCCGGGACGGAGCTCATGTAGCCGGTCATGGGCGACATGGTCACATTGCCCAGGCACCCGGCCACGAGCGTGCTGCCGATAGTCCATACGCGCTGTGTCGTGTGTGAATGCGCGGCCACGACAGCATCAAAGCCCATCTGCGCCATGCGCGAGAAGAAAAAGCGCGACGCGGCGCCCGGTTCCGTATTGAACTGGCCGCCGGTGTGCGGGCAGATGATTACGATATCGGCTTTGCTACGTGCCCGCTCATAGTCTGTGCGCAGTTTTTCCATAAAAGGTTCCGTCTCGTCCGCTTCGAACGCATCGTCGGCGAAAGCCACGGGCTGATGCATGGCGCGGCGCAGCTCGGCCCTTTCCTCAAAGTCCAGCGGGCGGCCCATTTTTTTCTCAAAGAAAGCGAAGGTCTCCTTCACGCAGGGATCCTCCGGCAGACGCATCACCGGCGAGGTATAGGGACGCAGGAAATTGGCGTGCTCATACACACCTGCGAAATCGTATTTTTTGCGGTTTGAGGCATAGTTCGCGGAAACACTGTAGGAAAGCAGCGCCACGGTGGTCCCGCCGAGTTCGAAGTACAGGCTGCGGTCCTCAGGGATCGTATCATAGGTGCCGGTATGGGCCATGCCCTTATCGTCCAGCACGCGGCAGGTGCGCAGCAGCGCTTCCATCCCGCGGTCCATCATATGATTGTTCGCGGTGGTAACGGCGTCAATGCCGATCCCCTGCAGAGCGTCCACGATAGAGTCAGGGGTATTCATGGAAAAGATATTCGGCGTATAGCCCGCTTCCTCGCCTCCGAGGGGAGTCTCGAGATTCGCCACCGCGTAATCTGAGCTGCGAAGCAGCCCGGCCAGCGGCGCGAGTGCCGGCGAAAAGTCGTACGATCCGTCCTCCCGCGCCGCTTCGCGCAGGACCGGATACTCTATCACGACGTCTCCGATAAACGATATTCTGTATTCTTTGTCCGTTTCTTTCATGATCGCCCCCAAGCTCTCCTGATGAGTTTTTTGACTATCGCCGACTCCATTTGCACGGCTGGCGGGTTCCTTTTGCAGCCGGCGGGTTCCTTTTGTGCGGCTGCCGCAGATGCGCGTCACCCTGCCGCCGCATCTGCGGTAAATATACCACACCGTGCGGGATATTGCTGAGTTTTTTACGTCATATTTATCATGACAAAACGAAAAATACATTTGACTTGACCGAAAATATAAAAAAGGGCATACTTTTAGCGTAAACACAGGTAACACATGCCGGTTTTCGGCTGCAGGGAGGCAGTATGTACGATATCGTCATTGCAAACGGACTTATAGTGGACGGCACAGGCGGAAAGCCCTACCATGGCGCGGTATGTATACAGGGAGACACCATTGCGAAGATCGTCAGATACGATGAATGGCAGATCCCGGAAGGCACTCCGGCGGCCATCCCCGACGCAAAACAGGTCTGCGACGCCTGCGGACACGTCATCGCGCCGGGATTTATCGATATACACACACACTCGGACTACTCGCATCTCTCCGATCCCAGGCGGCGCTCGTGCGTCGGATCGGGGCTGACCCTTGAGGTCGTCGGCAACTGCGGCAAATCCTCCATTCCCGTCGCCGACCCGAATTCCGAGAACCTCTACGCCCTCTCCAATCTGATCGCACGCGGAGTATCACGCAATGATTTCCACGCATACGACGTGACGAGCTACGGAGAGAACATCAGTGTAAAAGGCAGCGCGATTAATATAGCCACTCTGATCGGGCACGGCAATCTGCGCAATATGATCGCCGGTTTCGAGATGCGTCAGCTCACTCCCGGGGAGCTGCAGCGCATGTGCGATCTGTGCGACGATATGCTGACCCAGGGCGCCATGGGCGTCTCGCTCGGTCTGATCTATGTACCCGGGAATTTCTGCAATACGGCGGAGCTCATCGCCCTCGCGCGCGTCGTCGCGCGGCACGGCAAGGTCATGTGCGTGCATATGCGCAATGAGAACGACCGCGTTTTTGAAGCGGTGGACGAGGTCATAAGTATCTCGCGCGAGACGGGATGCCGCATGGAGATCTCGCATTTTAAGCTTATGGGAACGCGCCAGTGGGGCAAAGCGCGGGAGCTTCTCGCGAGGATCGACCGTGCAAAGGCTCAGGGCGTCAGGGTAACCTGTGACCAATATCCTTATACTTTTTCAATGTCCGGCATCGCTGCCTGCTTCCCGACCTGGGCGCAGGACGGCGGGAATCCGGCGCTGGCTGCACGCGTCGCGGACGATGTGACCTGGGAGCGCATTCTGCCCGAGGCGATGAAGATCATAGACAGCCGCGGCGGCATCGGCAATATCACGATCTGTAATACCGGCAGGGTCAATTACCCCGAGATGATCGGCAAGACCTGGCCTGAACTGGCCGCCGAGCAGGGGCTGCCCGTCATGGACGCGCTGCGCGCCGCCGTGATCAAATGCAACGGCACGATGATGTGCTTTTACAAGAATATGTCCGATGAGGATGTGCTGACGATAATGTCACGCCCCGACGTCTCGGTCATCTCCGACGGGACCGGTTATAATATCGATTGCTTTACCGGAGCGCCGCATCCGAGGAATGTGGGCACTTTCCCGAGATTTTTCAGAATGGTACGGGAAAACAACCTGATGCCGATCGAGACCGCCGTCACCAAGGTAACTTCGCTGCCCGCATCAGTGATGATGCTGGACGACCGCTTCGGTTTCATCAAAGAGGGCTGCGCAGCGTCCGTCACGGTATTTGACAAGGACACGATCAGCGATCAGGCCACCATGCAGGACGGTACGCTCGCCTCAAAGGGCATTGACTACGTGATCGTAAACGGCAGTGTGGTCTTCGACCATGGAACCCACTCCGACGCGCTCCCCGGAAAACTCGTGAAGAGGTAGAGACGGTGGCCCCATGGGCAATCGAGTAGGAGGGGGTGATTAACCCCCGTCCTCTCACACCACCGTGCGTACCGTTCGGTACACGGCGGTTTCAATAGTTGACGTGCACTGACTGATACGCGATGGCTAAGTCATAAAAGCCCGAGCGTATCAGTCTTTC
>JAFSTX010000028.1 GCA_017445585.1 Lachnospiraceae bacterium
ATATCTGCAGATGAAGTTGATCAGCCAGCAGTTTTGTAAATAAAGCTGATGGCATAGCTGAAGAAGATAAAGTATAATGTTCATGAGCATTGCTCTCCTTGGTGAATGGAGTTTTGGTCGATGACATTATACCAAAAAGGGAGGTCAATGCTCTTTTTATTTGCATCTCCCATGAACTCAAGGTTTATGAACTAAAAACAGGTAGTGAACTAGACACTACCGTGAACTTGCTGGGAGGTATGAAATGAAAAAGAGAAAAAGGTATTCAGATCCTGCACTCGATCTGGATTATATCTGTTTTACGGGCATCATCTGCGCAAGCAATGATGAGCTTGTAGGAAACGAGACAGATCCCGGAAATGAAGGCGGCGAGATCGGGTAATGAGCCGCGCAACGAAAGGAGTAAAGCATATGAAGAAACTATTTAGTACGCTGCTGGCTGCAGCCATGGTTCTTTCACTGCTTACCGTGGGAGAGCGGACCGCGCTGGCAGATGCGCCGGCGACGATACCGGAGGGCAAGGTCTTTGCCGGTTATTATACCGACGACACCTATATCACGCCATCCGAACAGGAGACTGCTTATCCCAAATTTGTGAGCAGTGACGTCCTGCAGGTAAAGTACCAGCTCACCTATCTTGCCAATGAGGATCAGCCCTCGACAAGACTTCGTGTGGTAACTACCGTGGACAGCACGCATTATAAGCGTGTAGGATTTCTTTTAAGTGTGGACGGCGGTGCGGAGAGAGAATTTGCCACAAAAAAGGTCGCAAAGAAGATAACGGGAACGACGGATCTGGGTGCGCTTGAGTATGTCCCCGCTGATTTCAACGAAGCCTCTATGTATTTCTGCGCCTATAATTTTACCGTAAAGCAGGAAAGCTACGGCAAGACGTTTACGTTTACCCCTTTCTGGGAGACGATGGACGGAACGATCGTAAAGGGGGAGAACGGGACCTATATCGACGGTGAGTACGGCCGTCCGATAAAGATCAGCGAAAGCCCTGCTTTCAATAACTATCTGATTCCGGACGCTGACGGGCTTTGTGCTTTCGCTGCCGAATCACAGACCAGGAATTTTGATGGCTGGACCGTTAAGCTGACGGATGATATCGATCTGAACCCGGACTGGAGTGCATCTGCAGATGGAATGACCGGAGGCGAGGGTACTCCCGCGGCATGGACTCCTATAGGCACAAATGCACTTCCGTTTGCCGGAACCTTTGACGGACAGGGACATACCATCAGCGGTCTGTATCTGAGCGCATCCGCAAGCAATCAGGGAATGTTTGCAAAGACAGGCGCCGATGCGGTTATCAAAGATTTCTATCTGAAAAACAGTTATCTGACTGTTTCGGGCAAGAGCAATACCTCCTTTGGAAGTATTGCGGGCGTGGCCGATGGAGGTACATTTGAAAAGATCTACAGCAATGCTTTTGTAATGGGCGGATGCAACCGCGTGGGCGGACTTATAGGCGTAGCTCAGAATAATCCGATCACCATGCGCGAGTGTGCCTTTGCAGGCTCGGCAAGGCTCACTGATCAGGCCAGCTATCTGGGCGGTCTTATCGGACAGACCCAGGCCGGCGGCAATATAGAAAACTGTATGAATATCGGCGAAGTATACCACACCTTCAGCGGCTCGCTGAGCACTGCCGCCGTAGGCGGACTCGTGGGATGCGTACAGACAGCGGAGCTTCAGATAGCGGATAGTGTAAACCACAGCGACGCGCAGTATACGAGCGGCAATTATATCGGTCTTATAGTCGGTCTGAATCAGAGTACCGTGACCATGACGAACTGCCACTCCATCCTGTATACATACGCAACTGGCGCCAACAAGAATCTGATCGGAAATCCTGCCGTAAATCCTTCAGGCTGCACCAGACAGAACAAGGCTGATGTAGCTGGCGACAAGTCGCGCACTGTGGCAAACGTTTCGAATCTGTTTACCTCCGAAAGCGCGAAGGGTTACTGGGTATGCAGCGCGGACAGCCTGCCTGTACTCAGCTGTTTTGCCGATGAGTATGCCGGCGGTACAGTCGATACAAGCTGGTATAATGAATCGGACACCGAGTTCGTTCTGACAGACGCCGCAGATCTCTACGGCTTTGCGCAGTTGTCCAAAACAAACAGTTTCGCCGGTAAGACGGTCAAACTGGGCGCTGACATCGATCTGAACCCGGGCTGCGTGGCTGACTCGACAGGCATGACAGGTTCGCCCGTTCTTTGGACACCGATAGGAGATACAAGCACGTACCGCTTTGCCGGAACCTTTGACGGACAGGGCCATACTATCAGCGGCCTGTTCCTCGACGCCACAGCAACGTATCAGGGTATGTTCCAGGGAACTGCTTCTGCTGCGGTCGTCCGGAATTTTAAGCTTAAGAACAGTTTCTTAAGGTCTACGGCTCATTATCTTGGAAGCATTGCCGGCAATGGAATGGGAACGTTTGAAAAGATATACAGCGAAGCCGTTGTATATGCAAACGGCGGAGCGTATATTGGCGGAATGATCGGAAATACGTCGACCGGCGGCGGAATCACGATGTCAGACTGCTGGTTTGCCGGGTCAGCGACGATCAACACCAGACAGAATTACCTCGGAGGTTTGGTCGGGCGGATCGACTATGACAGCAGTATAAAGAATTGTATTGTAACCGGAGAGGTGTACAATCACGCAACCGGTCTGACGAACTGCGGAACCGCCTGCTTCGTGGGACAGCTTGTCAGCGGCAAATCGCTGACGATCTCCTCAAGCGTTAATTTCAGCAGGCCAAAGGCCGACACCAGCGGCTGTACGACTCTTGGATATTTTGTCGGAGCCAACAGCGGCACGCTTACACTCCAGAAGAGTCATACGATCGCAGAGAGCGACAGGTATTTGGTCAACAGCGGCAATCCGGCTGATTCGACGTACCTGAATAATGGCTGTACCAGACAGGATGCGTCGAACGTTGCAGGTGTCAAGGCGTATTCAGTGTCAGGAGTTAAGGACCTTTTCACGGATGAAGAGTCCGCAGGTCACTGGGTATGCAGCGCGGACAGCCTGCCTGTACTTAGCTGTTTTGCCGATGAATATGCTGCCGGAACTCTTGACATTGACACTGACTGGTATGGCGACGGCACTGCCGACACTTTCACCTTGACAGATGCCGCAGATCTCTATGGTTTTGCGCGGCTTTCGCAGACAAACGATTTTGCAGGAAAGACAGTAAAGCTCGGAGCAGATATAGTTGTAAACAGCAACATGAGCGCTCCCGCCTTTGAATGGATACCGATCGGTTCATCAAGCGCGCTTTTTGCGGGTACTTTTGACGGACAGGGACATACGATCAGCGGTCTTTATATTAAAAGGACCGGAGCACAGGTATGCGGACTGTTTGCTGAAGTCGGCAGCGCGGCTATCAGGAATTTCAGGCTGACAGACAGCTCCTTTAGCTTTACCGGGCACGCCATGGCATATATGGGCGCTGTAGCCGGACGCACGAGAGGCACTGCAGTACTGGAGAACATATATGTCGATGCCGCGATAAGTACCACCGGAAAGTCTGCCGGATTGGTAGGAGTGGGACAGAGCGGTACGCTGACGATCACGAATTGCTGGAACGCCGGAAATATTACCGGGACAGCTCCTGCTGTAAGCGGTGTGGCAGAGCTTGGCGGCATAGTCGGATATTTCGGAGGGAGTACGCTCAACCTTACTGCCTGTCTCAATACAGGAACCATTACATCCACACTGAGCGCGTCTGCAGAGCAGGAAACGGGCAGCAGCGGTATAGGCGGCCTTGTGGGCCACACATCCGGCAGCGCGGTCTTTAACATGTCCTATTGCCTGAATGCCGGGAATATCATCATAGAAGATGGAATAGAGTATTACGGTTCGATGGCGGGCAATATAAATGCTTCCAGCGCTCATTTCGTACAGTCCGCTGCTCTGATCGTATTCGGCGAAGATGGACACGAGTACAATGGAACCGGTAATACGGCCAACGTCAAGACCAGGTCGCTTGAAATCCTGAAGGGCACGGGAATAGCCGAGGAGCTTCCTGATTTCTTCATGCAGACCGATGGCAGCGGCGTGCCATACTGGAGTCCGGTAGATGATGATGTTCCTGTACTGACATCCTTCGCGGATGTTCAAAAAAAAAATAAGCTGACGTATTACGTTGACGGAGCTGCTGCGGGATTTGCCGCTTCTGCAGCGGATATCTCGCAGCTCTCCTCACTGTACTCAGGGCGCAGCCTGTATCAGGGCGAGATCCACAACCATGCTGATACCAGCGTCGGGAGTGATCTCGGTACCAGTGACGGTTACATCGAGCTGGATCAGTGGTATCCTCAGATGACCGCGCTCGGACTCGATTTTGCCGCAAGTCTCGATCATAGGCAGGCAAGCCACATTGATCTGGCTGTCTGGGACGAGAGCAGGCTGCTGTACGGGACCGAGGTCGGCGCATGGATACCTAACGTAAGTTCAGGATATGGAAAACTCCCCGTCGGCTCCACAGGTCCGGTCGATGATTACAGCGGAGCAACCTGGAATCAGCACCACTACAATATGCTTTTCAGGACAAAAGCTCAGCTGGAGGCCGTGCTGAATGCTTTCCCTCAGTTTCGGTATAAGCAAAGCACAAATGGAAATGTCAGTTGGCCAAATCGTACAAACTGCGGTCAGATGGAGTTTGACGGCTGGAATCCGTCTACACGGGACCAGTTTGCGGAACTGATAAGAACAGTGCAGAGCAATGGCGGATTCTTTGTACTGCCGCACACCTCGTCCACGAATCAATACAACAGCGGGCAGGCTGTTGACTATGATTTCGGTGTTGACGGCGTGGGATTCGAGGTGATGTATCTGGATCACTCCAGCGACGATATACTCTACAGCAGATGGAGGCAGCTGCTGGCCGGCGGAGCAAAGATGTATGCCTGCGCCGGTGATGACAGCCACAGGGATCTGGGCACCAGTACGCTCACGAGCGTCTACGGGACATCGGCCGCCGCTTCAGACAAGGGATATCTGATCGACCAGCTCCGAGCGGGCGACTTTGTGGCGGGTTCTGCAGGCATTCGGATGTCTGTTGGCAGTACAGCCATGGGAGGCAGCTGCAGTTTCTCAGGGAAGAGGGTAGTTGTCGACGTAGAAAAGATCCATGCCATTGCCAATGATCTGAGCCATGATTATCGTCTGTACGTGTTCAGCGATGAGGGACCGGTGTGCTGCAGGAAGCTTGCGGTGAATGCCTCAACCGGAGCAGTGGACGGCGTGGAACTGGCCTTTGATGCCGATTCTTCATGCGCGTTTTACCGTGTCGAGGTCAGAGATAATACCTCGGGTAAGCGCATTGCCATCGGCAATCCGATCTGGAACGCGGATTGAGTCTGGAATTATTTCGGCGGTGCCGGCTAAGCCGGCACCGTCGAAACTGGTGTATATGGTTATAACAGAATTATGAAGACAAAAGATATTTCTTTTACGGCGCCGGGCAATCCGAGCCGAAACTACAGACAGGATCGCTTCATCATCAGCTCGTGCATGGCGCTTGCGGACGAATACGAGAAAGGCGTCAGCGCCCTGCGGGAGTGCATCCGTAACGTAAAGGAACTTGGCTGTAATCTGGCGGAGTTTATCTGGGCGGATTTGTCTGAGACGGAAAAATGTATCAGCGCCTGTGAGGAGTTCGGTATAGACGGTATCTTCCAAAACTGGGATGCCTTCGGAGGTTTTCAGGCACGCAAGGGAAAATATGAGCTCAACCGTGCTGAATTTGAACGGTTTATGGAATCAGCCAGAAAATGCCGGCATTTTTACGGTTATTACGTGTGGGATGAGCCCTTTGAGAGGGAAGCTGTGGACGCTGCCGCCAGGCAGCTGAACGAGATCGAAAAACTTGATCCGAATCGTCTGCCTTTTGTCGTGGCGATCCCCAGCTATAACGGAACGAGAACCTGGGAAAATGGGCTTTATGAGGAGTATCTGAAAGATTATGCAAAGAAGATAGACCCTCCGGTCCTTTCCCTGGATTACTATCCGTTCAGTTCATCGCGCCCCGAACCGGAGAATCAGCTGGATGACAGCCGGCTTTTTCTGGATATTGCGCTTCTGAGAAAGCTTGCGCTTGAAAAAAGCATTCCCATGTGGTTCTATGTCCAGGCGCAGGACAGACCCCAAAATGAAAAATACTACTGCTTTGCACCGGAAAAACTGACCATGCAGGCGTTTAATGTACTGCTTCACGGCGGGAAAGCCGTGCAGTATTACTGCACGGTAGAGGGCGCGATGTATTGGGACGGAAGGCTCGGCCCGCTCTATTTCCATATGAAAGAATTGAACCGGCGTATCGGCAATTGGGGAAAAACGCTGATGGCGCTGTCAAGTGAGGGAGTATATCACTCGCCGGAGGTGCTTGCTTCCTTCGCTCCCTTTGATAAATACCGTGAACCGGTTTCAAATAGTAAGGTACTGGCCGATCGGGAACTTCCTTTCCGCTGCTCCGTCGGAGAATTATCGGACAGTGAGCAGAACAGATATCTTCTTGTGCAGAACAGGGATTACAAAGAGGAGAGAATTTTCAAACTGGTATTTAAAAAACCCGTCAGGGTTTACAGCGTGAGCGACCGGACCGGACTGCAGCGTATCCTGCGTGATCGCTGCGTGGAGATCGATCTGGATATTGCGCCTGGAGACGCAGTTTTCCTGCGTGTTCAGGATGCAGATGAAGAAGTTTTTGCTATTGAATACAGACCGGCAGGGCAGCACTCCTGACCAAAGCAGCTCTTTTCGAGGCAGGTGATACGGCCGAGGTGTTTTCCATGGCAGTAAAGATGATAATAGATGACGGCGGTTTTGGCAGCCACCTGCGGCTTCTGGAGGAGCGGATCGCAGAGAGGATAGATGCAAAGTTTGAGCACCTGGCAGGAGTTGACGCTGCACGCTGCGGTGATGCATCTCGAGACGATCTCGCAGGCGAAGCACTCTCTCTGCGCCTGATGGAGGACAGAACCTTTGCCGGAGCAGAGAGCTACAGGATAGACGGCAGCGGCTTTAGCTGGACCATATGCGGCAGCGACGAGCTGGGGCTCTATTACGGTATCGGCAAATTCCTTCATAGCGCGTTATGGAATGAGGAGGGCTTTGTTCCGCAGCCTACCGACGGCTGGGTGATCCCGGATTGCGATTTCCGCTGTATATACTTTTCCGTACATTTCCACAACTGGTATCATGAGGCACCGATCCGGGAAGTTGAGGACTATCTGAAGGATATGCTGCTCTACGGATATAATGCCATAGAGTGCATAGTGCCGATAGTGCAGCTAAGCAGCTTTGAAGATCCAATGTTCCGGGATTCCGTAGAAAAGGTCCGGACTATTTTCTCGCTTGCAAAGAAGCTGGGAATGAAGGTGCTTTTCTCAGTTGTCCCAAATCAGGGTATGGTCACTGCACCTCACGAATGGGACGCTGATCTCAGCTATGACAGGGAAGGTATCTACCGCGGCTGGCTGGGACGTAATCTGTGCCCGAGTAAGCCTGGCGTTATTGAGTACCAGCGCGGGATATGGCTCGGAGCCATGGAGCAGTTTCTGGATATAGGTCTCGACTATATGATAGCCTGGCCTTATGACGAAGGCGGATGCGGGTGCGGGAAATGCGCTCCATGGGGCGCGGGAGGCTTTGAGAAGCTCTGCCGTGTGCTTTCACGTGATTTAAAGCGCCTTTATCCCGGGGCCAAGCTCATCTATTCCACCTGGACTTTTGACGTGCCGGATGATCAGTGCGAGTACAGCACTCTTTACAGACGTCTTGCAGACGGGGATATGGACTACGTGGACTACCTTATGACTGATGCTCATGGGGACTATCCGCGTTACGTTCTGGAACATCCCGTCATAAAGCCTATAGTTTATTTTCCTGAGATCAGTATGTGGAAGCTGTATCCGTGGGGAGGACTGGGCGCTACTCCGCTGCCGCGGCGCTACGAGGCGATCTGGGACAGCGCAAAGGCCGTACTCTCCGGAGGTATGCCCTATTCAGAGGGCCTGTATGAGGATATATCAAAGATACAGTTTATCGGTTATTACTGGAACAAGGATGCAAGGTATACGGATATTCTGCGAGAATACGCAGCGTATGAGTTTGGCAATGATGTTGCTGATGACGCGGTGCGTCTTATGGAACTCATCGAGCTTAACCACGTGAGGGTGGCGCAGGTGCAGGAACCCGATTTTGACGCCGCCGAAAGAGCCGGAGAGCTTGCATTTAGTATAGACGGTCGTATGAGTGAAAAACGCCGCCGCTCATGGCGCTGGCGCATCCTTTATATCCGCGCGGCCATCGATGCCAGGCGCTACGCAAGATACAGACAGTTGGGAATGCACGGTGAAAAGGATCTGCATGTGTTGAGGCATGAGACCGAGGAGGAGCAGATCCTGCGTGACGATCCGGAGGCACAGGCTTTGTATCAGGAACTGAGGGATATCTATCACTGCCTTGATCACAGCAACGGTAAGAATATGTGGACCCTGCCTATAGTGCAGGGCAGAATGCGGATATAAATTGACGGACCGGCCCTGATAACAGGCCGGTCCGCCAATTTATATCCGCATCACCACCTGCACAGAGGAAAACCTTCTTTGCGCCGTCTCCGAGACCGATCCTGGAATCTTGCATACACAGATACTCAAAAGAGTAACGATGCAGTCCGCGGCCAAATGCGTCAAACGGACAGATAAAAATCACAAAACTCTCAGTGAGACGGTTATAATCCTCGCCTGGCCTGATCGAATTCAGATCGATCATCCCCTGATAGTAACGGCTGCGCTTAGGCAGGTTACGCGTTTTACGACCGCAGTGGCGATCTCCGGAACCGGAGTGGGTTTCATTATAGAAGAGGGAGAGGGGATTATCAAGCGTTAATTTCATATTGATATGCAATTATACTACTGCAGTCGTCATATGAATTATAACTTGTTGATTATAATTATTATTGAATCTGCTTATTTGCCAGAAAGTGAAGAATGCTATAGAATTGTTTTTAAATTGGGGCAGCTTTCAAATGATTCCATACAACGTTATGCCGCCCTCCGACGGTGCCCTCGGATCAATATCAGGAAGCATGATCGATTATAAACGGACGGAACAGATATGCTGAAAAAAACAATGCATTCGGAGTGGTTTCGAATACTAACTCTGCTGGCGGGAACACTGCTGGCAGCTTTTGCTATAAATACCTTTATTACTCCGCAGCATTTGTATTCCGGCGGTTTGCTGGGACTGTGCCAGCTGATCAGAGAGGGACTTGACGGTATATTCGGCCTGAAGGTGGAAAGCTTTGATATAGCTGCCGTGCTGTTCCAGCTGACGAATATACCCCTTTTTTTCCTTGCCTGGAAGACGATGGGCAGGACCTTCAGCGCGGGGTTTATCCTCAGTACGGTGGTTTATACAGCGGCTCTTCTGCTGATACCGGTGCCCGAAAAGCCGCTTCTGGAGAACACGCTTGCGAGCTGTCTGGTAGGCGGAATTCTGAACGGAGCCGGAAATGGCATCGTGCTGGCATGCAGCGGAAGCATAGGCGGCATAGGAGTACTGTGGCTGTATTTTTCAAAGAGGTGGGGGTTTTCTGTAGGGCATATACACATGGTCTACAGCGCAGCGCTGTGCGGGACATTCTTTGTGCTCTTTGATCCGGAGACGGCTATATATTCAAGTCTTTTTGCGGTAGTGACATCGATGTATATGGACAGGACACACCTTCAGAATATCAGCGTACAGGCGCTCGTTGTGACAAAAGGGGACGTCGGAGAGATGACGCGCAGCATAATCCGGGATACAAGGCATGACGTGACGTATTGGGAGGGTTTTGGCGCGTATACGGGTGATGGAGTGCATATACTGTGCGTGTGCCTGACAAAGTATGAGCTCGATCAGCTCAACAGGTGCGTGAGGGCTCAGGATCCGCACGCTTTTATCACGGTACAGGAGGGAGTTCATATAAAAGGGAACTTCAACAGGCATCTGACGTAAGATGCGAAATGCTTTTTTAATGTTTAAAAAGCGCAAATATAAAACAGCCCCCGCTTTGCTGCGGGGGCTGTTGCATATTTGGAACGAGTGCATTTTTAGGCCGTAGGACACGCCAGAGGAATCCGGCCGCGTTTTGTCAGAAGCTTCGTCGATGTTTTGTCATAGGCTTCCGCCCACGTTTTGTCAGAAGCTACCGCCCATATTATCGAGAGTATCGATCACGATCCTGCAGTCGGGATCGACATGCTGGAGGATAAAGAGCATGGCGTACTCGGGTACGGAGACACAGCCGCCGGTATAGGGCTTCAGTTTGCCGATGCAGTGAAGGAAGATGGCGTCTCCCCTGCCTTCGACGCCTTCGGTATTGAAACCGATATTGAGACAGTACTGGTATTCGTACTCATAATCGATAAGATGCTCGCTGTGCTCGGTGTCGAGCTGCGGATACTCTGAGAGCGAGACCATTTCATTGGGGTGATAGGTGTAGTCGCCTGACCAGTATTTGTCGTCGTCCACCTGTACGTAGGGCATCTTGCAGCCGGGATCGGGAGCGATGCCGAAGGCCTGGGTAAAGCGGTATACGCCCATGGGTGTCTTCCCGGTGCCGGCCTTGCGCTCGGCGTCAGGGATCACACCTGTCCTGCCGACATATCCGGGAGTGGACATTATCTGCTTCCATGAGCCGTCCTCGGCGCGCTCATGCATGGTGACGGAGGCTGTGGTCAGCTCTTCGCCCATTGCGGCCACGACGACCAGTTGTTTTACGGATTCATCCTGCGCAGCGGGAAGCGCGGCGACCCAGTCGGGGGATGCGGTTTCGACCTGGATGGGAGAGTGAAGCTCGGTCGTGACCTTGGCTGTCAGGGGATCGTCGGAAGCTGCTGCGCTGCCGGAGGCGTTTTCGGCGCCGGAGCAGCCTGAGAGGCAAAGCATCATGGCCACTGCGATCGATAAACAGAGCAATTTTTTCATGTAGATCTCCATTCCGCTGTCTTTGCGGCCAGCGCAGAAAGCAGCCTGCCGGACAGCAGCTTTATTTGTCTGCCTTATTATAACTGAACAGAGTCGCACCGGACAAGAGGTTTATTGATCCAGAAGTCCTTTTACCACTTTGGGAAAGTCTCTGTAGTCGTCGATGGTGAGATAAGGGAAGTCCGAGAGATAGACCGCCTCGTCGTTTCCGCCGAGCCCGTAGTCATCGCCGATGTATACCGCTTGGTCGTGGGTCAGCCCGTTCTCGCGGCAGTACAGGTCCAGCGCATAATACTTGTCATAGGGCGCCGGAGCCATGTCAAAGGAGGACGATCCGCCGACAAACACCCGGTATTCGGGAAAAGCGGCGCAGACCTCCTTATAAAAGGCGCGGCGTTTTTTACGGTCCGGATCAAAGGCCAGCTTGTCCTCCTGAAGCGCCGCGGTACCCAGCAGAGGGAAGGTCAGGCAGCCTGACGGGTGAAACTCTACGTTCTCGCCGCGGTATTGTGTGTAGCCATAGCGCTCGCGAAGGGCGCTGACGCGGCGGTCGATATCGTCGCGGTCGCATGGAAGCGTGACGTCGCGCCTCATGATCTGGGTGTTGTTTTCAGCGTCGTATGTCCCGAACTGCATCCCGTAGTTGCCTATGATGTCTATGGGGTATTTCATCTGGTTAAAGATGCGCATCACCTGGCCGGCTCCGACCATAAGGAGCTTGTAGCGTGCCCCGAGTGCATCGAGCGCGGCGCGGTTCTCCGGTGTGAGCGGCGACTTGTGCTGGGTAAGTGTGCCGTCGAGATCCATTGCTACGACGCGGATCTTTTTATAATCAAAATTGTTCATATGCTGCCTCCGTGGGGGCGGCGCCTGACGCGGCGCAGCCCGACCGTTTGTTTTTGCTCAAAGCTCGCCGTCGTACAGGTCATAGTTGACCCAGAGCACAGTGTAGCGGTCCTTAAGATCCTTTGCCCATTTTACCGCGTCGCGTATGCGGTCTTCGCCGTACATGTCATAGAATTCCTTTATATCGTAGTCCGCAGCGGCCAGGATTTCCTTTATCCTTTCGGCGGAAGGTACCTCGGATAGGATGGCCCGGATATCGTCTTCACGCGAAAGGTATGTCTGCGTGCGGTCCGCGGCGTAGTTGCCGACCTTGTCCTGAAGCTCTCTGCAGCCGCGGGCTGAGCTGCCGTAGACGCGGAGAAGCCCGGCGTCCAACTCACTGTCCGGGAGCCTGAAGCGCCTCTCGGGGAACGGCGCAGCGAGCAGCTTTTCGCGGATCGCGGCGGTGATGACAGTAGAGTAGCCCACGTCGATGCCATGGGGGAAATAGGGCCTGCCTTCCAGTATTCCTGTTATCTCAAAGAAGTGGGAGAGGTGATGCTCGGAACCCGAAGCCGGGCGGGAGGAGCCGGCAAAGCTCATCGCGATGCCTACGATAACTATTGCCTCCATAAGCGCGCCTACGGCCTCCGGATCGCGCTTCATCAGCGCATCCGCAAGAGACATGGTGCGCTCCAGCTGATCCATGATCAGGTCGTATATCCACTGGCAGAAATACTCGCCGTTCACGCAGCTGCTGAGCTTCCAGTCGTTGAGGGCGGAGAATTTGCCGATTATATCGCCGTAACCGGCTCTTATCATATCTATGGGAGCGGCGGCCAGTACGGCGGGATCAGCCAGGATCGCGCGCGGCAATCCGGCCTTGACCGTGACCTTCATTCCGCCCAGTATCATGGCGGCGCCGTCCGAGGCGTATCCGTCCATGCTGGTGGCTGTGGCCACGATCGCGTAGGGGATCCTGCGGTCATGCGAGACGTATTTGCAAAGGTCCTGGATCACTCCCGAGCCGATGCCGACGATGGCCGTGGCGTCGCCGAGGGCTTCCTCGACCGCGGCTATTGCCTTCTCGTCCGGCACGAGGATCTCGCTGCCGGGGAAGATGATGCGCTTTGCGTTCCGCCCCGAGAGAGCACGGATGACTGCCTCGCCGTCCGCTGCAAAGGTGTTTTCGTCGGCGACGATGAGGATGTTTTTATCATCCGGGAATACGTCCTTCAGACGCTCCTCTGCGCCGCTCTCGATACATACAAGGTCTATCGGGCAGTCGTGACGTCTGCCGCACTCACAGTCTTTGCCTTTGAGAAGTTCATTGATATCCATGTCGTTTTTCCTTTACTTTTTAATATATGTGTATTATATTCGTACCGTAGAAATAATGCAATTTTCTGTCAATTTCTGACTGTTATTTGACGATTTGACGGAAAAAACATGTCAAACCAGTCATGAATATTCATTCGGAGGTGCTATGCTCAACCGTGAAAGACAACAGGATATACTGTCGTTTCTGAGGACACAGGGCGGATTTGTTACTGTAAAAGCTCTCTGTGACAGATTCTATGCGAGCGAGTCAAGCATCAGGCGTGACCTGCGCGCGCTGGAGGACGACGGCATGGTCAGGCGCGCGTACGGCGGTGCGGAGGCGACGGGTTTTGGGGGCGTGAGCGCCTTTGGCAGGAGAGTCAGACAGAATGAGGCGGAAAAGCGTGATATCGCAAAAAAAGCTGCCGCCCTGGTGCATGACGGCGACGTGATATTTCTGGATCAGTCATCCACCGCGTTTTATCTGGCGGGAGAGCTGAGCAGGCGCAGTCTTACTATTTTCACAAACAGTCTGGAGATCCTGATGCTGCTCTCTGACTCGTCGGTGAGAGTCTTTTCCAGCGGAGGGTATCTGAGCGAGAGAAACCGCGCGTGTCTGGTAGGGGGCGACGCTTGCGCTTCATTCCGCGGAGTACGCGCCACGGCGGCGTTTTTTTCGACCGGAGCGCTCTCGGACGATGGCTTTATACTGGATTACGACCGCGAGGAGGTGCTGGTGAGGGAAGCTATGCTTTCGAGCGCGGCACGCCGGGTCTTTCTCTGCGACAGCAGCAAGTTCGGGGGATCGGCGCCCTACGTGCAGTGCGCTCTTTCATCGGTGGAGTACATGATCTCCGAAGGGAAGAGTGCACAGCGCTTTAAGGAAGTGTGCGGCGGCGCGGTGCTGGTATAGAGCACGATGTTCCATGCGGAAAATGCATTGGGCAGGTTGAAAAAAGGGTCGCGACAAGCGGTGTTGATGCTTGATATATGAGTTAAAAAGTGTATAATATCCGTGAGATTGATAATTATTTCACATTTATGCTGATAAGGAGGTTTTATGAGCTATTCTGACGCCAAAGAAAAGTACGCGAAGATCGGGATCGATACCGACGCCGCAATGAAAAAACTCAGGGATGTTCCCGTGAGTCTGCACTGCTGGCAGGGTGACGACGTGAAGGGCTTTGACACAGACCCTTCCAAGCCGCTTACCGGAGGTATCCAGACCACAGGCAACTATCCGGGCCGCGCCCGCACGTATCAGGAGCTGATGAGCGATATCGACAAAGCGCTTTCTCTCATCCCCGGCAGACCCAAGATGAATCTTCACGCCAGCTACGCTATTTTCGAGGACGGCGACTGGGCCGACAGAGACAAACTGGAGCCCAGGCACTTTAAAAAATGGGTCGACTTCTGCAAGGAGAGAGGACTTGGCTGCGATTTCAATCCGACTTTCTTTTCTCATCCCAAGTGCGATCCGCTGACGCTTTCAAGCCCCAATGAGGAGACCAGGCGCTTCTGGATCGACCATGGCAAGGCTTCCATCCGCATCTCCAAATATCTGGCCGAGGAGCTGGGCGAGGAGTGCATCATGAATATCTGGACCGGCGACGGCCTCAAGGATATCCCCGCCGACCGCCTTGGCCCGCGCGAGAGGTACCGTGATTCGATCGATGAGATCCTCAGCGAGCCGTTTGATTTTGCAAAGGTCAAGCCTTGCATTGAGAGCAAGGTCTTTGGTATAGGCGTGGAGTCCTACACGGTAGGTTCCGCCGAGTTTGCGCTCAGCTACGCCGCCATGAACAAAGACAAATGCATCCCGCTCATGGATAACGGTCACTATCATCCCACCGAGGTGGTTTACGACAAGATCCCTGCGCTGCTGGCTTTCTTCCCGGAGATCGCGCTTCACGTGACCAGACCTATCCGCTGGGACAGCGACCACGTGGTGCTCTTTGATGATGAGACCCGCGAGATCGCCAGAGAGATCGTCCGCTGCGGCGGCCTGGAAGGCAGGGTGCATATCGCTCTCGATTATTTTGACGCCTCGATCAACCGTATCAGCGCGTGGGTGACCGGATACCGCAATACCCAGAAGGCGCTGCTCTACGCGCTGCTCCAGCCCAATGACAGGCTTAAGGAACTTCAGGATACCGGAAACTTTACTGAGCTCATGGTAGCTCAGGAAGAGCTCAAGACCATGCCCTTCGGAGAGGTATGGGACGAGTACTGCCGCCTCTGCGGCAAGCCCGCCGACGGCGAATGGTTCTCCGAGATCGAAAAATATGAAAAGGAAGTTTTGGAGGCACGTGTATGAGACCTATGCTTTCGGCACCGTTTCTGGTGGAAATGATAAGGATCGCTACAAATATGTACGATCACGGCTGGGATGAGAGGAACGGCGGTAATATCTCTCTGATGCTTGATGAGGACGAGGTACGCAATTATCTCGATCTTACCGCTGTTACGAGACGCATCAGCACCGGCTTTGAGACGCCCGAGCTGGACGGAAAGTATTTTCTCGTCACCGGCACCGGCAAGTATTTTAAAAACATGCAGTATGATCCCGCGGGCAACCTCGGTATCGTACGTATAGTTGACAGAGGACGTGCGGCGGAGCTGCTTTGGGGCCTGTCAGACGGCGGCAGCTTTACGTCGGAGTTCCCTACCCATATGATGAGCCATGCGGCAAGGCTTTCCGTGGATCCGGAAAACCGCGTCGTCATGCACTGCCATCCCCAGAATCTCCTGAGCATGACCTACGTTCACGATCTGGACGAGCGCGAGTTTACGCGTACGCTCTGGCGCATGAGCACCGAGTGTATCGTCGTATTCCCGGAGGGAGTAAACGTCCTGCCGTGGATGGTCTGTGGTACAAACGAGATCGGTATAGCGACTGCAGAGAAGATGAAGACCGCGAGGCTCGTGGTCTGGGCGGCTCACGGTATCTATGGCTCGGGAAAGAATCTGGACGAGACCTTCGGACTGATCGAGACAGCAGAGAAGGGAGCGCTGATCTATATGAAGATAGCGCACCTGCCTGTGCTCAATACGATCACCGACGAGAACCTGCATCAGCTCGAGAAACGCTTTAACGTAAAAGCACGCGAGGGCTATCTGGACTAAGAGAGCGCATTCTGAGATAATGAAGCACGGGCGCGGCGTTATGCCGTCGCCCGTGTTTCATTTGGTTATTTGATCTGTCGCTCTGTGCGGGTTGTCTGCCGTACTTGCTTTGAAGTGTCAGAATCCGTCGACTCGCCGACTCGTATACGGTATCCGCTGCTTCGCCGCATGCGCTTTACGCGCCCGTCATACTGAGAAGATTGTTTTTTCGAGGCTGTTTTCGGAGTCCCCGGCGGCTTTTTTCGCATCACATCCCAAGCCATCCCCTGAAGCGGTTATTTTTTCCGGCGCAAAGGTTATATATCCGTCTTCCCAGCGGATCGTCAGACAGTCCCCGCTTCGCTCTGCGGTAAAGGGCCCCTTGCCTTCTGCAAGAGTCAGACCGGAAGTGTCATTCCCACGCAGAGTATCTATGATGGGGATGTTCTCATATGTGGCATCCCAGGTCTCGCAGGGTGTATCCAGATAGTGCTCGGGGACGTTCTCATCGAAACGGTACAGGCTGCGGATAAAGATCCTCCCGCCATCGCGGAAGATATTCGCGGTGTAGTTTCTGCAGTCGTAGTAAACGCTCTGGACTTCGCTGCCGCGGTTCCAGTCGTCGGTGGCGCATATACAGGTGGCCGGAGTCAGATCGGGATAGAGACGGCGGAAAGCCTCGCCCGTATCGCCCATCGTCAGGAAGACGACGCCGGGAAGGCAGCAGGCCTTTTCCAGCTGCACACGCAGAGCAGGCAGGAAATCTATGGTGCCGAAGCTGTTTTCCTGGCCGAGCTGCATATATGAGAACCCAAGATCCTCGTTATCAAAGTAGGTCCTGAAGAACCAGTCCATGATTTTGGGATTTGAACCGGGGCCCCAGACGGGCTCCATGGTATAGCAGCCCTGTGGGACTTCGCCGTCTTTGTATATTTGTGCTCCCGGTCCGTGGAGATAGCGATCGTTGTCGTAATTGTGGACGGGATCGGGGCCGAGCAGACGGAATACAGGTACGTCAAGCTGCATTTTCCGGCTCTGAGCCGGCGTGAATATGTTCTTTTTCGATGGATAATAGGCCTGATTGAAGTATCCGCCGATAAGCGTGTAGGCGTCGGTATTCATCTGGTCGCGGCAGATGGCGAGCGCAGAGACATGATACTTCTCCAGCAGATAGGAGGCAGTGACGGTATCCAGAAGCCAGCTGCCCGCAGTACGGGGATACGCGCCGTACACCTCATGAAATTTATTCATGCACTCATCGATGATGCGGCAGCGGTCCTCCGGAGTATAGGCCATGGAAAAACCGGGCACCACGTGCCAGTCCCATTCCCAGTCCTTGCGTCCGCGCCAGGGAAGTCCAACTGCATCCGTAAGCGGCTTTACGATCTCAAGCCACAGCCCGAGTTCGAGCTTTTCACCCGCACCGGAAAACAGCTCCTGATAGCGCGGATCGATCAGCGCGTCATACTGCAGCAGAAAAGTAGCGGGCAGATCGAACTCCCTGACGAGCTCCAGCTCTCTGCGGGTGGTATTGTACAGTATTTCTTCTGAATTCTCTATGCGCGGGTCGCAGTGCCTCACGAAGTTCATGACATTTATAACTTTCATATGATTCCTCGTTAGATCTGTTTATTTATATTTAATCCGGACTGCGAATACTGATGCGGTGCTGATTTCGGGATATTGATAAGTTTACTCGGATATATGCTTGCGCTCTATGGTAAAGCCCCGTCCGCGTACCTCACGGACCTGTGTGATCGTGACAAATACGTCGGGATCGATGGCACGGATAAGTTCGGTAACGGCGTACAGCTTTCTCTGGGGTACAACGCACATGACGCCCTTGCTGGACATATGCAGACGTCCGGTCTCGATCACCGACATCGTAACGCCGACGTCCAGCTCGTCGAGCAGCGCTTCGCGTATCTCGTCGTGTTTTGACGAGACAGCAAAGACCTGTATCTGGGCTTTGCCGAGAATCATGACCTTATCAAGGATAATCGTCTCAAGGACGAGCACGAGCACGCCCAGGAGCGTCTGCTCCGCGGGAACAAAGAAGGCCTGACCGCCTACGACGATTATGTCTGCGAGGTATACGAAGATCGCGACCGGAAGGTGAAACCATTTGCTGAACACCAGGTTTACCACGTCCATGCCGCCTGTAGAGGAGCCTACCCGCATCACGAGTCCGAGGGCAACGCCCAGCAGAGTTCCGCCGAAAAGCGCCGCGAGCAGAGGATTATCGGTCATTGTGCCGATTCCGGGGATGCGCTGGAAAGCTCCGAGCATAACGGGATAAAGAACGGAGCTCGCAATAGTGGTCAGAAAGAATTTTTTTCCCAGAACGACAAGCCCGAGGATGAGCATCAGCACGTTGAGTATCAGTACGAACACGGATACTTCTATGGAAGGGAAGATCCTGTTCAGTACTATGCCGATACCGGTAGTACCGCCCATGACTATATCGTGCGGAATGATGAATGCGGCGACAAGGAAGGCGAGAAGCCCGTTTCCGCCGATGATGCAGAGAGTCGTGATTATAAATCTTTTTGCTTTGGGATCATATGGTTTCATACATCGGATTATACATCATCCGGCGAACCGATACAAGTGCTGCGCTCACCGGACCGGCTGCGGCTTTTTTTTCAGCTGTTGGGATCTTTACTCCATGCACCTGACTTGTACCAAGTCACCCGTCACAAGGGTATTGCGTCTTTGCTTCATGCGCCCCGGCTTTTACAGTCCCCGGCTCGACACTGCCAGCTCGCATTTCATAAAATCGGGCAAATCACCCTAAAAATATGCAATATTAGTCAAAATAAAACCCTGATTTTATGCAAAATTCGATTGACAATAGCCGCGATTTTATGCATAATTGGAATCGGCCGAGTGGCTGGAGGGCTTTTTATGTTAAGACGCAAAATATATAATGATTTATTGGACTGGAAAAACAAAAGAAAAGAAGAAAAGGTTAAAAAGTGCCTTCTCGTTAAAGGCGCACGTCAGGTCGGCAAATCGTTTATCATAAAAGAGTTCGGGAAAAACGAATATAAGTCTTTTGTGTGCATCGATTTCTTCCGCCAGCCCGCACTTAAATCTATATTTGACGGTGATCTGACTTCGGAAGAAGTATTAAAAAGATTGACGGCAAACATACGTGATTTCAGACTTATTCCCGGAGATACACTTATCTTTTTGGATGAAATCCAGCGCTGCGGCAATGCGCGAACTGCTATTAAGTTTCTTGCTGAGGACTTGCGCTTTGATGTGATTTCTTCCGGATCACTGATGGGTTTAACTTACGGCGAGGACGATGATGAAGAAGTTGAGGCTCCGGAATCCGTACCCGTTGGATATGAGTCGCAGATTACGATGTACTCATTGGATTTCGAAGAATTTTTATGGGCATACGGCTATGACGAGGCAGCTATTTCAGTACTTCGCTCCTATTATGAATCCGGTGAAACCGTGCCAGAGAGCATTCACAAAAAATATGAATCGCTTTTTCGTGAATATATGGTGGTAGGCGGTATGCCGGAGGTTGTTGCGGATTTTGCAGAGAACAAGGATTTTAACCGTGTCAACACCATTCAGAACGATATTATTGCCGAATACAGAGACGACATTTCCAAGCACGCCAAAGGGAAAGAAAAGCAGCTTGTCCGCATGTGCTATGACGCTGTTCCCAAACAGCTTGCGAAAGAGCTGAAAAAGTTTCAGTATTCAACGGTTGAAAGAGGACAGACGCGCAGAAAATATGGCGGCAGCGTTCAATGGCTCCGCGATTCGGAAATTGTAAACGCCTGCTATAATATCCGGGAACCGTATCTGCCGCTAATGGCAAATGCTAAAGACGATCAATTCAAACTATATATAAACGATACAGGGCTTTTGTGCTGTATGTACGGCTTTGAAACAAAATTAGCCCTTCTGAATGACACTTTGAAGGGTAACGCTCGCGGAGGCATCTATGAAAATATCATTTCCGAGTGCCTCTTAAAACGCGGTTATACCTTGTATTATTACAAACCTGACAGTGAGCACGAAATCGAATTCTTGATCGAAAAGAACGGTGAAGTAATACCTGTCGAAGTGAAAGCAGGAAACAATCCTACACCCTCGCTGAACAACTTTATCAAGGATTTTTCTCCATCACTTACATATAAGTTTATTGGAGGAAGAAACGGTAAAGTCGGGGCTAAAACAACATTGCCGCATTATTTTGTTATGTTTATATAATAGTGCTTTAGATTTTTTAAAAGAATTTCGAATTAAAAGGAACGGCAGGGTTTATGAAGGAAAAATATCAGACCGACGTCGCACTGCTCTCTGTTACCACTACGGAGTTCCGGGCGGTAATGCATTTTCACGACTGGAAGGCGAAAACGTTTCACAACGATGAACAGATTTACGACATAGCCACCTTTGAAAGAGACGGCAGGGAGCATTCGATCGTTCATGCAAGGATCGGCGAAATGGGCATGACGGCGGCTGCGGCGACCGCAATGAAGGTTATCTATACCTTCCGCCCGCGATATATCATTATGGTCGGTATAGCTGCAGGCGTTGCAAAAAGCGAAGTTGAGGATCAGATGTACGGCGACGTGATAGTTCCTGACATAGTCTGGAATTATTCCGCCGGAAAATTCGTAAGCCCCGAAAAGGCGGAGATAGTTTACGGCAATCTCGGCTTTTTGCCGCGCTCCACCTCCGAAATGATACCGGAGGAGATCATGCCCGTGCTCAGGAAAGCGGCAGAGTCAAAGGACAATCCCTGCCATGTATTTATAGGGCCCATGGCGTGCGGCAGTACCGTGGTGGCGAGCCGGGAGCTCCTTGAAAAGCAGGTCTACTCGCAGTACCAGCATACTGCCGGGCTGGATATGGAGTCCTACGCGGTGGTCTATTCCGCAAATCACGCGAGCGATCCCAAGCCCATACCCATCATTGTAAAAAGTGTCTGCGATTTTGCCGACAGCCGGAAATCGGACGACTATCAGCGCTTTGCGGCATATACAAGCTGTGAATTCGCAAAGCATCTATATGAAAACGTACTGCCTATGGACGACGTCGATTAAAAGCGCAGCGCTCATACGGGAACAGTTTATGGATAATATTGTTTTGTAAATAAAAAAGCAGAAAAAAGTGTTTTTTTTGCGATCACACATCGTAAAAAAACTGTTCTATTTTGTGTGAAGCTGTAGTATAATGAGCTTGTTAAAAAAATGTCAATTATGTCATCAATTACATCAGGAGGTAATACTTATGGCAGTAAATCGTTTCGTACTTAACGGAGTTTCCTATCACGGACACGGCGCGATCGCCGAGATCCCCGGCATCGTAAAGTCCAAGGGCTTTAAAAAGGCTTTCGTGGCTTCCGATCCCGATCTGGTTAAATTCGGCGTTACAGCAAAGGTCACGGACCTGCTTGCTGAAAACGGCATTGATTTTGAGGTCTATTCGAATATCAAGCCCAACCCCACCATCGAGAACGTCCAGCAGGGCGTGGATGCCTACAGGGTAAGCGGCGCCGACTTCATGATCACCATCGGCGGCGGCTCTTCCATGGATACCGGCAAGGGCATCGGCATCATCGTCAACAACCCCGAGTATTATGACGTCCGTTCTCTGGAGGGAGTAGCTCCCACAAAGAACCGCACGGTCTTTACGATCGCCGTACCCACCACCGGCGGTACCGGCGCTGAGTCCACCATCAACTACGTCATCACCGACGTGGAAAAGAAGCGTAAGTTCGTCTGTGTAGACCCTAACGATATCCCCGATGTGGCCGTGGTCGACCCCGATATGATGGCCTCCATGCCCAAGGGTCTTACCGCCTCTACCGGTATGGACGCGCTGACTCACGCGATCGAGGGCTATACCACGGCCGCGGCCTGGGAGCTGGCTGACTGCCTTGATCTGGAGGCTATAAAGCTCATCGCAAAGAACCTGCGCAAGGCAGTAGCCAACGATCCCGACGGACGCGAGGGCATGGCTCTGGCTCAGTATGTGACCGCCATGGCCTACTCCAACGTCGGCCTGGGCATCGCTCATTCGATGGCCCATACCCTCGGCGCTGTCTATGATACTCCTCACGGAGTCGCCTGCGCCATGATGCTTCCCATAGTCATGGAGTTCAATCAGGAGTACACCGGAGAGAAGTTCAAGGCCATCGCGGAAGCCTTTGGAGTGGATACCACGGGAATGGATGCCGCCGCATACCGCAGGGCGGCTATCGACGCCGTGCAGCAGCTCTCCGTCGACGTAGGCATCCCGACCAAGCTCGATAAGCTGAAAGAAGAGGATCTGCCTTTCCTTTGCGAGTCGGCTGCCGCAGACGCCTGCGCGCCCGGCAATCCCAGACCCGCGACCCTCGCTGATTTTGAGGCCATGTTCCGCAAGCTTATGTAATTTCCGGCTTTAACGGCCTTTTTACCGCAGCCGTGTTCCGCTTCTTACGGGATGCGGCTGCGATTTAATTATTTGGGTTGATTTTTTTAGAAAATGAGATATAATCTTTATCCGTACGGGCTCGTAGCTTAGCTGGGAAAGCGCTGCGTTCGCAACGCAGAGACCGAGGGTTCGAATCCCTTCGGGTCCATAAAAAGGATGGCGATGCGCCATCCTTTTTTGTACCCTTGGGATTCGAACCAATATGGAATTCGCCGGATGACATCATCGCTTCATCGCCCGCCTGCGCGGGCTCTTCATCGGATGTCATCCCATCCTTTTTTGTACCATTGTGATATGTACTCGGAGCAGTTTTTGTTATATAATATATGGCAAAAAAAACGGAGGCAGAGAACATGATCTACGATTACAAAGTAACTACCGGCAAGGGCGAAGAGCTCTCTCTCGCCGAATACAGGGGCAAAGTCATTCTGGTCGTCAATACCGCCACGGGGTGCGGCTTCACTCCGCAGTATGCACCGATAGAGCAGATGTACCTGGATTATCACGACAAGGGCCTGGAGATCCTCGATATCCCGTGCAACCAGTTTGGCGGACAGGCTCCGGGATCCGACGACGAGATCCACGAGTTCTGTACGGTGCATTTCAATACCACTTTCCCTCAGATGAAGAAAGCTGACGTCAACGGTGCAAACGAGCTGCCTCTTTACACTTACCTTAAGTCTGAAAAAGGCTTTGCGGGCTTTGATGAGCATCCTTACAAGGCGCTTCTGGAGAAGATGTTTTCCGAGGCGGATCCTGATTGGGACAAGAAACCGGATATAAAGTGGAATTTCACGAAATTCGTCATCGACCGTGAGGGAAAAGTTGCGGCGCGCTTCGAGCCGACCGCCGACATGGCAAAGGTCGAAGAGTGCGTAAAGGCGCTTCTGTGATAAAACCGGGGCAGAGGAGTACATAAGAATTCTGTTGTGATATATTTGTGGTGGAGAGACTGAGTGCAGTCACGCACCCGGACCCTCAAAGGAGCACTGAACAGATGGCTGAAACAACCATTAAAAATATACCTGCCGCAGGCGCTGATACGGCTGCGGAAAATGCCGATGTCGCTGCCGAAAACGCAAGGCTCGCTGAGGAGAATGCCCGTCTGCGCCGGCAGCTCGAAGAGGCGAACGCCGCTAACGCTGCCAAAGAGACGTTCCTGAGCAATATGTCTCACGACATCCGCACCCCGCTGAACGCGATAATAGGTCTTTCGGCTCTGGCAAAGCGCCACATCGACGAGAAGGCCCGTATCCTGGACTCCATCTCCAAGATCGAGACTGCCAGCGATCATCTGCTCAGCCTCGTAAACGACGTGCTGGATATGTCGCGCATCAACTCGGGCAGGATGCAGCTTCAGAGCGAGTCTTTTTCACTGAGCGACCTGCTTCATGACTGCATGACGATCCTCCGTCCACAGCTCGAAAAAAAGAACCACACATATAAGTTAGAAACAGAGAATATCGAGAGAGAGAGTCTGCGCGGCGACGCGCTCCGTCTGCGTCAGATATACGTTAATATAGTCAACAACGCCGTCAAATTCACAAACGACGGCGGAGATATCCGCATCAGCGTCTCACAGAAGCTCGCGAAAGGCAAGTGCCTGCTGACCTTCGTATGCATCGACAACGGCATCGGTATGAGCGAAGAATTCCTCAAGAGGATCTTCGTTCCTTTTGAGCGCGTGAACAGCTCGACGATATCCGGTATCGAAGGTACGGGACTGGGCATGAGCATCGTAAAAAAGATGGTTGACGCCATGGGCGGAACCATCGCGATAAAGAGCGCACCGGGCTGCGGCACTACGGTTACCGTGAGTATTCCGCTCGAGTACGAGAAGATCGAGATCGACACGTCTGCACTCTCGCGAAGCCGCCTGCTGATACTGGTCTCCGATACAAAGGAGGAGGTACTCTACCGCAGATATCTCGATGAGTTCGGCATATCATACACCGTCGCCTCATCCATGCAGGAGATCATGGCGGCGCTCACCGATGCGGATTTCCACGGGGAACATTACGACGGGCTGGTCATCGGAAGCTCTCGTGACGAGGGTATGTCGGTGCTGGATCTGGCCCAGTATATATCGAAATCTTATCCGTCTGTCGTACAGGTGCTGATCAGCGATCTGGTATGGGAGGATATCGAATATCAGGCAGTAAGGAGCGGCATCAGGACATTTATCCCGTTGCCTTTCTTCAGAAAATCGCTGATCAACGGGCTTAACAGAGCGCTGAGCGCCGATTCTCCTGCTGCCGGAGTTTCCGCGGGTCCGGATCTTACCGGCAGGAGGATCCTGCTCGTCGAGGATAATATGATCAATATGGAGATCGCAAAGGAGATCCTGAGCACCACCGGAGCCGAGATCGAATGCGCGGTGAACGGACGAGAGGGCGTGGAGCGCTTTACGGGATCTCCGGAGAGGCATTTTGATCTGATACTTATGGACGTCCAGATGCCGGTGATGGACGGTTACGAGGCCACGCGCGCCATCAGGGGGAGCGGCCGCGAAGACGGCTCCTCCGTGCCTATCTACGCTATGACGGCCAATACTTTTGCGGAGGATATAGCCAGGTCCAGGGAAGCCGGCATGAACGGTCACCTGGCCAAGCCCATAGACGTAAACGCGCTGATGCAGATGCTGAGAGGGATAGCGCGCTGAGCGGTACAGCCGGCAGCTGTGTACAGAGGGAGTTATGCGCCCATATCAGGAACAGTATATCAAAAACATCATGGAGATAGATTCACTGCGCCGATTCGACAGGCCCGCAGGCAGCTTTGAAAGCTGGCTTGAGGAGCGTTCATACGCGCGCAGGCGTATCAGTGCGCTGAAAAAAGAGAACATCTCGATCCTGAGCGGGCAGCTTTTCTCGGATCTTGACTCGCTGCACGGAGCGGATGAGCACACCTTGTCGGAGCTCGAGGAATTCGCGGACAGACTTATGGACTGGCGTACTAATCTGGATACCGGCATCTATACGCTGATACACGACGCACTGCTCAGCTGCTACAGAATACAGAAAAAGCGTGACCTGGTGATCAAAGAACTCTACAAGCTCGGCATGGGCATCTACTATATGCGCAGAGCGCTGGAGTGGGTGAATTCGGAGCAGACCGACTCGATGGCTTTTCAGAACGAGATGGTCTTTACCGAGGCTTCTTCATATATCAGGTTTTTTGATGAGATCGAAGACGAAGAGACCAAGGGCTACATCATCAGGTCTTTTGCAAATATAGCGCTCTGCTGCCGCGATCACAAACGCCGTATAGCTGCCAGCGCGCGGACACTGCAGATCATCCGCGATCCGCGCTACCGGGCTGCAGCGCCGGGGCTGCCGTGGGAGAGGTTCCTGCGGGGGACGCACCAGCAGATGAGCGCGAACAGGCGCGAGCTGACGTCGGGTGATCTGACACGCGAAGAACTGGCGGAAGTCCTGGACTCCTGCTACGAGGTCTTCAGGCCCGAGGAAGGCTCGAATGACCCGAGCGTGCGCTGGCTTTGGCCTTATTATGAGATGGAGTACAGCTGCGGCTATGTGGATCTGAGGACCACAATGCGGCGCCTTGAGGAGCTGATACTTAAGACTCCGTATGACAAATATGATGAGTCGGGGCTCTACGGCAATATCCAGCTGCCGATATATTATGGCAGGCTGATCCGTGACAACGCGCAGCTTCGTGATGATCTGCACTGCACCAGGTTCCTTGCATCCGCTTACCGCAAGATGATGCATACGGTCATGAGCGCGCCGCCGGACGTATATGCCGACTTCTTCAGGTATCAGATACATCAGATCATTTCCGAGTACTATGAGGCGGACGGCGTGATGCCGTACAGCAGTATCGTCTCGCAGCTGATGCAGCGTTTTTCCGGCAATCTCTACATACGCTGCCGCAAAGCAGGAGATATGATGCGCAGATTCGCAGCTGCCGTGTATGCCGGCGAGACCGACTTCTTTGACGATATTCCGTTTGCGGCGGCGTGCGCCGATGCGCAGGCAAAGGAGAAGCTCCTTCTGGAATACGCGGAAAAGTGCGGTTTCTTCTATGATTTCGGAATGTTCAAAATGGAACTGATACGCACGTATCAGATCCGGAATCTTCTGGATAGCGAGTATGAGATAGACCAGGTACATACGGTGTCCGGATACGATGATCTGCGACGACGGCCTTCGACTGCACGCTATGCCGACGCTGCTCGCGGCCATCACAGATGGTACGACGGTACGAAGGGTTTTCCCGCCGGTTACAGCCGCATGGAATCGCCGTTCAGACAGATGACGGATGTGGCGGCGGTAGTTTCGTTCCTGCTGGATGGCGACGAAGACAGTTTTGACGAGTCGGTCAGGTATGTGCTCGAAAAGGACCGCGGCCGCTTCTCGCCGCGGGTAAGTGCGTATCTCATGGACGCCTCTCTGAGAAACGATCTGAGAGATATCATGGTCGGAGACCGGACAGAATACTACAGAGACATTTACGACGGACTGATGTCGGAGGATTGATATGAGCGAAAACATCATCAAAGAGACCGCGGCGAAGCTTACCGCGGATGTGACATGGAGATCCAGATCCAGGGTTGTGATAACGGGTCGTGACTACGCAGGCTTCTCGCAGAGCGCTTCGTCGGCGCTCACTCTGCTGATTGCGGCGATGTTCCCGAAGCATATGGGAGAGCCGGATCCTGCGGCCAGCGAAGAGGAAAAGCGCGCCGACTATATCCGCGAAGGCAGGGAGCAGCTGATCAGAGCACTGAGGTATGTTCTGGACGGGAACGACAGCGCGGAGGCGGAGGCCGACGCGGTCATCTCGTCACTTCCGGAGATACAGCGTATCCTGCGTACTGACCTTGTGGCTGCCTATCAGGGCGACCCCGCGGCAAAGAGTGTGGATGAGGTGATCCTTTCTTATCCTGCATTCAAAGCTATCAGCGCTTACAGGATAGCGCATGTGCTTTACCTTCGCGGCGTCGATGTGCTGCCCAGGTTTTTCACTGAATGCGCGCACCGAACCACAGGCATAGATATCCACCCGGGAGCCACCATCGGAGAGTTTTTCTTTATCGATCACGGCACGGGAGTGGTCATAGGCGAGACGACTACCATAGGCACGAACGTGAAGCTCTATCAGCACGTCACCCTCGGTGCGAAGAGTTTTGACGTGGGCGATGACGGGGAACTCGTAAAGGGCATCAAGCGCCATCCTGATATAGGCAATGACGTCGTGATCTACGCCGGCGCCACGATCCTGGGCGGATCGACCGTCATAGGAGACGGGGCTGTGATCGGCGGAAACGTCTGGCTTACACACAGCGTGCCCGCAGGTTCTGTAATCACCCAGAAGGAATAAAAGCCCGCCGGGCATCAGTCCCGGCCTATAAGGAGAATACCAGAAATGAAAAAACTTTTCGGAAGATTTCTGGCCGTAATGCTTGCGGCCTGTACGCTCGTGTCTCTGACACCCGCGGTGCGTGCGGATGCGGATGATACCATTACGATCATCACAGGTGCAGAATTCGTACAGACCGGCGCAAGGAAGCAGCTCGGCATGATCAACGGTTTCCGTACGGGCAGCGAGGCCTGGGCGTGGGATCTCACGGATACGGTCAGGGAAGTCTACAGCGGACTCGGAACACTGGAGTACGATTACGCCCTGGAACTGGTCGCGATGCAGAGAGCGCTGGAGATCGCGATCCAGTGGGGACATTCGAGGCCCGACGGGAGCAGCTGCTTTACGGCCTATGACGAAAGAGGATATTCATACTATACCTGCGGTGAGAATATCGCAGCAGGTTACCAGAACGATGAAGCCGCGTTCACAGCTCTTAGGGAGGACGGACAACCTTACTCAGGACAGGGACACCGCAGGAATATGCTCAGCAGCGCCTTTAACAGGGTAGGCGTGGCTCACGTGGTCGTGAACGGCGTGAATTACTATGTGCAGGAGTTCGCAAAGAGCGATTCCCCGATAACATACATGGAGCCCTTGGATGAATTTTCGATTGGCATAGTGGATATCAGGACCTCATGGATAAAGGAAATATTCGTCGGTGATTCACCGGAACCCTATGAGATCTTCGCCGGTGAAGAGGTATATCTGCCTTTGCCGGCGAGAGGTTTTTCATATGAAGACAGCTGGCCCGCAGACAGCGTCCTGCCGGATTTCTCGCCGCTGCAATGGATGGCGGACGATCCAACTATGCTGAATATCGACTATGAGAACAGCTATGTGATGACCGGCCTGTGGAGCGGCATCACGACGATACGCGCAAATTACTTTGACAGCAGCTTCGCCGTCCAGGTCAGAGTGCTGGATGTCACAAAAGAACGCATCTATGGCAAGAGCCGTTATGATACTTCACTTGAGATCGCAAAGAAGCTGCAGGAGATAAGGGGCGGCGGCAAGTTCGATGCGGTGGTCGTGGCCGGCGGAGATACATTCGCCGATGCACTGGCCGGCTCGAGCCTGGCGATCAAAAAAGGAGCTCCGATCCTCCTTGTTGGAAAGACGGGAAACGGAGTTGTCAATGCGGCTGAGTTTATCAGGGAGAACCTTGCCGAAGGAGGTAATGTCTATATCCTCGGAGGAAACGGCGTGGTGCCGGAACTCGTGGAGGAGTCCCTTGCCGGGATCTCTGTCAGCAGGCTTTCGGGCCGGAACAGATTTGTTACAAATATGAAGATCCTGGAGGAGATCGGAGTTGATGACGGTGACGAGCTGATCGTCGTGGCCGGCGAGAATTTCGCGGACGCGCTCTCAGCTTCATCGCTGGGACTGCCGATCATGCTTGTCAGCAGGATGGGACTTGCGGATGATCAGAGGGAATTCCTCGAAGATCACAGCTTCGGAGCGATACACATCCTGGGAGGAACGGCAGCGGTGACGTCGGATACCGAAGCACAGATCCGCGAAGCGGCGGGCGAAACTGATGTGAACCGTATCAGCGGCAAAAGCCGCTATGAGACTTCCGTAAAAGTCGCAGAGCGCTTTATACAGACTCCTGCCTGCGTGACGCTGGCTACGGGGACGAATTATCCCGACGGTCTGGCGGGCGGCCCTCTCGCACATGAACTGGGTGTTCCGCTGCTCCTGGCCGGTCCCGGCGGGACGTCGGCTGCATCCGGCTATAAAACAGAAAAGGATGTCGATCACTTTATAGTATTCGGCGGTACAGGAGCGCTTTCCGATGAGGTCCTGGTGGATATCGCCAGGTGATGCGGGTGCGCCTTACGGCAGCCTGAATTGATGACAGCGGCGCCGCGCCATGCTCCGAGGGTAGGTCAGACGATCTCGCCGCCTCCCAGTACTGTATCGCCGTCATAGAATACGGCACTCTGGCCGGGCGTGACCGCCCGTACCGGTCTGTCAAAACTTACCAGAGCCGCTCCCTCAGGGAGCGGTTTTACTGTGGCCGGGACCTCCGGAGCGTGATAGCGTATGCGCACGCTGCAGCGCACCTCGTCCTCCGGGATACTGCCGCTGATCCAGTTCACACAGCGCAGATGCGCGGTATCGGAGAACAGATCGGAGTCGCTGCCGAGGATTATGCGGTTGCCGGCCACGTCGATACCGCATACGTAGAGAGGACTCTCATGGGCGATACCCAGCCCCCTGCGCTGCCCGATGGTATACGAGCAAATGCCCCTGTGCCGGCCGAGGATACGGCCTTCACTGTCCACGAAATCGCCCGGGGCGGGGTCGGCACCGGTGTATTTCCTTACCGCGTCCGCCACGTTCCCGTCTGGAATGAAGCAGATGTCCTGACTTTCGGACTTATGAGCGTTGATAAAGCCCTGCTGTCCGGCTATCCCGCGCACCTGCCCCTTGTCCATGCCGCCCAGCGGCAGAAGTATGCGGGAGAGCTGCTCCTGCGTAAGCTGGTAGAGGACATAGCTCTGATCCTTTGCGGGATCCGAGGCTTTTTTCAGCTGCCACAGGCCGCTGCCTCCGTCGCGCTCTATCCGGGCGTAATGTCCGGTCACGACGTATCTGCAGCCCAGCTCGTCCGCCCGCTGCATCAGCGCTCCGAATTTCATGATCCTGTTGCAGTCTATGCAGGGATTCGGGGTGAGGCCGCGGAGATAATAGTCCGTAAAGCGGTCGATAATTTCGCGGCGGAATATATCGGTATAGTTGAACACATAAAAAGGTATCCCGAGCCGGTGGGCCACCGCCCGCGCGTCCTCCGCGTCGTCTGCGCTGCAGCAGGATGAGACATCAGAGTCTGAGTTTCCCTCGTAAAGTTTCATCATGCAGCCCGTACACTCGTATCCGGAGTGCAAAGCGAGATAAGCTGCCACGGACGAGTCCACCCCTCCGCTCATGGCGATCAGGGCCTTTTCTTTTTTTATATCAGTCATGCGTATCTCCTCAGATATAATTCGCCGGAACGGCATATATGCCGTCGCCAAGCTGCCTCAGTCTGTCTGTCAGGCATATCACTGCTCCGTCGCCGATGGCCTCGCCGGTGCGCTCGAGCAGAACAAACGAAGAAGTCATTCGCTTTACAGGGTCTCCGCTCATGCAGATGCGGACAGGATGCAGCACGCCGTCCTCCTTCATGATCAGGGAGATCTCCGCGCCGTCGCGGTCTCTGTAATAGTATATGTACGGCATCGTACCGTGGTGGCAGTAGCCTTTGACGATCTCGGAGACGATATAGCATTCAAAAAGCCTCTCGCGCATGGCTCCGGTCATGGCTGAGGAAGGAGAGGTCCATCTGGTGAGATAGCACACCAGCCCCGTGTCATAGAAATACAGCCTGGGAGCCTTGAGAGCGCGCTTTAAGGCGTCGTGCTCATATGGGTGGAGATAGAATATGATACCTATATTAGCCAGTATGCCGAGCCAGCCTCTGGCGGTGACCTGATCTATGCGTGCGTCGTCGGCTATGGCTTTGACGTTCAGGACTTCGCCGCACCTTGCGGCGGCTGCCGTCATAAAATGCAGGAATTTCAGGGGATCGATCGCCCCGCCTATATCGCGCACGTCCCTGCGGATGCAGGAGTCGATGTAATGCGAATAGAATGCCTCCCAGATGGCCTGATCATCACCCGTCTTATCCGCAGTCCCCGGAGCATTTTCACGTCTGCCTGGCGCCGACCCCGACCAGATAGCATCAAAGACCCTTGCCGCATCTGCGGATGATTCGTGAATTGAGGACAGATAACCGCGGTCGGCTCTGAAGGGGTCGCGCTCTATCCCCTCCATCTCGCTGTGGGAGAGGGAGAAGAGATTAAGCAGGGCTACGTCGCCGGCAAGCTCCTTGTACACGCTGTCCATCAGATCGTAGAGATGCGAGCCGGTGAGCCAGAAATCACCGGGACGGCGGTCTTCCTCGATCCGCTTCTTAATAAATGGCAGGAGCTCGGGAGCATACTGGATCTCCGATATGAGCAGGGGAGGTTTGAAGATCTGAAGAAAGAGTGAGGGATCGTTCTTGGCCATGTCACGCTTGGCCAGATCGTCAAGAGAAACGAATCTGCGGTGATCTGAGCTGGTCGCGGACAGTCCGGGCACTCTGGCAGCCCTGGCCATGTAGCCCGAAGGAAGCGCCTCCTCCATATCCATGAGCATTCGAAGTACGGTCGTCTTGCCTGCTCCCCGGGGACCCGCGACCAGTATCACGGGGTACTCGCCGCTCAGCTGAAGTATACTTTCCTGAAGGTGTCTTTGAATGTATGCCATACCATCCTCCGTCGGCAAAAATATGAGTATGATATGATTTTAGCCGCAAAAAGTGTGAAAGTCAACGGCTTTTGTTACGAAAATATTGCAATATATTAACACGGGAAGTATAATTACATAATCTCTATAATTCAGGAAAGAAGGAACGTTCAATGGGCAGAATATATAATTTTTCGGCAGGTCCGGCTGTACTTCCCGAGGAAGTTCTCCGTGAGGCTCAGGAAGAGATGATGGATTACCGCGGCTGCGGTATGTCCGTGATGGAGATGAGCCACCGCTCGTCCATGTTCCAGGATATCATAGACGAGACCGAGGCGGATTTCCGCAGGGTGCTTCAGGTCCCGGACAATTATAAAGTCTTCTTTGCGCAGGGCGGCGGCTGGCTGCAGTTCGCCATGGTCCCCATGAATTTTATGCGCGGAGGCAGAGCCGACTATATCGTGACCGGACAGTGGGCGAAGAAAGCCTTTGAGGAGGCCGGGCGATTTGGCGATGCCGCGGCTATAGCTTCATCCGCGGACAAGGGCTTCACCTATATACCCGACTGCAGCGACCTGCCGGTCAGAGAGGACGCCAGATACGTATATATCTGTGAGAACAATACGATCTACGGCACCAAGTACCATTTCATCCCCGATACGAAGGGCGTGCCGCTGATCGCCGATATGTCCTCGTGCTACCTGTCTGAGCCTGTGGACGTGAGCAGATATGCCATGATCTGGGGCGGTGTCCAGAAGAATGTCGGACCCGCGGGCCTCGTGATAGGCACGATTCGCGAGGATATGATCCCACAGGAGGACCTGCCTGGCGTGCCCACTATGATGCAGTACCGCACGTACATCGATCACGGCTCCATGTTCAATACCCCGAACTGTTACGCCATTTACATCTGCGGCAAGGTCTTCAAATGGCTCCTTGATATGGGCGGTCTGTCCGTAATGAAGGCCCGCAACGAAGAAAAAGCCGCGCTGCTGTACGATTTCCTGGATCGCAGCAGACTGTTTCGCGGCACGGTCAGGAAGGAAGACCGTTCGCTGATGAACGTGCCCTTTGTGACCGATGATAAGGATCTGGATGCGAAGTTCGTGGCCGAGGCAAAGGCTGCCGGCCTCGAGAATCTTAAAGGCCACAGGACCGTGGGCGGCATGAGAGCCAGTATCTACAATGCCATGCCTAAGGCCGGCGTCGAGACACTGGTACAGTTCATGGAGGATTTCGAGAAAAAGAATCTGAAGTGATATCTTATTGCGGGAACCTTATCCCGCACGGGAGAACGATTTGAAAAAAGCGATAATCACATTTTTGACCATATGTCTGATACTGACCGCGGCGGCACAGGGAGCCGGCGCGGATACAGACCTGATCGAAGTCACCAGACTTTCCGGAAGCGACAGGTACGAGACTGCAATCAGCGTCTCGGCTGCCGGATGGAAGAGCGCCGGGACTGTCGTTCTGGCCTCGGGCCGGAATTTCCCGGATGCACTGGCGGGAGCGCCTTTGGCCAAGGCTGCCGATGCGCCGATCCTGCTTGCGGGCGGCCCCGCGGACAGAGTCGTTGCCAGGATCAGCGAGCTGGGAGCTTCCAGAGTGATCATTCTCGGAGGCACCGGAGCGGTCAGCGAGGAGCTTTCATCTGCGGTTTCCGGACTGGGCATAGAGACAGTCAGAATCAGCGGCAGGAACAGATTCGCCACCGCGCTTTCGGCGGCTTCCGCTCTGGCAGAACTGACCGGAGGCATCAACCGGGTCTTCTTTGCCTATGCATACGATTATCCGGACGCGCTTTCAGTCAGTACTGCTGCAGCGATCCTTGGGGCTCCGATACTCTTTATGGACAGTGACGGAGCCATAGATCCCGAGACTGCGGACTTCCTGACGACCCGGGGCGTGAGCAGCGCCGTGATCGTGGGAGGGACTTCGCGCATCGGATCCGAAGCCGAAGCTAATCTGGAGGCGCTCGGGATCAGCGCGAGCCGTATATCCGGTGCGAACCGGTATCTTACTAATCTCGCTATACTGGAGGCGTACGGCGATCTTTTTACTTCTGATACGGTCTGCGCCGCATCCGCGCTCAATTTCCCTGACGCGCTCTCCATCAGCGCACTTGCTGCCGGGATGGGCAGCCCGCTGCTGCTTCTGGGCGAGAACATTACGGAAGAGCAGTTCCGCTATCTGCAGAGCTTCAAGCCTTCGTCTGCATATGTAGCAGGCGGCAAGGGCGCAGTGTCTGAGCTCGTCGAATACAGGCTATCCGATTACATGAATGCTTTTACCGACCATATCGTCGAGTACATATATGTGGGCAAGACCGTGAGCGACCTTAATCTGCGCCGTATTCCCGGCAAGACCAGCGATAAGCCGATCATAGAGATTCCCAGGAATTCGACTGTGGATATAAAGGCCAGGCAGCAGATAGGAGAGGTCTGGTGGTATCAGGTCGTCTATGACGATCCCATATCAGGCGAGTCTCTGGAGGGCTGGGTCAGCGGCACGTACCTGCTGGTACTGCAGGTGGAGCTGGATCCGCCGCAGGAGCCGGGCACGGATACGTCCATAGGCGTGATCACAGCCGGCAGTGTGCGTCTGCGTGCGGATGCGACCACAGATTCGGACATCGTTGCTACATTGAGCAAGAATACCGAAGTCACTGTCCTCAGAGAGAAAGACGGCATGAAGGTCTCCGACAGCTACGGCACCAAATGGTATCAGGTCAGCGTGAACGGCAAGACCGGATATGTATACAATCAGTTCCTGACTGTTAAGGATACCTCCGGCGTATCGGATCCGGCTTTTGAAGCGTATCTCGAAGAGCAGGGCTTCCCTGACAGCTACAGGAGCGCGCTGCGCGCCCTGCACGAGAAGTATCCCGGATGGACTTTTGTGGCAGATCACGTATCAGACAGCTGGGCGGTGAGCGTACAGAACCAGTATGTCTTCGGCAGCATGCTGCCTTCGAGCTGGGGTGGTACGAAGGCGGTGAGCCTGATCTATGATACGAACAGTTCGCCGGCTCCGGCATCATGGAAATCCACCGATCCGGAGGCCTACAACCCCGAGACAGGCAAATGGGTCAAGAACTGGGACGGCAGCAGCTGGGCGATCGCCAGCAAGGATATCATCAAATATTACATGGATCCGCGCAACTTCCTGAACAGTACCGATATATTCCAGTTCCTCGATCTGAATTACAGCGGTGGTCTGGACGCCGCGGGAGTGTCCGCTGCCGCGGCAGAGATCGGCGCCAAATGGCTAAGTTACAGCTACCCGACACGTACTGCATCACAGGCTACGGATACTGACAGTGAAAAGGGCAGATACCACATTACCGAAGAGGGCGAGTTCTACCATCTGACAGACAAGACATATATCAACTATCCGCAGACTATAGCTGATGCCGGTTCAAAGTTCGGGATCAATCCCATAGCCATAAACTGCATCATTACACAGGAGCTTGGCACTTCTCCGATAAACGATTACAAGGTCACGCTGGAAGATAAGATCACTACGATCAAGAGCAGGCCGCAGATACACGGTCTGATACCGGGGTACGAGGGCTATTATAATTACTTTAATATCGGCGCATACGTGGACAGCGCATACTCCACGGCCTGGTCGAGAGGACTGCATATCGCGAAGCTCTCCAAAAACAACTGGAACACCCGCGAGGCGGCCATCGAGGGCGGAGCGAAGTACTTTGCCACAGAGTATCTGCAGCGCAATCAGGCTACCGTCTATTACAAGCGCTATAACGTGGTGAACGGCACGAACTCACATCAGTTCTCCACGGATACGCAGGGTCCTTACGGTGAAGGCCGTATGCTCGCAAAAGCCTATACCGAGGCACTGCGTGGCAGCTGCGCTCTCACATTCAGGATCCCGGTTTATACCGGGATGCCGTCAAACGCCTGCGCCATGCCATGATCTATGAGGAAATAAAATGAATAAAGAAAAGTATCCTTTCACCAAAGTGGCGGAGGAGGCACTGGCCTCTTCCGTCAACTGCGCTAAAGAAATGCATGAACTTTACGTCGGCACCGAGCATCTGATGCTGGGGCTGCTCAGCACGGACTGCGTGGTCAGCGAAGTGGCCTCGCAGATGGACATCACCGCCGACAAATTCCGTGAGGCTATGGACAAGCTCGTAAGCCTGCGGGACCGCGGACGCGGCAGAAAGAGCGATCCGGAGTGGAGCCCTCGCGTGCTCGATGCCTTTGAGAAGAGCTGGCAGATCGCGCAGAGGACCGGACGCGGGCAGATCGGTACGGAGCATCTGATGCTCGGGCTGTTTAACCAGCAGGATAACGTGGCCATGCGTCTGCTCAATACCCTGAATTTTGACAGCGAGCGTTTCGTAGGGAATCTGTGCCAGGCCATGGGAGAGGACGGAGCGGTGTATTTCCGTGACTCTCAGGAGGACCGCAGGGATGCTGCTGCCGGTACTCCCACGATCGAGCGCTTCAGCAGGGATATGACCCAGCTGGCTGCGGACGGCAAAATGGACAGGGTGATCGGAAGGGACGCGGAGATAAAGCGCCTGATCAGGACGCTGAGCCGCCGTACCAAGAACAATCCCTGCCTCATCGGAGAACCGGGCGTAGGCAAGACCGCAATCGTGGAGAGACTGGCACAGGAGATCAGCGCCGGCAATGTCCCTGACAGTCTCAGGGGCAAGAGACTCCTTGCACTGGATATGGCAGGTATGGTGGCTGGCACGAAGTACCGCGGAGAATTTGAGGAGCGTATAGAGAATGTCATACGAGAGGCGGCATCTGACGGCAATATCCTGCTCTTTATGGACGAGCTTCATACGCTGATAGGTGCGGGCGGCGCCGAGGGAGCGCTCGATGCCGCAAATATCCTCAAGCCCGCGCTTTCACGCGGTGAGATACAGATCATAGGTGCGACTACGGTAGATGAATACCGCAAGCATATAGAAAAAGACGCCGCTCTGGAGAGGCGTTTCCAGCCCATTATGGTGGAGGAACCGTCAGAGGCGGAGACAGAGGAGATCCTGAAGGGTCTCAAGGGATATTTTGAGGAGCATCACGGCGTAGTGATCGCCGATACCGCAGCGGAGACGGCGGCCAGGCTTTCAGCCAGGTATATCAGCGACAGATTCCTGCCGGACAAGGCGATCGACGTGCTCGATGAGGCCTGCGCCAGAGTGGTCATGGACCGCGCCGGCAGCAGGAGGAGATCCGCTGCAGACAGACCGGAAGTGGAAGCCGAGGTAGTGGCCGGAGTCATCGGGGACCTGACCGGGATCCCGGTCTCGCGGCTCACTCAGTCCGAATCCGCCAGGCTCGCGGATCTCGAGAAGCAGCTGCATCGCCGCATCATAAGCCAGGACGAGGCCGTCACAGCCGTATCAAATGCCGTAAGGCGCGGCAGAGTGGGCTTGAAGGATCCGAAGAGACCCGTAGGTTCATTCCTGTTCCTCGGCCCTACGGGCGTAGGCAAGACGGAGCTGGCGAGAGCGCTGGCAGGAGCTCTTTTCGGAAGAGACGACGCCATGATCAGGGTCGATATGTCCGAATACATGGAGGCACACAGCGTATCCAAGCTCATAGGCTCGCCGCCCGGATATGTGGGATACGACGAGGGAGGGCAGCTCTCCGAGAAGATCCGCCGCAATCCCTACTGCGTGCTGCTTTTTGACGAGATCGAGAAGGCACATCCCGATATCTTCCATGTGCTGCTTCAGATCCTTGACGACGGTCATATCACCGATGCACAGGGACGCAGGATAGATTTCCGCAATACGATCATAATCATGACTTCGAACGCCGGTGCGGAGCGCATCATCACCCCTCGCAGCCTCGGCTTTACGGCAGATTCGTCTGCAGAAGCCGACTACCGTAAGATGAAGGAGGGCGTGATGGAGGAGGTCCGCAGGATTTTCAAGCCCGAATTCCTGAACCGTATCGATGAGATACTGGTATTCAGACAGCTTGCCAGGGAAGACGTCAGACAGATCCTGAACCTTCAGCTCAGGGACCTTGCGGACAGAGTCAGGGCGGCCATGGGCTTTACTCTCAAGGTTACCGTGCCGGCCAGAGAATATCTGATGAAAAAAGGCTTTGATCCCAAGTACGGAGCCAGACCCCTGCGCAGAGCCATCCAGACAGAGCTGGAGGATCCGCTGGCACTCAGAATCCTCTCAGAGGGAGCAGACGGCCCGGTTACCGCCGGTTTCGATACGAAACAGCAGAAGATCGTGTTCAGATAGACGTGCTCCTTCCACAAAAAGGGTGCATACAGACCGCGTCCGAGCAGGTTTTTATGATGATCGCAGTGTAAAGGTGAGAATAATATGAGGTTCCCAAAGTTTTTAGAAAAGGGCGGCAGGGCCGGCTTTATCGCTCCTTCGTTCGGCGCGGTGGACGAGCCTTACGCAAGGTGGTTTGATCTGGCGCTTAAGGAGTTTGAAGAGCGAGGATACAGGACTGTCATCGGACCCAACTGCCGCAAGGCTGTGGGCCTTGGCAAGAGCAATACTCCCGAGAAATGCGGGGAGGAAATCAATGATTTCTTTACCGGTGATTTCTGTGACGCTATCATATCCTGCGGGGGCGGAGAGACTATGTGCGAGGACCTGGGATATGTGGATTTTGATCGCATAGGCGCCGCGCAGCCAAAGTGGTTCATGGGTTATTCGGATAATACGAACCTGACGTTCACGCTGCCGCTCATCTGCGATACGGCGGCGATATACGGGCCCTGCGCCGGAACATTTGCCATGAAGCCGGCCCACCCTTCGGTAGAGGACGCCTGGCAGCTTCTCTCCGGAGAGAATGTGAAGGACGGCTGCATTACTTTTCGCAGCTATGACGGCTGGGAGGGTCCGGAGGATGGGACGCACGAGAGCGAAAGGCCCGTCTATAATATCACCCGGACTCCGTCGGCAAGCGCATGCCTGCTTCCCGGATACGGAACTGACGGCAGACCGGTATGGAGCGATGAAGTCACGGTCAGCGGCAGGCTAACCGGAGGCTGTCTGGACGTGCTTCGGACGCTCGTCGGGACTTCTTATGACCGTGTGGCCGGATATAATAACAGATACGGGCACGAGGGCGTGCTCTGGTTCCTTGAGTCCTGCGATTACAGTTCCATCGAGGTTCGCAGAGCGCTCTGGCAGCTCCGCAGTGCCGGTTGGTTCGCGGCGGCCTCGGGCTTTATCTTCGGCAGACCCTTGATGTACGATGACTGCGCTTTCGGCATGAGCCAGAAGGACGCGGTCCTCTCCGCGCTGGACGGGATAGACGTGCCGGTGATCTTTGATGCGGATCTGGGGCATCTGCCGCCTGCGATGCCGATAGTGAGCGGCGCATTCGGCGAGTGCACCTTCTCAGGCGGTAAGATCACACTTAAGCAGTATCTGAGGTAATTATGGAACTGATCTGGGATAGTTTACTTGATGCATTGATAGACGGGGCAAAGCTTCTGCCCTTTCTTTTTGCGGCCTTTCTGCTGCTGGAGGGGCTGGAGCACCACAGCCGTTCGTGGATAGAAAAGCTTTTTGCCAAGGGCCATAAGCTGGGGCCGCTGTGGGGGTCTCTTATGGGACTTGTGCCGCAGTGCGGATTCTCCGTAATGGGTGCGAATATGTATGCCGGCGGTGTGATCAGTCTGGGCACGCTGATGGCGATCTTACTTTCCACCTCGGACGAAGCGGTGATCATCATGCTCGGCAGCGGTTCGGCCGCCATAGGGCAGATCCTGCCGCTCCTGCTTTCGAAGCTGGTCATAGGACTTTTCTGGGGCTTTCTGATCGATCTGATAGTGGGCCATGTACCTCATCCGCATCATCACGAGCCTCATGATCTGTGTGAGAACTGCGGCTGCGACAGGTACCCCGGCATCGTGCGGCCGGCACTCTATCATACGGTCAGGCTTTTTGTATTCATTTTGATTTTTAATTTTGTGATCAATACCGCGATCGGACTGATAGGAGAGGAGAATCTCTCGTCGGTACTGCTCGGCGGGAGCGCCATGCAGCCGCTGCTGACTTCGGCGATAGGCCTCATTCCCAACTGTGCTGCGTCGATCCTGATCACGGAGCTCTATATCTCGGGCAGTATCAGCTTCGGGAGCGCTGTAGCGGGTCTCGCCGCCGGTGCAGGTGTAGGACTGGCTGTGCTCTTCAGAATGCACGGCTGCCTGAAAAAGAACCTGCAGATCCTCGCACTGCTGTATGTATTAGCCGCGGTCAGCGGATTTGTGATCGATCTGTTCTGAGCATTCCTTCAGAGCAGATCAGCTGTATCATACGGGCCGGCTGTCTTTGGACAATGCCTCTTTTTACCTGAGGGGCTTCAAAAATCCAAAATCGCTCTGCCGTACTAAGTAACTAGTGCGGCATTTTTTTTGCATATCACCATATCCGCGGCACAAAATTAAAACGTTTTAAGATTTTTATTGACACCATTTTTCCGTTGTGATATATTGCAATAGAAAGAAGCAAAACACAGCTGAAAAACGGAGATCTGATCATGTATGAGAGAATTCTGAATAACACGATAGAAGAACTTCGGAAGCTTCCGACTCCGGTCCCGGCAAAAGGCAGGCTGGCAGGTTTCGGAAGAGAGTATTCCGCTCCGGACGGTCCTATGTTCACAGAGGATAATTATCATTATCCTATGGGGACGTCGTATCTGAAAAGCGGGGTCGCCGGTGTTTCGCAGAGAGCTGCTGTTTCCGCTATGAAAGCAGAGGATCCCCGCAACAGGGAACTGCTCGAGGCGATTTCCGTAGTGTATGGAGAGGTGGCGGCATGGATCAGAAGATACTCGGAATCCGTTCTGCAAGAGGCCGGCTCCGACGACAGGATCCGCAGGATCGGTGAAAACCTTTCGGTGATCGCATCGCGTGCTCCGGAGCATTTCGATCAGGCGCTTCAGCTCGTCTATCTGATGTGGAAGATACGCTGCCTTAATAAGCCAGGTGCGGATATAGGCAGACTGGACGTTCATTTGCGGAAATGGTATGAAGATGATATAAGCTCGGGATATACGACAGATGAAGAAGTCCTGAGTGAGCTTTGTGATTTCTGGGAGCTGCTTAATACTAATGACAGTGGAGATACTCTTATAAATGTGATGGTCGGAGGCATGAACCCGGATGGATCGGATGCCGGAAGCAGGCTGTCCGTGCTGATGCTTGAGGCGACAAAACGCTGTCGGAAAACGGAACCACATATCAATGTGCGTGTTCATCCGAAACTGCATCCCGATATCAGGCGGGCCATGCTGGAGGTGCAGCTTATGGGACACGGGCAGGCCACCATGTACAACGATGAAGTGGTCATACCCGGACTGATTGCTTTCGGAGTCCCTGAGGAACTCGCATATACATATACGAATGACGGCTGCACTGAGATTATGCTCGACGGCAACAGCGGGATCGAGTTTGCCCATGTGGATGTGGTTGCCGCGTTTGAACTTGCATTTAATAACGGTGAATGGGCGCCGAGAACCTACAGAAAAAAAGTCAGCTACTGGAATAAGGCAGGAGATGAGCACTACTATACTCCGGATTGCGTCACAGGCTTTGAATCGGGACGTATTGAAGACTGCAGCAGCTTTGAGGAGTTTTATCAGCAATTCCTGGATCAGTACCGTTTTCAGGTCCGCAACAAGTGCTCGTTTCTTAAGAGAATGGAAGATGACAGACTTGCCGGGGGCGTCAGCTCTGTTTTCCTGAACGGTACGTATGACTTCGTCATCGAATCCGGACTTGATATAATGCGCGGAGGATTCCCTTTTGCGGATTATATGATGTTTGCGGGATCCATACCTACCGCGGCGGATTGTCTTACTGCCGTAAAAGAACTGGTATTTGACAAAAAAGAGTATTCTGTTGCCGAGATAAAAGAAGCAATCCGTGTTAACTTTGAGGGTTATGAGGTAATGCGTCAGAAGATGCTTGCCGCTCCGAAATTCGGAAATGATCTGGATGAGGTGGATGAGCTTGCAGCCGATATCGCCAGACACTTCTGTGACTGGCTGGATGAATACCGCCGTATGACGGGCTTTGGAATGCTTCCTGCTCTTCTGGGATGGCGGTTTTTGGAGGAAGCGTACGGCATAGCAGCCACTCCCGATGGCAGACGGTACGGTGACCCGATAGCAGAGCATTACTGTGCCACTCCGGGAAAGGCTACTCACGGGCCGACTGCCCTGATAGCGTCCATCTCAAAAGCAAAGGATTCGATCGCCAGATCGATCGGCGTATGTCCGGTCCATATGACTCTGCCGGGTAATCTCGGAAGCTCATATGAAGAGAATATAGATATTCTTGACAAGCTCGGAAGAGCGGCTTTTGAAAGCGGTCTCAACCAGATGAATATCGCTATCTATGACACTAAGCTTCTCCGGGAAGCACAGAAGGATCCCGAGAACCATCAGGATCTTATTATCAGGGTCTGGGGCTACAGTGCCAGATTCGTCGATCTGTGTACGGAGATGCAGGAGCACGTTATCAGCAGGGTGGCAAGATCGGCATGACGGGGGAAGTATTCAATATTCAGCGTTTTTCTCTGCACGATGGTCCGGGTATACGGACCACCGTGTTTATGTCGGGATGCAGTCTGAACTGCCGCTGGTGTCATAATCCGGAAGGAAAACTGCCGGCCCCCCTTCTTCAGTATGATGATAAAAAGTGCCTGAAGTGTGGAAAATGCGCAGCTGTTTGTAAGAAATCCGTGCATTCCTTTATTGGCCCGGAGCATCTCCTGAACCGCTCAAGATGTGATCTCTGCTGTGACTGCGTTGCAGAATGTCCTTCGCGTGCCTTGAACCGGTCTTCCGAGGTATATACATCAGAAGATGTCATAAAGCTCGTCAGGAGGGACCTCTCGTTTTACGGACAGGAGGGAGGGGTCACTTTTTCAGGCGGAGAACCGCTGCTGCAGGCCGGGTTTACAGCAGAATGCGCCAAAGGCTGTCTGGAGTGCGGAGTGCCGTCTGTTGCCATAGATACAGCCGGCAACGTTGACAGAAGCTTATTTGAAACAGTTCTTCCGTACACGGATTACTTTCTGTTTGATATTAAATGCGCCAGCCGGGATCGTCACGTGCGCGCTGCGGGAGCTCCTAATGATCTTATAATAGAAAACCTGAGATGGCTTGACAGGCAGGGGCCGGGAATCTTCATCCGCATTCCGGTGATCGGCGGAATAAATGATTCGAATGAGGAGATGAAGGCCATTGCCGCGATTATCGAGCCGCTTGAGTCTGTACGCGAGGTCAGGCTGATACCGTATCACAGCCTTGGAGCAGAAAAATACGGATCCGTCGGGATGGATTATCCCGAGATATTCGGGGTTCCCGATGATGAATCCATGAAAGAGTTCAGCAGGATAACGGGCGGAGTATACTAAAGGAGACAAAGCAAAGATGAGAAAAGCACCTGTAATAAACTGGTTTGAAGCAGATATCCCCGGGGTCAGATTTGCAGACAGAAAAGCCCCTAAGGAGATTATCCGCGAGGATTATTTTGAGTGCAGGCCGATGCCTATCTCGACACAGATGGGCGAGTCCGAGATAGTCTGCGGAATACTCGAGGGCTGGCATCATACCCCGATCTTCAGAACCTGGGAGACACATAGATACGCAGAAACTTTTTATTATTTTGAGGGAACAGCGCTTATGCCTTTTATAGGCTTTAAAGACGGAAAACCGGATCCGGATTTGGCTGTGATAGTAAGGATACCTGCCGGAATACAGGTAGAGGTACTTGCAGGAGTGGCCCATTACGTAGCAGTGGCTGAAAATGATCATTTTGCCTGCATTGTATACAGCCCGGATCAGCCGAGCGATAAGTTCACCACCGATGAAGCGGTAAGCGGTATCTGATCGGCGACAGGATAGCCCCTTTTATGTTTCTTTGTCGAGTTTGCGAAAAATCCTGACAAGGATTGCAGAGTTGATTCTGGCGGCAACTGAAAAATAGAAAAAGACCAGGAAAACGGATATCAGGATAAAAACCCTGATGCTGAACAGCAGAATGAGCAGCGGAATGCTGTTGATCAGGACCATCAGGACCGTCATCGGAAGGTTTCCGGCGGCCAGTGCCAGAGAATTGCGCAGCGCGGCTAACAGACTGTTTTCATACCGCGCGGATATGGGAAAGATATAGGTCATGATCATAGCGTATATCACGGTAACGGATATCAGGATCCCCCGGAATAATCCGGATTGGATCTGAGGGTTGGCGTAGAGGAATATGAAATTATAGACAATAACCGCTCCCATAAAAAGCAGCAGCAGCCACAGCTTGATGGATTTTTGAAACTCACTCCGGAAAACTTTGAAAAAAAGAGCTGAAGCCGATCCCGAACGGGAGTCGGCTTCATTCAATGTAACGGTATAAAGGGCGATGGTCGCAGCTCCTGCGGTTATTACAGGAATGCAGCACAGAATATAGCAGATATTCAGGATTATCAGCCCGCCGAATGTTTGTAAAGACTGGATGATTTTTGAATCGTCATTAAAGAGATTCATTGCCGCATCTCCTAATGGACTCTCCTTCGAAATAGCGCGGCGCAAGACGGATTATCCTGTTGTCGGCAGGATGATTATATATTCTGTCAAGCATCAGTTCCGCTGCCTGCAGGGAAATATCTTCCACAGGCTGTGCTATACATGAGAGAGAAGGCCGGAAAACCTTGTTAATATCATAATTGTCAAAGCAGATCAGAGAGATATCTTCAGGAATATTAAGACCGATCTCGTTAAGCGCAATGATCGCCCCAACCGTCATAAAATACGATGTTACAAGGACTGCGGTAGGACGGTTCGCTGCCGTGGAATCCCACAGATTCTTGAAAGCCCTGTATCCGCCTTTCATGTCGTAGGTATCCTGGAAAATGCGTTTCTCATCGACAGGAAGATCATAATCCTGAAGCACCCTCAGATACCCGCTGAGTCTTTCCCTGGCAGAAAAGCTGTCTGAATACCCCGTAATAATCGCTATGCTCAAATGACCGCGGACAAGAAGCTGTTCGGTTGCCTGATAGGCGGCCGAAAGATTATCCGTAAAAACGGAATCCGCTTTTAATCCCGGGATATAATTATCGATGATCACAAGATTCTCGAATGTTTCACTTATCCGTGAGGCCTGCTCCGGAGAGATCTTGCTGGAGAGTATAAAGAGTCCGTCTATGTTTTTGCCGGCCAGAAAATCCATGGCGGTATTCATTTTTTCCGAAGATATGTCGCCTATCTCGTACACGAGACAGCCGTAACCTTTTGACTGGAGAGAATTAGTCATACAGGATATTATACTTGTATAGAAGTTATTGGTTATATTGTCCACAAGAATGCCGAGAGTCATTGAACATGAGTTCCGAAGCCCTCTGGCAAGCGAATTGGGACGGTATCCCAGATCGTTGATTGCCGAAGATATACGTTCTGCGGTTTTCGGTCTGACGCTGCCGCCATTAAGATATTTTGAAACCGTAACTACGGATATCCCGCTTCTTTCAGCTACGTCTTTAATAGTTACACCCATGCATCTAACCCTCCGATTTTCTAATTATAATCCGGCGGATTGATAAAAGCAATCCGCCGGACACTGCAGATGTGAAAATATAATATGCAGATGCGTATATCGAAGGTAAGTTATTTGGCCGGATTCGGTTCGCCCCATTCTCCGCGGCCGAAACGGGCGACATTGCTTCTGTACTGCTCGGTCCAGAATGCCTCAAGCTGATCGAAGTTGTACACACCCTTTATTTCCTCCTGCATGGCTCTGACTATCTGCCTGCATTCTTCTTCGGAGGAAGCTGTTATTGCCCTGGCCTGCTCGGTCCAGCCGATCTGGTTGGCATATGTGAATGCTATTCCGGCGTCCGTGGTCGTATTTACCGACATCCCGAAGAGTTCATTGGTTCCGTCATATGAGTAAGGATAAGTATTCGGGATATCAAACTGTTCACGAAGAGGATATGTCCTCAGTCCTTCTTTGACACTTCCGTAGTAGAAGAAATAAAAATCGTTTACACCCTGATCCAGATTCCATTCGGACCATGAACCGCCCTGCATTGCCTCGTATACGGCGTCACTCTGATAGAATACGCCGTCCTTTACGATATAATGCTCTCCGGGATTGCCTTTGTACATCTGAAGACTGCCGGCAGGAGAAGCACCATAACGCATCAGGCGAAGGGCGGCAGCAGGATCGGAGCATTTTTTGGTAATAAATGCGATAGAAGAACCGGTCATGCGGCTGCTTCCGCGATAGGAGAACGAGCTTCCGCAGTTATTCATGGGTTCAATCGCCACAAAAACACTGTCGGGATCATTCTGGCGAAGGATCATATTGGCTTCATCGAGAGCATGATAGACCCATGGCATCATAAATACGTTCGATGCGGCGCCTTCGGTGGACTGCTGCGCGTTTTTCACGAAAAACTCGGGGTCAAGCAATCCTTCGCGGAAGAGCCGGTTCATGTATACCGCGAATTCCTCGTAGTTTGGGTCAAGGAAGCGAAGCGTTACGGAATCATCGTCAAAGTTAATGCTTATATCCTGCTTGAGTCCGAATGAGTACCCGATGGTAAGCAGAGTGCCGTCCCCTCCGTTGCCGTAGCCTCCGAGCGGGATAGAGTTTTTTCCGTCAAGGGTTGGGTATTTTTCTTTGAACAGCTTCAGTGTGTTATAGAGGTCTTCCGGAGTGGCGATACTTGGCTCTCCGAGAGCCTCCCAGATGTCATGGCGGACCATATATCCCTGATTGCCCAGATTGCCGTTTATGGTACCGTTTTCATATTTCCACTCCGGAGCGATATCGCTAACCATGCCCCAGACAGTATCATCTGAGGCGACTTTTCCGGCCTCGACCATGGCAGGCGGAAGAGAGGAGATAAAATCGGGATCATACTTTTCTGCCAGTTCCGTCAGGCTGTACACATATCCGCCCTGTATGAGCTCGTTGACGATAGGAGTTGCACCGTCAAGTGTTATGATATCCGGCCAGTTGCCTGTAGTCATCATCAGATATAACGCTTCGGTCGCGTCGGAGAGAGCGACATCACAGGTGACATCGACTCCGGTAATCTCCTTGACAGTCTTCAGCGCCTTATAATTTGAAAACGAACGGTTGCAGGTCTTCCATGCAAACGGTGTCCACAGGGAGAGGGTTGTATCATATCCGAGATACCATTTTTCATGTTCATCGGCAATATACTTCGCGAGATCGAAAGATTCGTCGACGTTTTTGGTAATATCCCAGTCTGTGCTGACTTCCTGTACGGCTCTGTAGGACGTATCGGCCGATTCGGTGCCTGCTGCAGTCTGATCCTGGTCTGATCCGCCGCATGCGGCAAGCCCCGCGATCAGCGCAGATGACATGAGAATGATAATGCTTTTTCTAAATACTGCTTTCATTTTTGGCTTCCTCCGTGATTATTCTTTGATTGCTCCGATCATCATTCCTTTGACGAAATATTTCTGGAAGAAAGGATAAATCAATATGATGGGACCTATGGCCACGATAATTGTCGCAAGCTGGACCGAATAGGGAGATATGGATCCTGCTGTTATGTTCGGATTCTGTGCTACGGCGTCGGACATGCTTGTCGCACTTGCTATGACACGCTGCAAAAGGAGCTGAACCGGCCAGAGATCCGGATTGTCGACATACAGATATGCATCAAACCATGCGTTCCACTGGCCCACTGCGGTAGCGAGACCTATGGTCGCCAGAACTGCTTTCGCATTTGGCAGGACGATCCTGAAGAATATGACCAGATCGTTGGCTCCGTCGATCTTTGCCGATTCCTCAAGCGACTGCGGCATCGCATTGAAGAAGGATTTGATAATGATCATATCATATACGCTGTACAGACCGGGAACGACATAGACCAGAAAACTGTTTCCCAGCCCGAGACGGAAGATGTTGAGTACTCCGGGGATCATTCCGCCGCTGAAGAACATGGTTATGATACACAGATTAAAATAGGTTTTACGAAACATCAGATGTTTCTTGGAAAGGCCGTATGCCAGTGCGCTGGTAAACAGCAAATGTCCGATGGTTCCGATCACCGTCCTTGCTATGGTGATAAAATATGCCTGAAAGATGCTGTTGTCCTTGAATACCGCTCTGTAATTGTTCAGAGTGAATTCCCTGGGCCAAAGTATGATACCGCCGCGCATTGTATCGGTCGCCGAGTTGAAGGACATGGCAATAACCGTCCAGAATGGATAGATAAACAATACCGCCAGCAGGCCGAGGAAGATATAGAGGAATACGTCAAAGATTTTTTCTCCGGTTGTATGCTTGAATTTCATCTTGTGATCCTCCCCGTCAGAAAAGCCCTCGTTCGCCGTGAGAGACCCATCTTGAAAGTCTGTCCGCGGCATACAGCAGGAAGAAAGAGACGATGGACCGTGCAAGATTGACGGCCGTCGCATATGAGTATCGTCCTGTTTGAAGCCCCATATTATAGACGTAGACATCTATGGTCCTTGCGACACTTACGTTGTTTGCATTTTGCAGCAGAAGATGCTGATCAAAATTGCTGCCCAGGATCCCGCTTACTGCGAGAATGAGCATGATAGTAACTGTCGGCATAATTGAGGGAAGAGTGATATGAAGACAGCGCTGAAGCCTGCTGGCCCCGTCTATGTATGCCGCTTCATACATATCCTGCGGAACGTTGCTTATGGCAGCCAGATAGAGGATAGAACTCCACCCCACGCCTTTCCACAGATCGGATAATACCGCGATCGGGATAAAGGCGTCTACCCGTGCAAGAAAAGCAATATGTTCGTCGAGAATGCCCAGTTCTTCCAGCACTGTATTAAGCGGGCCGTTAATGTTGAGCAGGGCATAGAGAAGTCCCCACATGACTACCCATGAAATGAAATACGGCAGATATGAAACCGACTGAACCAGCTTCTTGAAACGGGTACTGGTAACTTCATTAAGCAGCAGCGCAAATATGATAGGAGCGGGGAAGGTGACTATAAGCTTGATGAAGCTGATCCTCAGCGTATTCCACACTGCCTGGATCGCGTATTTGTCGTTGAAAAAAGCGATAAAATGCTTAAAGCCTACGAATGATCCTCCCCAGAACGGATTTCCGGGAGTGTAGTCCTGAAATGCGATTATTATTCCGTACATGGGAATATAGCAGAAGATCACGAGCCATATTATCCCGGGTATGACCATTATTTGAAGCCATCGCTGATTCAGCAGTTTTTTCAGAAAAAGTTTTGTTTTGCTTTTACTGTGGTCAGTCAACTTCAGACTCCTTTCTTATATTGACGGCTTTCGCATTCCAGGCACTTATCTCGAATGATGAAGGCAGCTCCTCAAATGATAAAACTCTGATCTCGAATTCTTCTCCGGGTTCGATCCACAAGCAATTGTCGCTGTAGCGAAGCAGATGATCCATCCCCGGAGAATGGATGTATGCCTGAAAAGCCGGCAGCAGACCGGTGTTCTTGATATGGACGGTGATTTCGTTCCCGGAAATATCAAAACTTCCTTCAAGTGTCGTCGCAGCTTTCCTGACATCGGAAATCCAGGGGCCTTCGGACAGATATGGCATGACGGAACATTTCTTTCCCACCCGCGGGCAGTGATGGCTCCGCGAGAGCAGATTGCCTTTGCTGTCGGTTAGCTCTGTGCACAGGAACAGGACCTGATCCTTCATGTCGGAAGGAATGTCATAGCAGAACCATCCTGCGTTTCTGGTATCGTCGGGCCTTATACTGACGGTTTTGCTCATCGATGCGATCAGTTTAAGCTCCGAGTCGTATAATCTCGCATTTATCACCGCGTTTTCCAGACCCGTCAATTCCTCATTTGAAACGGAAAGCATGATGCGAAGAGTATCTCCGGGCTCGTTGAACAGCTCTTCAAACACGGCGGTTATGCTGATCCGGTCAAATGCTCTTTTCTGGTAGTAATATGACCGCTTGGGCATGAGATAATAATCTACGTATGACCAGCTCATGCTGTCCGGGAAGATCACGTTAAAGACCCAGCTGAGAGCTGCGGTACAGCGGGGCCAGCGCGAGCGCCAGGTTCCGATGCCGAACTGGGTGAGGAGCCCCTGCGTGGTCTGAAGGTATTCTACAAACTCTTCCATACTGTGCGGGATACCGGCGTCGGACATCGGAGGAAACATTATAGAGGTAATTCCGGACAGGTGTGCGTCAAGGATGCTGAAGCTGCTTTCCCTGCGCGCGACATCCTCTCTTCCCCACGAAGTATAATCATATCTGAAGATATCCTCGGGCATATCTGGAGGAAATGCATCGAGTTCATCCTCGGGTATCAGCCTTTTAAGCGTATCCATGCATGGCGGGGATGCCTGGGAGTATTCGGTAATAGCGGTCGACATGTCCCGGTAGAAAACGGTATAGGGACTTCCGCCCATCCAGTTTGCAAGATAGGAGTGGTTGTCTCCGCCGTACGGAGAGGCTCGGTGAAAAGGCCTGGACGGATCCAGCTCGCCGATCATGGCTTCTATTTCATCGATTATGTCCCTGTTCTGAGGCAGATCCGGATCAAATTCATTGCCCCCGCAGTATATCGCAAGAGAGGGATGATTGCGGAGCCTCAAAATGCTCCGGCGTATGGTCTCCCGCCAGACGTCGATGCTGCTTCCGTCATATATTCCGTTGGCAAAGAGAGTCTCCTGCCATACGCAGATCCCCATTTCGTCGCACAAATCGTAAAAGTCGTCTGTTTCGAAGAGACCGGCTCCCCAAAGACGCAGCATGTTGATGCTGCTGTCGACCGCCCTTGTAAGCAGTCTGCGGTAGCGCTCCCTGTCCAGACGGAGAAGCTGGTCTGTTGGCATCCAGTTGGAGCCTTTTGCGAAAAACGCTCTGCCGTTTACGGTAAAGCACCAGTTATAGAGGCCCAGAGAATTGTTTTTGACCGAGTCCTCATCCGACGGAGGCATCGGTGCAGTCTTCAGAGTCCGGATACCGGTCCTCAGGTGAAGCTCGTCATGCGCAGTCGGCTCGTGCTGCTTTTGATGCTCATATAAGTCTACTGATATATCAACGTCATACAGATTCTGATCACCCATTCCGGCCGGCCACCAGAGCCTGGCATTGGGTATCTCTGCAGAACAGGTTACTCTGATCGATCCCTGGCAGAAGCCCGGAGCAAATGTCGCGACGATATCCCCGTCTTCCGGAGCAGGTGAATGCATTATAAACCTGCCCTGGACATCAAAAGGCCACAGGGCCATAGTGCTGACCGTGACGCTCAGATCTACGAGAGCGGTGCCGTCGGGGCTGATCCTGCGTGTGACTACCTGCGGATCGGAGAGAAATATCTTATCATCCGCGATCAGCTCAACGCCCCTCCAGATCCCGGAGGTTATTATATCCATGTTGAAATGCCAGCGATGGAGGATATAGGGTCTTACATTATTATGAGGAGGATTCGGGCAGGGTAGAATACACACGGTGAGTTCGTTCTCATTGCCCGAGTCAACGATATCCGTGATATCAAGCTCCGGGCCGCCGAACATACCCTCGTGGAAGCACAGCCTCATCCCGTTCAGCCAGAAAACGGCACAGTAGTCGACACCGTGGAAGAGAAGACGAAGCCGCTTCCCTTCGAATGCCTTCGGGACGGTAAAACGCTTCCTGTATATCCAGAGCATGTCGCAGACCCAGTGGCATTTCGGACCGTTGAACGGGATATACGGATCTTCTATTATTCCCGCTTCCAGAAGAGAAGTGTGGACGGTTCCCGGAACAACAGCATCGATCCATTTTTCCGGATGAAGATCCTCCAGCTGTATATCCGCGGACCGTGACAGCGTATCTTCGGTGAAGCAGTCCGAAAACAGTTCTTCGTCACTGTCTTTTCCGTAAATCGAAACGGAACCGATGCGGACCTCGCCGGCCATGATCGCAAATGCGGTGTAATCGCCGCAGTATTCACTGATCTCAAACGCAGCGATCTCCTCATCGTCCAGAAGGATGGTCATCATACTCCCGCTGCGGTGGTATGTAAGGCTGTATTCACGATCCTTTTCCAGGACCGGACCGCTCTCGCCGATCACCTGATGATCGAAAAGCTCTGAATAAACATAGTAGACATTAGGTTTTGCACCGGTCCTCAGAACCAGGTAATAACCGGAAAGCCTTGTGATGCAATAGCATAATATGGGGCGGAAATCGCAGTCATCGCTGCCGAGTGTGAAACGTACGGATACGGTCTGGTCTCCCGGAACGCTGTAATTGGCATATATCAGACCGCGGGTATAGGAAGTCGGTCTGCCGATCAGCTTTCCGCCGCTGATCTGCCATGAGTTGAAACCTACGATCCAGCGGTTCAGATTATCATTCTTTTGCCAACCCAGCATCCAGTCGTCATTCAGACTGATCCTATCATGTGACATAATCGCTTCTCCCCGCCCCTACACGGGCCAATGTGATGAATGACCTTGACCGGGTACAAAACCATTGTACTGATATATATTACAGGAAGCTTCATCCGGTCTTGCAGACACTCAAAAAGTTATAACGTTTCAATTTTTTTAATTATAAGACCACTATATGCAAATGTCAAGCACACCACACCTTTTATCGGGCTTTTTAAGCATATTTCAGAAGTCGGATGAAAAAAGAAACAAAAGAAAGGTAATGATGTTTGGACGGATTATACCTGAAAAGTAATAATTTGAATTTAAAACGTTTTAAATTCCTATTGACATTGTTGATTTCTCATTTTATATTTGTATTAAAGCTCGGGTTATATTATATAAGCTCGGGGTCTTTATGATAGTATGGCGTACGCCTTTGCGAGGATCTGTAAAATGGTAAGACTGACCAGCTTCTTTCACAAATTAGTTATCATTATGATGTTTGCTGCGTGCTGCTTCGTGCTGTCGGCGTGCAGCGGCGATTTGATTGCAGGGTGGAGTCTCTCGGATGGCAGCGGAACTTTGGCTTCTTCTGAAGTGGAGGATGTTCCGGACGGGGAGATTAAGTGGGGCGTTTGGCTGAACAGCAGGACCTTTGGGCGTGTTCTTGATTTTTCAACGAGCGGATCCAATGTTTTTATTGAAAAATGCGGCAAATCGCTCGGAAGCAGTTTTACGGTTTCTGCCTGGGTAATGGCCCCTGAGCGCGAGGACGATGACCGTGTCATTATCGCACAGGATTCCGCATCCGGCGGCATGAAGCTGTTTCTGGATGGATCCAAAGAACATGAGCTTTCTTTTGAGGCAGAAGGAATAACCGGTACCGAAAGCAGCGGGGTGAGCCTTGCCGACGGCAGATGGCATCATATAGCGGTAAGCGTCGGGGATGGTTCTCTCATATATTATATAGATGGAAATGAAACAAAAAGAGTCGGTATCTCCGGGTCAATACCGAACGGAGAATACAGCTTGTATGTCGGATCAGATCCGGACGGGTCCTGCGGATTCGACGGGAGCGTTGCCCAGGTAAGGATTTTTGAAGGTGCTGTCGCTCCGGACAAGACGACAGAAAGCGTCCTTGACAGCATCGATAACGAGCCCGCACCTCCGCGTATGGACCTGAAGAGAGGCATAGTTATAGACCGAAGGCAGTACTACGGCCCTGTCCCTGATCCTTCAGAGGGACAGACAGTGACCGAAGACGATATTATCAACTGCAGGAATATGGGATTTGATCACGTCAAGATACTGCTTACGCCGAATCATCTCATTGCGGATGACGGAAGTCTGAAGCGTGAAAACATGGAGTATATCACGCAGGTCATCAATTATGTCAGGGATAACGATTTCAGGTGTATCCTCTGCATTCACCCCGAGGGTGATTTTAAGATGATCTATCTGAAAAATCTCGACAATTTCGAGACGCTTTTAAAATGGTACGGCGAGCTCGCGTCCTATATCGGCGAGCATTGGGATGCGGACACGGTGGCGATTCAGCTGATGACCGAGCCCGGCAACAATAACATGACAGTTTCATGGAGCTGGATGTCCGACCGTATGTGGGGAGCAGTAAGGAATGTGCTCCCTGATCACACCATACTTACGAGCAGCGACAGATACGGCAATATCGAACAGCTTAAATATATGTCTCCGGCTACGGACTCCAATCTTATCTATACGTTTACTACCTATGAGCCTTATACAATAGGCTGGTACTACTACGGAACGACCTACGGAGTAAAGGATGCCTGGAGTTATGTTCACGATATTCCCTATCCGGTAAAAGAGGGAGAGGATTATACCGATGAGATAGAATATGCCATAAGCGACGTTCCGGAATCCCTCAGGGAAGGTATCCGGAAGGAGCTCTGGGCCTATGTACGCGGCGAATATGACGGCAGAAGAACAGATATGATCAATAATTATGATTGTCTGTATAATGCCCGCTGGCATATGCTTCGCGCAGAGAGCCTTGATGCATGGAGACAAAAATACGGCGGAAACATACATATTATGTGTGTCGAATTCGGGTGTATGGATGCGAAGACTCCTCAGGTCCTGTGGGATTCGGCTGCTCCCTGCTACGGTATATCCGACGAAAAAAGAATAGAATTCGTAAGGGATGTGGTCGCATCCTTTGACGCATACGACATCGGTTTCTCTTACTGGTCATATAATGAGGCTCACACCATTTTTGACACCGGCGCGCATTCATACGGAGCTTCGCCGAATCCCAAAGTTGCCCGGAACATGTTTGATTATGAAATGCTTACAAAGGCGCTGAAAGTGACGCCTCTCGTTTCTGCTGATCCGGATGCTGCTCCGGAGGAATTTGATCCGTCGTGGACGGTCATCAACAGCTTTGAATCTGTCGGAAACTGGAGTGGATCAGGCCCCCAGGTCTCATATAATAACCCTCCCACGGGGTTTGCATGTGTGATGTCTGACAAGAGCGAACCCGATGGCGCGACTGTATTTATGGTTTCATATGCCTCGCCTAAGGATCTCTCCGCATACGCCGACGGGTATGCTCATCTTTGGGTATACGTGGAAGACGCCTCAAAGCTTGTCGGAGGACAGATCGAGCTGTGCAGCGGCGGGGGCCCGGACATGTACGAAACCTCATGGAATATCGTTCCGTATATTTCCGCAAGCGGCTGGAATGAACTCTATCTGCCGCTGAAAGATGCAGGAACGGGTAATAAACCTGCTGATCTGGCGGCGATCAATTACATCCGCATTTTCTTCTTACAGACCGAGAAAAGCAGAGTAGGACTTGACTGCTTCTATATGTGCAATGAGGCTCCGCAGGGAGCAAACGGCAGCTATAAACCTGATCCGTCTCTTTCGGAATTCGTTATAAGTGAGATCGAGGAACTCTCTCCCTGGTATGGCACCGGGCATGAGCTGGTCAATGAAGGAGCCGCGGTGGGAAGCAGTTTTATCGCGGCAACTTCCAGAGACGGAGCGGGATCTGCTGTTTTTGCGGCTTCTTTTGCAAAAATGGATCTGTCTGATTATTCGGACGGAAATCTGCATATGTGGATATATGTGGATGACATCTCGAAACTGGTCGGGGGACAGCTGGAACTGACGAGCTCCGGCGGCCCTGATAATCAGGAGAGCTCATGGGAGATCAGGAGATATATCAAGTCTGACGGTTGGAATGAGGTCGTCCTTCCTTTTTCCGAGGCGTCATCGGTAGCGGGAGGTGCTGATCTGACGAGCGTTGACTATGTCAGGCTTTACCTGGTTCTTACAGCAGATGTCAGGAGCGGCATTGATCAGCTGTCTGTAGTCAGATAACGGTTTTGCATCAGTAGTTGATTTGAGGAAAACACGTGAAAGGCTTGATCGAAAAAACACTATTAATCATTGTACTGACACTTGCATTTTCCGTGCCGGTTCCTTCTGCTGCGAAGGCTGCCGACGCGGAAAATGCGTCTGCTGACGCGATGGAGACGGTTTTCGGTGATAACTGTCTTATCCGGTCCAGCGGAAAGACCAGATATCAAACCTCGATTAAAAACGCCGATCTGCTTTGCAATGCAGTCGGTGAAGAACAGTTTGACGCGATAATAGTCTCATGCGGTGAAAAGTATCCCGATGCGCTTGCGGGTTCGTATCTTGCGGCGATCAAAAAGGCTCCGATCATTATCGTGAGTTCGAATCCGGGGGATAGCAGCCTTAATGATGCAAGCGGGTATATATATTCAAAGCTTAAAAACGGCGGGACGGTCTATATTCTGGGCGGAACCGGCGCCGTGCCCTCAAGCCTGGAAAGCATTGTTCTTTTCAGCAGACCTGATGCTTCAGTCAGCAGATTGGCAGGCGCCGACAGATATGAAACAAATCTGAAAAACCTGAAAGAAGCAGGTGCAGGAACTGAAACTGAGCTTATAGTATGCAACGGAGAAAACTATGCGGATGCTCTTTCCGCATCCGCGCTCGGAAAGCCGATCCTGATGGTGAACAGGTCAGCCGCAAAGCTCACCGGATCTCAAATGAAGTATATCGCCGCAGCAGGTTTTTCCGATTTCTGTATTCTCGGAGGGACCGGAGCGGTTCCTGCTGCGATTGATGATATTATCTTATCGATCGTCCCCGATGCAAAAATCGACAGGGTTTCCGGCAAGGACAGGTACGATACTTCCGTCAGAATCGCCGAAAGGTTCTTCTCACTGCCCGACTGTATTGCTCTGGCGACCGGAGAAAAGTTCCCCGACGGGCTCACAGGCGGAAGTCTTGCCTATCCGATAGGGGCTCCTTTGATCCTGACTTATGACAGTGAGACTTGTAATATGAAGATCAGAGATTATTCGATTAAAGAAAGAGCAAACCGGATCCTCGTATTCGGAGGAGAGGCTTCTGTACCGCAGACTTCTGCGGATATTATAGTTTCACGATCCCCGCTTGCGGAGTGGAAGCTTTCTGAAGGGTCCGGAGCTGCGGCAGGATGTACGGGAACCAATGCGCTGCCTGCCGTAATTCGATGGGGCGTCTGGCTGAACAATGCGACGTTCGGAAAGGTTCTGGATTTTTCAACGGAAGGATCCGGTGCGCGGATAGACGGATTTGACCTGTCCGGAAAAGAATCTTTGGCAGTATCCGCATGGATCATGGCCCCTGTCCGCGAGAAAGTGGAAAGGGTGATTGCTTCACAGTGCGGCAATACGTCAGAGACCGGGTTCAGACTGTTCCTTGACGAAAACGGGCAGCTGTGTTTTTCGTGCAGCGGTCTGGGGGATATACATGGCTCCGGCGTGGCCCTGACAGACGGAAAATGGCATCATGTCCTTGTTTCTTATGATGAGGGGTGCGTCAGCTATTATATCGACCGTCAGGAAGCCGGCCGCTTTGAGGCTGCGGGCAGTGCAGGGTTCTCGTCAGAAGCAATGTGCATTGGCTCTGATGCTGACGGAAGATTCAGCTTTGACGGCAGTATAGCCCAGGTCCGGATCTTTGACTGCGGCGTGCTTCCCGTACAGGCTTCGGACACTGTTCTTATTGAGTCCGACAACGAGCCCGCATCTCCGCGTATGAAGCTGAGCAAGGGTATCGTAATCGACAGAAGGCAGTACTACGGACCTGTGCCGTATGACTGGGAAGGTCAGACCGTGCGTGAAAACGATATCATTAACTGCAGGGATATGGGATTTGATCATGTAAAGATCCTTTTAACTCCAAATCACCTTATTACTGATGACGGCAGTCTGATATCTGAAAACATGGCTTATATCACTCAGGTGATTGGGTACGTGGAGAAGATAGGATACAGATGCATTCTGTGCATTCACCCCGAGGGAGATTTTAAGAGTACATATCTTGGCGATACGGACAGGTTCGAGATCCTTCTTAAGTGGTACGGGGAGCTTGCAGCCTATATCGGGGAGCATTGGGATGCCGACACGGTAGCGCTTCAGCTCATGACAGAGCCGGGCAATAACAGCTCCGCCGTAAGCTGGAGCTGGATGTCAGACCGGATGTGGGGCGCCGTGAGAAATGTTCTGCCGGATCACACTCTGCTGACAAGCAGTGATGAATACGGCCACATCGAACGAATCAAAACCATGTCGCCTGCTTCCGACTCCAATCTGATCTATACATTTACCACATATGAGCCATATACCATCGGCTGGTATTATTACAATACAAATCACGGGGAGATGACTGCCTGGAGCTACGTGCACGATATCCCCTATCCGCTGGAGGACGGCGTGGATTATACGTCTGCCGTTGAATACGCGATCAGTGATGTGCCCGAAGAGATGAAGGCCGGTATCCGCAAGCAGCTCATGGCTTATGTCAGAGGAGAATATGACGGAAAATGGACGTCAAGGGTCAATTGCTACGACAGTCTGTATAATGCCGGGTGGCATATGATGCGGGCGAAAAGTCTGGATGACTGGAGACAGAGATATGGCGGCAATATCCATATCATGTGTGTGGAATTCGGATGTATGGATTCCGAAACGCCAAAGAATCTGTGGGAGTCGGCTGCTCCGTGCTTTGGAATAACCGATGAAAAAAGGATCGAATTCGTCGCAGATCTGGTCAGGTCTTTTGAGTCCTATGACATCGGATGGAGCTATTGGTCCTATAACGAGGCTCATACCGTATTCAGGACCGATGCACATGTATACGGCACGTCTCCCGATCCGGAAAATGCAAAGAATATGTTTGACTATAAGCTGCTTTCGGAGGCCCTCGGAGTCACTCCACTGGTATCCGACAGCGATTCGGTGATAATCAAAACTGATTCTACAGACGGGTGGTTCGGTTCACAGATGGTATCCGAGCATTCTTCAGATTCTCCCTGCGGAGCCTGGCTGTCTGCGTCGGAGAGAGATCAGAACGGGTATATCGTTTTTGCAAACAGCTTCGCCAGACTTGACCTGAAGCGTTATGAGGGAGGCAGCCTTCATACTTGGATTTATGTGGAAGACAAAACAAAGCTTGCAGAGTGCTGTCTGGAGATTACCAGCTCCGGAGCGCCGGATGATCAGGAATCCGCATGGATTATCCTTTCTCAGATAACTGATAACGGGTGGAACGAGCTGACGCTTCCGCTCGACAGCGCCATGCTTTCGGGGGGCGGCGTCGATCTGGGCGGAGTCAACTATTTCAGGCTGTATATGAATCTTATGGGAAATACAAAAGCAGGTATCGGAAAAATTGAAATAAAAAAATGATTACCAAATACTGTAGGCCAACTGCCAGAAAGGGATGGAATCATGAACGATAAACGTAAAACTATAATCATAGCAGCAGCGGTTGCCGTAATTCTGCTCGCCGCGCTTGTGCTGGTTTTTCTTATTTCAAAGAAAAATACAGATGATCAGAGTACCGAGCCGATACCATCTTCAGAACAGGGCACGGATTTGCTGCCCGATGATCCGACTGCGCCGACTACGGAACCTTCAGACGAAAAGGAACCGGATTCTGCAACGAAAATACTTGATCCGCTTGATGAGGTCGGCCCCTGGATCGGGACCAAGCTCACTCCCAGAACCGATTCCGACGGAAGAAAGTGGATTGCATGCGAGTCGAGAGACGAGCAGGGATCTGCTGTTATGTCACGGACTTTTGATCCGGCAGAAGATCTCAGAGGCTATGAACATGGCTATCTTCATGTTCAGATCTATATTGAGGATCTGTCAAAAATGACAGGCGGACAGCTGGAGCTTTCGAGCAGCGGAAACCCGGACAGCAAAGAGCTGTCATGGGATCTGCTTTTATATCTGAATAAGAGCGGATGGAATGATCTCTATCTTCCTTTCGACAGGGCAAACAGGGTAGGAGGAGAGATAGATCTCTCTTCTGTAAACTATATGCGCATTTACGCCATAGTGAGCAATGATGTCCAGTTTGGCGCCGATGAGATAGAGCTGACCAATGATGAGCCCGAGAAGCCGTCGCACCTGGATGAAAACGGGCAGTTTGTCATCGATGAGATCGAATCCATCGGGGCATGGTCGGGCACAGATCCCAGGATGCAGTCAGATGGTGCTCCCGTCGGCAAAGGGTATCTGATCTCTGATAAAAAAGACGGTGATGCAATTGTATTGGCCAGAACACTTGACAATCTTGATATGTCAGCCTTTAAAGAAGGCTATCTTCATATCTGGGTCTATGTCAGAGATGTATCTTCAGTCAAGGGCGGGCAGATCGAGGTGTCCAGCTCCGGAACTGCCGATATTAACGAGACTGCATGGGATATCCTAAATTACATAAAAAAGAACGGATGGAATGAATTGTACCTCCCCGTGAGCAAAGGGATCAAAACGAGCGGAGGAGCTGATTTCTCTGCGATTAATTTCATTCGTGTATATATACTTACAAACGGTAATAACGCGCTTGGCCTGGACTATGTCTGCATGAGCAGGACAGCGCCGCCTGAACCCTCAAGAATAGATGCAAATAATCAGTTTGTGATAGATTCAGTTGAGGATATGGAAACATGGATAGGCAGCAGTCCGTATATTTCCTCACGGAATGCGGCGGTAGGAGATGCATGGCTTGTTACAAAATCGAGGGACGAGGCGGGAAGCGCGGTCCTTTGCAGATCTCTTCTGGATCTGGATGCTTCCGCATATAAGAACGGTTATCTCCACATGTGGCTATATGTGGAAGACGTCTCACTGGTCCAGGGCGGGCAGATAGAGCTGTCCAGCTCCGGAGAAGCCGATAAAAAGGAAACATCGTGGGACCTTGGCGCCATCGCGCTTAAAAACGGATGGAATGAGCTGTATCTGTCTGTGGCAGATGCAAATAAAGTAGACGGAGGAGCAGACTTTTCCAGGCTGAATTTCATTAGGATATATGTGATCACATCGCGTGCACAGACTATAGGAGTCGATTATATTGCGCTTTCGAGAGTTGCTCCCGAGAGGGAAAGCGCCGTGGACGAAAACGGAAACTATATTATCGATATGATCGAGGGAGTCTCGCCCTGGAGCGGGTCCGCTTTTGTATACAATAAAAACGGCGGTTACGATACCGGAAAGGATTGGCTCAGCTCCTCGTCGTCTCTTAGAATGGATCTGCAGTTCTTCCGTAACTACGCGCGGGCGGATGTTACAGGCTACAGAGAAGGCTGTCTGCATATATGGGTGTATATTGACGACCTGACAAATCTGACGGGCGGAATGGTCGAGATCACCAGCACAGGTACGGTAGATGACGGAGAACTGTTCTGGCTTCTCTCTGATTACGTATCGGAAAGCGGCTGGAATGAGCTGTTCCTTCCCTTGAAGTCTGCTCAGTCCGAAGGTGATACGCCTGCGGATCTGTCTTCTATGAATTGTATCAGAGTCGTGTTTATGCTTGGAGATAACGGAGGAAACGCAGGCGTGGATGAGATTTATTTTACAAATACGGCTCCGGAAGATAAAAAACAGGATGAGGAAACAGATAATACTATCTTTGTCCACAAAGGCGAATCTCTGGCCGATACGTGGGGAACAAATCTTGAACTGTCGTCTGCAGATGCCCCGGTCGGCAAATACTGGATAAAAACAGGCGCAGATACCGCCGCTGTGGTGTGTGCCAATATTAATCCCGCGATAGATATCAGGGGCTATGAGAACAGTGGCGAGCTCCATGCATTCATATATGTAGAGCATGCAGACAAGGTCGTGGACGGACAGATCGAGCTGACAAGCAGCGGTTTCTCGGATGTCGATGAAACCTCATGGAACTTATCCTCCTCAATTCTTCATGACGGCTGGAATGAGCTGATCCTGAATTTCTCTGATGCCAATCACGAGGGGAATACGAATTATGCGATAGTAAACTATATGCGTGTCTATATCAATTACTCTGAACCTTCTGTAATCGGAATAGATCAGGTATATGTCGGAGGTAATAAGACGGATTCCGTGCCTTTGGATGAGGGGACGAAAGAAGCGGCAATGGCCGAAGCGGCCGAGCGGTCTGTGCTTTCTGAAGGCAGTGATAATATGAAAGGTTCTATCGCCGCTGTCCTGAAAAAAGCTATAAACGGTGAGAAGATTACTGTCGTGGCTTTCGGTGCATCCATCACGGCCGGCGCTTCCGCTGTCGAAGGCATGGGATATGCCGATCAGGTCACCTCGTGGCTCGAGTCGCTTGACGGAAAAACAGATAATAAGAACGTCAATCTGGTTAATGTGGCGATCGGATCGACGGAGAGCGTACTTGCCGCGAGCCGTGTGGAGCGTGACGTCATGCCGCATACTCCTGATCTGGTTATCATGGGACACGGCGGGTCAAATGATTATGGCCTTCCTTATGCCCAGGAGGCCTTTGAGGGCGCGATACGCAAGCTGATCGGATACGGCATCCCGATCGTCAACTTTACTCCCTGCCCTGAAAACGGACGGAATATCGAAGAGGATGTTAATCAGATAGATTTGAATTACGGGGTGCCCCAGATAGGCTTCAGGGCCGCGTACTATGAGTTTGCCCATATGACGGGAATACAGGGGCTCCGGAAGGGCGATGTGTGGTCATCGGATCTGATCCATCCGACGACTAACGGCCATACCCTAATCGCAGACCTTATCATCAGCTACCTGAAGAAGTATATTATCGAAGCGGGCGTCTCTCCTGCAGAACTCATAACCGATCTTTCGGATCCCGTTACAAACAATGGTTTTAACGATTCGATCCTGCTGGAAAACAATTCGGTTGATGAACGTATTGCCGTAAGTATGGACGAAGGATGGAGCGCAGATTACTCCGCAAGGATCTATCAGCTGAAAACAGAAGGATGGCAGACTGACAGGGTCGGATCTTCTCTGACACTTAATGTGAAAGCGGGTTATTTCTACCTGTTTTATGCGCTTACTCCCACGTCCGGAGATCTGGAGATAACCGTGGACGGAGAGGTCAGGGATACGATCGACTGGGCGTATAAGGGGACCGGATACATGAATGTGTATCATGTGCTCCATCTGGGTGAGAGTACAGAGCATACGATAGTTCTGACATTAAAAGACAATCCTAATGTAGAAAAGGACTGGTTTGGAATCTGCGCAGTCGGAGCATCCAACTTTGACGGATATAAATCGAGACTGATCGTTCATAACGGTGAATCGCTTAGCGGATCCTGGGGAAGCAATCTGCAGCTGATACCCGGCGAAGCCCCTGAAGGTAATAACTGGATACGGACCGGAGAGACTTCATCTGCCGTAATATGCGCCAACATAGATCCGGTGCTTGATATCAGAGGATATGAAAACTCGGGAGATCTGCATGCCTGGCTGTATATAAGCGATGCGTCCAAGGTAATCGACGGACAGATCGAGCTGTCCAGCTCCGGACTGTCGGACAAAGAGGAAACAGCATGGAATCTTAACAAGACAATGCTGCATGACGGATGGAACGAGCTGACGCTGAAGTTCTCGGATGCTGTCTATTCCGGATCGACCAACTATGCCCTGATCAATTATTTCAGAGTGTATATAAACTATTCCGGTCCTGCATTTATAGGAATCGACGAGATAGAAGTCTGCGGTACCAAGTCGGATGTCCCGCAGGATACTTCCTCCAAAGAAGAACTGATAGCTCAGGCGGTTGAAAGATCGGTGATCAATGCCGGATCTGACAACATGAGATCGGCGATAGCCTCCGTTTTATCAAAAGCCAAAAACGGTGAAAGCATTACTCTGGTAGGCCTTGGAGCATCGATTACCGCAGGTGCATCAGCAACGCCGGGTCAGGAGTATATGACACTGCTGGCAGAGTGGCTTGAAGGCCTGGATAATAACAGCGAAAATCATAACGTCACTCTTAAAAATATGGGAATAGGCTCCACGGAAAGCACGCTTGGGGTCAGCCGCATAAAGCGCGATGTGCTTGCGCACGATCCTGATCTGGTGATTCTCGGACACGGAGTGAATGACTACGGTCTTCCGCATGCCAAGGAGGCCTTTGAAGGAATCCTCTGTAAGCTTATATCAAACGGAATTCCGCTTATTAATATTAACCTCTGCCCGGAAAACGGCAACAACATGCAGGATGCCCATACAGAGCTGGATGCTGCTTACGGCGTTCCCCAGGTGAGCTTCAAGACTGCTTATTATGAGTTGTCGCACAGTACCACGGTTGTCGGACTCAGGAGCAGTGATATATGGATCAGCGATCATGTTCATCCAAGCACCAACGGACATCAGCTGATCGCGGATCTTCTGACGGCTTACCTCCGGAAATACATTATTGAGGCAGATATCGTACCCGGAGAAATGTCAAAAACCCTTCCGGACAGTGTTACCTCAAACGGGTTTGCGGATTCCGTACTTATCGAAAACGATACAGATGATACGCATGTTGCCGTGACATTGGGTGAAGGCTGGAGTGCTGATTATTCGGCCAGGATCTACCAGCTCAGTACCGAGGGATGGCAGAGCCGCACGGTCGGTTCATCGATTACGTTTGATATTAAAGGCGGTTACTTCTACATGTTCTTTGCCCTGACGCCCGAGTCAGGCGATCTGGAGATAAAGGTAGACGGAACTGTCACCCAGACCATCAACTGGGCATATCTGGGAACAGGATACATGAATGCCCATCATATTCTGCATCTTGGGAATGCGGGTGATCACCAGGTGGTGATTACTCTCCGGGATAATCCCAATGCGGAAAACGACTGGGCAGGGATCTGTGCGGTCGGAGCATCCAATTTCAGCGGATATACCGAGAATCCCGATGTACCTGCCGTAAGCAGAAAGCTTATCAGCGCGGTCGAGGAGCTCAACGGCTGGGACAGCGTTAACGGGAAAGCGTTCATTACAGGCGGAGCGGCTGTGGGCAACGGCTATGTAAGCACGGTGAATGCCGACAACTGGCCTTCGATAGCGTGGTGGTGCCCTGCGATCGATGTAAGTGCCTTTGCGGATGAAGGCTATCTGCATATGTGGATCAATATTCCAAAGGCGGAAGACGTGGTCGGAGGCCAGGTAGAGCTTACCAGTGCATCTGCTCCGGATACGCAGGAGATAGGATGGAATCTGACAAGCTATCAGCTTCACGACGGCTGGAATGAACTCTATTTGCCGTTTGCGGATGCTGTGACGGTGGGTACGCCGGATCTGAAAAACATAAACTTCATTCGGATATATGCGGGGCTAAGGACGCCTGACATAATCGGGATCGACCGGATGGAGCTGACGATGAGCAGCGGTCAGTAAAGCCTTGGGACGCAGGTAAAAGCAGCACTGCCGGAAAAAGACGATACGTGGAGACTTGCGATGAGTTATATAAAACGGCCGGACGGAATCATAGATGCAGTTCTGGATACTGATACGTTTAATGAGGTGGACGATCAGTTTGCTCTTTCCCTGCTTCTCGGACTTGGTGATCGGATCAGGCTTAAAAGTATTTATGCGGCGCCGTTTCATGATTCTGCGGGAGTGTTCTTTAACACTAAATCCGACAGTGCTTCAGACGGTATGGAAAAGAGCTATCAGGAGATCATAAGGCTGCTGGACCTTTCTGACAGGAATGATATGCGAACCTGCGTTTACCGCGGCGCAGACAGGTTTATGGCTTCGGAGAGTACTCCGGTAGAATCCGATGCAGCTTATGATCTGATAGAATCCGCAATGGAGTACAGCCCGGACGATCCGCTGTACGTCATAGGGATCGCCGCGCCTACCAATATAGCAAGCGCGCTTTTGCTGCGTCCAGAGATTGCGTCACGTATCGTCGTGATCTGGCTCGGAGGTAATACTCTGGATTGGCCGACCTGCAGAGAATTTAACCTTTCTCAGGACCTGAACGCATCGAGAGTGTTGTTTGGCAAAGCCGAAAAACTGGTTCAGGTACCCTGTATGGGAATGGCGTCCTCTTTTTCGGTTTCCGAAGCCGAGATCTGTTCCCATATCAAAGGGAAGAATAAGCTTTGCGATTATCTGGCGGAAATAGTGCTTGATGAAATGGACAGGTATTCCGGGATCATATCAAAGAGCCGGATCCTGTGGGACGTAACGGCGTGTGCCTGGCTTCTGGGAGAGTCTTTCGCGATGGACCGCCTTGAGAAAAGGCCCGTTCCGGGAACTGAGAATTATGAGTATCCGGGACGGAGTATGGATATGAATTATGTGTTTTATATCAACAGAGATCTCTTGCTTAACGAACTGATCGGAAGACTGACCTTTGAAAATGCAAAAAGCAGGTGAAGAAAGAGTAAACTCTTATAAAGTCTGTAGTTGACAGAAATATTTATTTATCGAAAGGAGAAAACATGAAGAAACTACTGTCTGTTGCTGTGGCCGCTGCCATGATCCTTACGGCGTTTTACACAGCTCCGGTAAGCACAATGGCTGCCGGGGATACCGACACGAGAATGCTGCTCACATGTGATATGCTGAGCGGATCGTGGGGAACCAATCTGGAACTTGCGGCTGAGAATGCGAAGGAAGGAAGCGGTTTTATCATAGCAACTGACTCCGACTGCCCTGTTATCTGCAATAATACCTTTTTAAAAACCGATATAAGCGGATATGAGTACGGTGGAGTCAGATTCTGGCTGTATGTCAGCAACGCTGCCAATGTCAACGGTGACGCGAGACCTAAGGTCATACAGCTCAAAACCGATGATACGAATGTGTTCAAATGGGATCTGTCCGGCATCACCTTCGCTGACGGGTGGAATGATATCTATCTGCCTTTCTCCGGGGCTGCGACAACCGCGGACTATACCAATGTAAACATGCTGTGGCTCTACATGTATGTCTCAGGTGAGACAACGATAGGCATCGATGCACTCCGGGTCGAACAGGAGGTAAGGGATACAAAATCAAAAGCAATTCAGAGCTTTGATACATTAAGCGGTACCTGGGGAACCAATACCGTACTGGCGGAAACCGGTGCGCAGGAAGGAAGCGGTTATGTCACTGCGACTGATGCAGACTGTCCTGTTATCTGCAACAACGCTTTTGAGATAAACGATATAAGCTCTTATAAAGGCGGATGGATCAGATTCTGGCTGTACGTCAGTAATGCAGCAAACGTAAACGGCGACAGCAGACCCAAAACCCTGCAGATAAAAACAGATGATACAAATGTCTTTAACTGGGACCTTTCGGCTATAACATTGAATGACGGTTGGAATGACGTCAGATTAAGGTTCAGCGATGCCACGAGCAAGGCTGATTATTCAAATGTCAACATGCTCTGGCTCTATATGTATGTAAGCGGCGAGACCACTATCGGAATAGACGGACTGAGAGCAGAGGATTATGTGCAGCCTCCCGTTCCCGACAAGGTCTTAAGTGAATGCGAGGAGATAGGACCCTGGGTAGGCAACACTCCTCCCACTCTTCAGACAGAGGGAGCTCCGGTCGGAAATGCATGGCTTAAATCCGCTTCCGAGAATTATCCGGTATTTGCCTGGTGGTGTTCAGCCATAGATATCAGCAAATACTCGGAAAACGGATATCTGCACATGTGGCTTTACGTTACTGATGCTTCGAAAGTAGTTGACGGTTTCATTGAGCTTTCCAGCAGCGGAAACCCCGACGTGGATGAGGCGTCCTGGGCGCTGAAGTCTCTGGGCCTTTCTGACGGGTGGAATGAATTGTATCTCCCTTTCAGGAAGGCAGTCACGGTCGGAACGGTTGATTACTCGGCGATCAATTTCATCAGAATATATGCCGGTCTGACTGAGGCATCTTATATCGGTATCGACAAGGTCGAATTGACCGTGAACAGGCCTCCTGCAGCCGACAGGCTTTTCAGTGAGGTCGAGGACCTCAACGGCTGGACAAGCCTGGACGGCCTTACTCTCGAGTCCGAAAATGCCGCAGTTGGCGCAAAATGGATAAGGACTGAGAATAACGCCGGCTGGCCGTCTATTGCATGGTGGTGCCCGGCAACAGATATAAGTGATTATACCGATACGGGCTATTTCCACATCTGGCTTAATGTGGAAGATGCTTCAAAAATAGTCGGCGGACAGATAGAACTTACCAGCAGCGGTGCACCGGATTCGGATGAGATCGCCTGGGATCTTTTGTCGGTCGGACTTATCGATGGCTGGAATGAACTCTACCTTCCGTTTGCGGATTCGGTCAAAACAGGAACTGCGGATACCTCTGCCATAAACTTTATCAGGATTTATGCCGGTATTGCCGGTGAAGGCAGGATCGGAATCGACAAAATGGAATTCGTTTCCGAAATACCTGTTCACGTTCCCGATTGTGAAGTGGCGTTTTATGCTTCGGTCGAGGAATCGATAAGCCCGATATTTGATGTGAAACTGATCAATGAGAATTATAAAGAGGCATATCTCAAAGTCAGGGTCGGAAGTTCGGATGAGATCGTCTACAGCACGGAGCCTGGTGAGGATGGGATCTATGAATTCAGAGTCGAAGAGATAACTGCCCAGCAGATGAATGATATCATCACCGCTAAGCTTGACGTAAAGCTTGCGGACGGCAGCTTTAAAGAGGCATGGACCCTTGATGCTCACGACGGTTTTTCAATTGCCGCTTACTGCGGGCAGGTTGCGGAAGGTAATGCGGATAAGCCGAAACTCCTCACGCTTATGGCTAATATGCTCAAATACGGTGCTGCAGCCCAGGCTTATTCGGGATACATGACCGATTCACCTGCAGATCAGGCGGCGTGGGTTGCCTCCAATGCGGAAAGTTATGAAATGACCGAAGCCGAGAAGAATACTTATGCTTTGAAAATCAACACGTTTGCCGCTTCTCCCGATAAACTGCTGATCCGGAGCGCCAGCCTTGAACTCGCCGAGATAGTCACTCTTAAGTGCAGCATCATGCTGAAGGAAACAGAAGGCAAAGTAATTAGATTCAACGGTGGCGGCAAAAATGCAGAGATTCCCGCTTCGAGCCTTTCGCTGGATGCAAATGGTAATACTGAGATCTGGTTAAGTATGATGCCTCAGGATTTTACAGAAACTCTGACGCTGAGCATCACAAACTCTGACGGCACAGCGGTATACCATTCCGTATCATACAGTGTGTTTGCTTATCTCTACCGTATGTACGGTAAAGATGCCGGACTCGATGCGCTCATCAAGTCGATCTACGATTACAGCCGAAGCGCAATTGATTATTTTGAGTGAAAACTATTCCTGCAGGAATAAGGTGAGTTGTAAGTGATTTTGCTTATGGGCCGGAGGAACGAAGTATTCAGCCTTCGGCCCATAGAGAGGGGAGGATGCAGTGGAACCGGCATACAGAAGGATGTATGAGGCGCTTAAGATCCGTATAGTCCAGGGAGAGTACGCCATAGGCTCCATGCTGCCGTCGGAACTCGAATTGGAGAGAGAGTTCGGTATCAGCAGGACGACTGTACGGAGAGCGATAGAGCTCCTTTCCAGGGATGGCTTTATAGTGGTCAAACAAGGGTTCGGGACCCAGGTTGTCAGCAGAAAAGTATCACAGAGCCTTAACCACGTTAATACTGTCGGAGATGCTCTGGAGATGAAGGGACATAAAACAGGGATAAAAAGCTGCTATATCGAACGTATCCCTGCGGATGCCGCGCTTGCCTCCATGATGAATATCCCCATTGGCACTCCTCTGATCTGCATCCACAGGATCAGAACTTCTGACGGGATTCCGGCATGTATCATGAAAAATTATATTCTGGCTTCATGGGTTCCGGAAATAGAAAAAGAACTGATGATAGACAAGCTTTACGAATTCCTCAGAGAGAAATACGGTATAGTTTATTCAGCGTTGAGAAATATAGTAAGTGCCTGTAATGCTTCATATGAAGAGTCACAACTGCTGGAAGTCGAGCCCAAAACCGCGCTTATGACCGTAAACAGACAGTGCTATGTGAACGGGGTGGTTGTTGCGCTGGATCATGTACGCATAATCGCCAGTATGTATGAGTATGAAGTATACACGGAAACAGGTAATGACAGGTATTAATCCGGCATAATAATTAGTATCAGGGGAGGAGCAGATTCATGATAATAAACAAGACAACACTGCCGCGAATGATAGATATCAGCTGTGTCAGAACAGATAATACGATCGAAGAGCTTGAGGGAATGGTCGAGCTCGCAAAAAAAGACAGATTCATATGCTGCTTTTCGATGCCGTGCTTTACCGGATGGCTGACAGATAAACTGAAGGATGAAAAAGACATTCTGACAGGCGCCGCCATAGGCTTCCCTTCCGGCGCCGTCTCTACGGCCGCAAAGATCCTGGATGTGAGAGAACAAAAAGAGCTTGGCTGCAGGGAGTTTGATATGGTGATCAATGTCGGAGCGCTCAAGTCCGGACTCTACGGATTGGTCGAGGATGATATAAAGGCGGTGGTGGAGGCGGCCGACGGCTTTCCCGTAAAAACGATTCTGGAGGTAACACTCCTTACTGACGATGAAATAAAAAAAGCAGCCGAGATCGCTGTTAAAGCCGGCACAACCTTTGTAAAAACAGGGACCGGATGGATGAAGGACCCAACAAGAGTGCATCATATCGAGCTCCTGAAGAGCGTAGTCGGAAATGATGCGTTTATTAAGGCTGCGGGAGGTGTTAGAACAGTCGACGATGTAGTTAACATGATAAACGCCGGCTGCTCGCGCTTCGGAATCGGTATAAAATCAATACGAAATATAATGGCGGATCTTGGTGATAAAAACATAGAGTGCAGCGATGTCAGGGTGCTTTACAAATGAGGACACTTCTCTCTTTTGATCTCGGGACCAGCGGAGTCAAAGCCTGCCTGTATAGTACGGACGGACGTTTGATTTCTGCACGATATGGCAGATACCCGACTTTTTACGGAGAAGGCGACAGACGTGAACAGATACCGACGGACTGGTGGGATCAGATCATAAAGACCGTCAGGTCGATGAAAACCGACGACGGACTGAATGATATTGCCGCTATCGGTGTCTCGGGGCACAGCCTGACGGCTATTCCGATAAATCGCGAAGGAAAGCTGCTTTGTGAGCGCGTTCCCATATGGTCTGACGGAAGAGCGCTGCATCAGGCAGACCGGTTCTTTGAGCAGATTGATTACAGAAAGTGGTATCTGGAAACAGGCTGTGGATTTCCTAGACACCTGTATACTGTCTTCAAGATAATGTGGCTGAAGGACCATCTGCCGAAGGTCTATGAGGACACATGGAAAATCCTCGGATCGAAGGATTATGTCAACTATCTGCTTACCGGTACTGCCGCGACCGACAGGTCGTATGCGTCCGGCAGCGGAGTCTACATACTTGCGGATGGTTCGTACAGTTCGGACTATATCGATGCCGCCGGGATCGATCGTGATAAGCTGCCTGATGTGTTTGAGTCCTGTCGTGTTATCGGCGCACTGAGCAGATCAGCCGCTTCGGCTATGGGAATCAGCGAGGGGATACCGGTCGCGGCGGGCGGTGTGGACAATGCATGCATGAGCCTCGGCGCGAACTGTAAAAAAAACGGCGACGGTTATGCCTCACTCGGAACATCCGCCTGGATCACTGTTTCTTCTGACACTCCGTCGCTTGATTTCGAATCCAGGATCTATTCGTTTGCCCATGTCGTTCCCGGACAGTATATTCCCAGCGTCGGTATATTTGCTTCGGGAGCTGCTCTCGAATGGGCGCGCAGCAGGCTGTTTGCCGACGGAGGCGGAGATGATGCATATGACAGACTGTCGGAGATGGTCACACGATCGGCCGTTGGCAGCCGTGGTCTGATGTTCGTCCCGAATCTCGCCGGAGGTTCATCGTTTGATCCTTCGCCCGATGTAAGAGGCGCTTTTGTGAATATGGACATGAGACAGGATGAAAACGATGTGGTCAGAGCTGTATATGAAGGCATCGCGATGCATCTGAGATTCGCATATAGTTTTCTCGAAAAAAGTACAAAGCTTGGCGACAGACTGCTCCTTGTCGGAGGAGGTGCAAAGAGCAGCGTGTGGCGGCAGATATATGCCGAGGTCTTCGGTGTGAAGACAGTTAAGACTGCCGTAGCTCAGGATGCGGCCTCTCTGGGCGCCGCCGCGCTTGCAGCCGTAGGCACCGGTGAGTGGGAGAGTTTTGATGCTCTTGACAGGGTTCATACCGATGAGGTGATTAACGAACCCGACCCCGCAAATGTCATAAAATACGGGAAGTTGATGGAAAAGTACAAAAAGATATGCGTGCTGACGGGTGCAGTGGCAGATGTTTTCAGCAAAGGAGGCATGATAAAAAGGTAAACAGTAGGTGATGTGATAGCTCACGTTGCTGATGTACACTATAAGTACATTGGCAAGGCAGAGTAGATACTAATTCGGCATTTTTGCTGGTCTTCGAGATCGAAAAGGAGAATGAAGAGTTGGCATCGAATCATGCAGTGATCAACGCAAAGTTAGATCGAATAGGAGATTGGAAGCATCACCCAAAAGAAGCTGTCTTGCTGAAAACACGAAGGGAGAAGGAACATGAGCAAGACAGAACAAGGCAGACTTTGCGTAGGAGTAGATCTTCACAAGACACAATTCACAGTCTGCGCAGTAAATGAAGATGGAGAAATTCTTCTGGAAAGCATGTATGTGACATCATTAGATGGATATGAGGAGTTCTTAAAAGAAATGCATGCTCAGGAAGAAAACGGATACTCCATCGAGTTGGCGGTAGAAACAACAGGAAATGCCCGTTTTTTCAAGAACCGGATGGAAGCGGAGGGCTTCATAGTAAAGGTGGTCAACACGAACAGATTTAAAGTGATCACTTTGAGTACTAAAAAGACGGATGCGAATGATGCAGCGACATTGGCGTATTACCTGATGAAAGACATGCTGCCGGAAGCCCATTTGTGTGATCAGACCAGCGAAGAGCTCCGTCGTATGCTGAAGACAAGAAGCATTCTTGTACAAAGTACCGTAAAGATCAAGAATCAGATCCATGGCATGATGCTCGGATATGGAATTGAGACAAAAGCAGCTCAGTTCCAGAGCAGAAAAAAGAGGCAGGAGCTGATGAACGATCTCGCGGATCACGAATACTCAGCATACACTGCCTCGTCACTGGAAGTGACACTGAATATTTTAGACGATTTGGAGTCACAAATCAAGAAGGTGGAGAAGCAGATCGAGGAGATGGTCAAAGAGAACAGGCAGGTTGAATTGCTAAAGACCATACCGGGCATTGGAACTATCAACGCGGCGACCATAGCAGCTTATACGTCAGATATAGATAGATTTGACGGAGACTTCAAGAGATTTGCGGCATACATCGGGGTCGTACCAGGTGTTCATAATTCGAATGAAGCAGTTCATCTTGGAAGGATCACAAAGCATGGGCCGCAGGAACTACGGACAGCATTTGTTCAGGTTGCATTGGGAATGATCCGATTAACGAAAGTAACTACGGACTGGTATTTAATAAAGGACTATCGTCAAAAGAAGGAAAACAAAGGATCGGGAAGAGCAATCATAGCTCTGTCCAGAAAAGTAGCAAGAGTAGTATTCGCGATGTTGATGAGCGGTGAGGAATTCAAACCAGGGCTCATGATACGCGAAACAAAAATATAGCGAACAGCTTGAAAACTGTTTGACTTTTTATAGGAG
>JAFSTX010000003.1 GCA_017445585.1 Lachnospiraceae bacterium
ACTGTTTTATCCCGTTTGTCTCTGAGCTCTTTATCATACTCCTCCAGGAATGCTGCCAAAGCCTGGCAGCCGGCGTCACATATTTCTTTATATATTTTTTTCTCTAACTCCTTGAAAGTAATCGTTTTCTCGGTTATCATTATTTCCATCATACAGCTCCTTATCTTTATTTTGTGGTGAATTAATAATAAGGTTTTTCTGTATGATGGGAAAGAGGCGACAGCCTCTTTCTTCATTTTTGCCTACATAAATTTTACTCTAAGCCGATGTGGATACAGGATTGTCGACGGCAGCATAAACGTGCTTTCGGAGAAAAACTGTTTATTATCTTGAAATAATGCAGAATTGTCTTGCTGACTTGACAAAAATAACATATATAAGATTAAAGGTGACATGGAATCTTGAATAAAAAACCGTTTGCCCATATAATTAAACGGAAAAACATGTAAGGAGACTGACATGGACGAGAGGATCACGGTAGAACAGATCGCCGGCGAGATGAAACTGAAGGACCTGACTCCGGACGTGAATGCCGACATCGAGATAAAGGACAGCGATATCAACCGTCCGGCGCTGCAGCTGGCCGGCTTCTATAACTATTTCAACAGCCGCCGCGTGCAGATCATCGGCAACGTCGAGTGCGCTTATTTGGAGTCTCTCGGGACTGACGAGGCGCACGCTAAAATAGAGACGCTCTTTGCAAGGGGAATCCCTTGCCTCATCTACTGCCGCAGCCACCAGCCCGATGAATATACGCTGTATCTGGCACAGAAGCACGGTGTGAACATCTACACGACCGACGAGAGCACCAGCGAGATGTCGGAGAAGATCATCCACTATCTGAAAAAGCGCATGGCTCCGAGCATCACGATCCACGGCGTGCTGATCGACGTCTTCGGCGAGGGCGTGCTGATCACCGGCGAGAGCGGCATCGGCAAGAGCGAAGCTGCCCTCGAGCTGATCAAGCGCGGTCACCGTCTCGTGGCCGACGATGCGGTCGAGATCCGTAAATACGATGATGAGACCCTGATCGGCAGCGCTCCGGAGATCACAAAGGATTTCATCGAGCTGCGCGGCGTCGGCGTCATCGACGTGAAGTCGCTCTTTGGTCTGGAGTGCGTGAAGAACGAGCAGCAGATCGATTTCGTCATCCACGTGGAGGACTGGAACAAGGAAAGGGAATACGACCGCCTGGGTAACGGCGACGAGTATATCGACTATCTGGGCAATAAGGTCACGAAGTATTCACTGCCTCTGCGCCCCGGCCGCAACCTCGCGGTGATAGTGGAGGCCGTAGCGGTCAACTACAGGCAGCGCTCACTCGGATATAATGCCGTGGACGAGCTCTACCGCCGTGTCCAGGCCAATCTGATCAGGAACCAGGAGAAGATCTGAGGAGCGGCAGCCCTCGGGACTCAGCAGATATGCTTACAGCGGAAGAATTAAAAAAAGCCGCGCCGGGCGCGGATATCAGAACGAATGAGCCCATGTCGGAACACACCACCTTCAGAGTGGGCGGGCCGGCGAGGGTCTTTGCCATGCCGTCGTGCGAGGCGGAAGTCGAGGCGCTGGTGCGGCTCTGCCGCATGGAGGACGAGCCTTATGCTGTCATTGGCCGCGGTTCGAATCTCCTGGTCAGCGACGAGGGATACTCCGGAGTCGTTATCTGTATCGGCGATCTTTTCTCGCGTATCATCATAAATAAAGACGGCATAGAGGCCGAGGCGGGAGCTGGGCTCGTGGCGGTCAGTGCCGCGGCCAGACGAGCGTCCTTTACCGGACTGGAATTCGCCTGCGGCATACCGGGGAGCCTCGGCGGCGCCATAGCGATGAATGCAGGTGCCTACGGCGGGGAGATGAAAGGCGTGGTCAGGAGCGTCCGCGTCCTGGACCGCGAAGGCTTCGTGCGTACGCTTTCCTGCGGGGAGATGAACTTCCGTTACCGCGGGAGCAGGGTGATGGATGAGGACCTGATCGTACTCTCTGCCTCTCTCGATCTGTCACATGGCAATTCGCGTGAGATCGAGCTTCGAATGAACGAACTTCTCACCGCGCGGCGTGAGAAGCAGCCGCTGGAGTACCCGAGCGCGGGCAGCACGTTCAAACGTCCGGAGGGGTACTTTGCCGGAGCGCTCATTGAGCAGGCAGGCCTGAAGGGTTTTGCCGTGGGCGGTGCACAGGTCTCCGGGAAGCACGCCGGTTTCGTGATCAACCGCGGCGGTGCCACGGCTTCCGACATCATGGAGCTGTGCCGCATCGTGCAGGACCGGGTCTACGAAGATTCCGGAGTCCGTCTGGAGATGGAAGTCCGTACACTTGGAGAATTTGACAGATAGATATGTCTTTTTCAATAGAAGTAAAAAACGAACTCGAAGAAAAAGCCCGCCGCATGCATGATGGTGATTATGTGGAGAGCGGCGTCATCGGCGCTCTGCCGCAGACTCCCGCCGGGCAGAAAGCCTGGCTGCGGGGCGCTTTCCTTTGCTGCGGCTCTGTCAGCGACCCGCGCAAATCCTACCATCTCGACCTGACTCTGGATGAACTGACACTGGCGGAGACTGTGCGTGACGTGATGAAGTCCTTTGACATAGAGGGGCGCATCTCATCGCGTAAGGGCAAATACGTCGTCTATCTTAAGGATGGCGACAGCATTGCGGATATGCTCGGACTCCTCGGAGCTACGAAGGCCATGCTCGAGCTGGAGAACGTCCGCGTGCTGCGTGATATCAGCGGCAGGGTCAACCGTAAAGTGAACTGCGAGACCGCGAATCTGAACAAGACAGTATCGGCCGGTCTCGCACCGGTGCGACAGATCGAGCTGATAAAAAGTAAACGCCGCTATGCGCAGCTCCCCTCGGAGCTTAAGGCCGTCGCAGAGCTGCGGATCGCCAATCCGGATTTGCCGATTGCTGAGATCGGCGCCATGCTCGATCCGCCGCTGGGAAAATCAGGCATATATCACCGTTTTGAACGTATAAAGCGTATCGCGGACGAACTGAGCGGCTGAGGACGATACAAAAAAGGACAGGCACCTTTGCAGCGGATAGACCGCATCCGGGAGCCTGTCTTTTTTATGTGATCGGTTATTATCTGTGGAAAAGCTTCTTGGTCTGATGCTTGGGCTCACAGGTCAGATGGATGCCCAGCTTGCGGAAGGTATTGATGTCCACCTGTGAGAGCATGACCGTGGAGTGGGCCTCGCAGTCCCTGAGCCTTTCGAGCTGCTGCATCGCGATCTCGGCCACTGGATCCGTGACGGCGCAGATGGAGAGGGCGATGAGCGCCTCGTCGGTGTGCATGCGCGGATTGTGATTGCCGAGGTGATTGACTTTGAGGTCCATGATGGGCTCGATGACCTCGGGTGACATCAGGAGCTTGTCGTCCGGGATCCCGCCGAGGACCTTCAGGGCGTTAAGCAGCATGGCTGATGCCGCGCCGAGCAGCGGAGAAGTCTTACCGGTAACTATCTCGCCGCTGCCCAGTTCTATCGCCATTGCGGGAGCGTGGGTCGCCTCCTCCTTTGCCAGAGCCGCGGCAATGACAGGACGGTACTCGACCGTGATGCCTGCCTGACGCATCAGAAGCTTGATCTTTTCGGTGGCCTGAGGGCTGCCCAGTCCCTTGCGTTCCTCACACATTGCGTCATAATAGCGGCGGATGATCTCCTCGCGGGCGGCCGCCTTTACAGCCTCGTCGTCGATGATGCATTTGCCGGCCATATTCACGCCCATGTCGGTGGGGGATTTGTAGGGCGAGCTGCCGTAGATCGATTCGAACATGGCCTGAAGCACGGGGAAGATCTCCACGTCGCGGTTGTAATTGACGGTGGTCACTCCGTAGGCGTCCAGATGGAACGGGTCGATCATATTAACGTCGTCAAGGTCCGCCGTAGCGGCCTCGTAGGCGATGTTCACGGGATGTTTGAGAGGCAGGTTCCAGATCGGGAAGGTCTCGAATTTGGCGTAGCCGGCCTTGACGCCGCGCTTGTTCTCGTGATAGAGCTGAGAGAGGCAGGTAGCCATCTTGCCGCTGCCGGGACCGGGTGCGGTGATGACCACGAGAGGTCTTGAAGTCTCGATGTAGTCGTTTTTGCCAAAACCCTCATCGCTGACGATAGTGGACAGATCCGAAGGATATCCGGGGATGGGATAATGACGGAAGACTCTGATGCCGAGGGTTTCGAGGCGTTTTTCAAAAGCTAAGGCAGCCGGCTGGTCCTGGAATCTGGTGAGCACCACGCTGCCCACGAGGAAACCGTATCCGCGGAAGGCGTCGATTAGACGCAGCACATCGAGATCGTAGGTGATGCCCAGATCTCCGCGCACTTTGTTCTTCTCGATATCGGAGGCGTTGATGACTATGACTATCTCGGCCTGATCGTTGAGCTGCTTGAGCATGCGGATCTTACTGTCGGGCTGGAAGCCGGGAAGTACGCGCGATGCGTGGTAATCGTCGAAAAGCTTGCCGCCGAACTCCAGATACAGCTTGCCGCCGAAATGGTCTATACGGTTTTTGATCTCTCTGGACTGAAGTTCCAGGTATTTATCATTGTCAAATCCGTGCCTTAACATATCCCCTCCTTTGAAAAACATACTTAGAATATCATAAAGAAACGCAACTTTTTAGTCAATAAAGATTATTAAGAATAGGTTTAAGAATCGAAAAAAAACGTGGAGCTGCGCGTACGGTGCGGATCGTCAGGCTGCAGGAAGGCGGCATTGCAGTGCCTTGAAAAAGAACGGATTGAGAGTATAATAATAATAGTTTTCATATTTTCCATAGGAGGATAAGAGAAGAATGGCAAAGAAGTTATTGGCAGTTCTGCTGGCAATGGCGATGGTGCTCGGTCTGGTCACCGTTGCATCGGCAGACGAAGAGTTGACAGTGACTGACATCGAGATCGCAAAGAGTTCCGACTTTACATATATCGAGGAATTTGACGGCGGATATTGGGCGACACGCTATTACGAGGAAGGTGGTGTGCAGAAGGAAGAAGAATACTTTTACTATCTTGAGGATTTTGCTTTGAATACTGCCGTGATCAGGATCAATTATTCCGACGGCCACAGCGTCGAAGCCAAGGCCGGCGATAAGGTCGACGGGCAGGAAGTGCTGTATTCGAGTGATCAGTACACGAATCCCTGGAAGCCCGATGAGGATAACTACATTGATATCTATTACAGCGGCCATTCGACCAGACTGAAGGTCAATCTGGTCGCAAATCCCGTCGCGGGTCTGGAGATTGCAAAGGCCAGCGATCAGGTACTGATTGAGAACAACGGCGGATACACGTCGTCATACTGGCATGACGACATCGAGGAACAGTATTACTTCTATTTATATAACAGGATCTTTGAAGATACCGTCTTCAGGATCATCTACAAAGACGGCACGACAGGTGAGATAACTTCAAAGGATGTCGTGAACGGTTATTTCCTTCAGAGTCAGGACAACCAGTACGATAATCACTGGGCGAAAGGCAAGGACAACAGCTTTGAAGTAACATATATGGGTCAGGCAGTAAAGGTCCCGGTGACAATCGTGGACTCTCCCGTGGCAAGCATCAGGCTTGACAAGCTTCCCGACAAGCTTCAGTATGTCTATGGCGGAGAGGGCTTTGAGTTCAGCGGGTCCGATGTTTATTTTGAGCCTGAAGATATTTTTGCCGGCGCCGTCTTTACCGCTGTATACAAGGACGGCACCACGAAGCAGTTCTCGTTTGATGAAGAGAACAGGAAACCTTACGATGAGAGGTTCGACGGATATGGATTTACCGAAACTCACAACGGAATTAATCCCGCAGTCGGCAAGCTTAAAGTGACGCTCGAATATCTGAGTGCCTCTGCGGATTTCGAGGTAGAAATCCTGGAGAATCCCGCCGAATCAATAGAGGTTGTAAAGCTCCCCGCAAAGACGACTTTCTCCGGAAACTTCCTCCCCGATCTGACGGGAACCGTGCTCAGGATCAATTACAAGGACGGCACTTATAAGACTGCCGAACTGAATAATAATAATGTTGATAGCTACTATTACGATCTGGACGGCGAAAGAGTCAGCGTCTTGATAAATAATGAGAACGGAAATGTGACCTTCACATATCAGGGAATGAATGCCGTGGCTGAGGATGCCATAACCATGACCCCCGCAAAGAATATTACCGGGATCAGGGTTCCGAGGATCGCGCTCGGTACTGCCTTTGATCCTGTCATGGGCGGCAACGATGTCGTTCTCACGTTCGAGGACGGAACCTCTGTAAAGGCGGAAGTTCTGTCTCAGAGTGCAGCTTCGTGGGATGAAGGAACATCCGTCAATGCCAGGTTCAGAACGAGCGAGGGCTTCTTTATTTTTGGCGGCTATAAGGCTTCTGAAAACCAGATAAGGATTAATTGTACAGGAGGCTATGTTCTCATTCTGGATCTTGATGCCATAGAAGGCGATCTTTCCGTGGAGGAGCGCGTAGAGAACGTCTTCGGAACGAAGGATATCGTCCGCTCGTCCGGCAGAGACAGATACGCAACCGCGCGCACTACTGCCGATAAGCTGAAGACGGCATACGGCCTTGCGAAGTTTGATACCATTATCATTGCATGCGGCACGAACTTCCCTGATGCTCTGGCGGGCTCATATCTTGCAGCCATGAAGACGGCGCCTATCCTTATGGTGGGAAGCGATGGCTCCGGACTGGCCGATACGGTCAGCTATGTGAAGGCTAACCTTGCCGACGGCGGCAGAGTATATGTGCTTGGCGGCAACAGCGCTGTTCCCGCCAGCGTAGAGGATTCGCTCAATGGATATGATGTCAGAAGGCTCAAGGGATCTGACCGCTATATAACTAATCTGGCTATCCTGAAAGAGGCAGGTGTGATCAGCGGCGGAGACGGAGTCCTGCTGGTCGCTGATGCACAGAATTACGCTGATGCGCTTTCTGCTTCGGCTCTCGGCAAACCCATTCTGCTTGTGAATAAGACCACCAAGAAACTGACTGAAGAGCAGAGGTCGTTCCTTAATGCTAATTTTTTCAGCAGAGTTTATGTCCTGGGCGGCACAAGTGCCGTCCCCGAGGAGATCGTCAGCGAGCTTGGGAGCGTGTGCGGTACAGTATCCCGTATCGGCGGCAAGAGCAGATATGAGACCTCGGTGAATATCGCGAAGGAGTTCTTCAATAACCCCGAAAGTATCACCGTGGCTACCGGAACGAACTATCCCGACGGACTCACCGGCGGCCCTCTTGCATTCTCGCTGGGTGCTCCTCTGGTACTGCTCCAGAAAGGCAGCAACCCTGCAGCAGAGGGATTTTTTGATACGGTCGGTCCTGACAAGCTCCTGGTCTACGGCGGCACAGGCTCCGTACCCGAGAGTGCCGTAATCGCTCTTATGAGCTGAGTTGCAGTTGACTTTCAGACGGAAGCGAGATACAATCTACGGGTATTCTTCAGGGCGGGGTGTGATTCCCCACCGGCGGTGAAAGTCCGCGAACCGCTTCGGCGGCCGAACCGGTGCAACTCCGGTACCGACAGTATAGTCTGGATGAGAGAAGATGCTTTTGCCGATAAAACATTTTCCGTCGTTAAGCCCGAAGTTTTCTTCGGGCTTTTTCATTGGAGAGGAGGTTTGTATGGAAAGCTCAAAGACGAAAAAACTGGTGATCGTAGCGATGATGGCTGCGCTGGCGTACATTGTCATGATTCTGATAAAGATCCCGATGCTCGTGGATTATCTGAAGTATGACCCCAAAGATGTGATCATAGCGGTCACGGGTTTCCTGTTCGGGCCGCTGGAGGCTCTTGTTACGGCGCTGGTGGTGTGCGTGATCGAGGCTTTCACCGTGGGGACCACCGGATGGATCGGAGCTGTCATGAATTTTCTGGCATCGTGCAGCTTTGCCGTCGTGGCGTCACTCGTCTACAGGAGAAAACGCACGCTTCCCGGTGCGGTCGCCGGCCTGGTGTGCGGCGTGGTCTGCCTGACTGTCATGATGCTGCTCTGGAATTATTTCCTGACGCCTGTATATACCGGCATGCCCAGGGAGACGGTAGCTGCCATGCTGCCTACTGTTTTCCTGCCGTTTAATCTGATAAAGGGCGGCATCAACGCGGCGCTGACCCTGCTCATATATAAACCCGTGGTGATCACGCTGCGCAGGACAGGACTCGTACCTGCGGGCAGATCCCTGAGCTCCGGGCAGGATGATGCCCGTCCTGCCTCTTCGGGGGCAGGCAGCCGATCCTCGGACCGCATCAGCCCGCTTGTGATGATCGCAGCAGCAGTAGTGCTCGCGATTTGTATTGCCCTTGCGGTTATCCTGACGAAGGCCTGACTGTATCCGGGGGATGGCGGTGCGCTGCACAGCTCGTTTTTGCGCATTGTTGTTCAACTGCATTGTTATTGCGGGTATTTAGAATAATATATTGACTCGGCTGAACGGCTCATAATATAATCCATAAAAGATATCTGGTCGTATTGCCATAGGCGGCCACGGGCAGCGGGGAAACCCGGATCGTAAGCACGGCCGCAGCACTCAGATCATCTGAATCGTAAAACAGCCCCCGGGAACAAAAGACAGGAAAAAAACATGGCATTTACACATCTTCATGTTCATACGAAATACAGCCTGCTCGACGGCGCATCTAAGATTCCCGAGCTCATTGGCCGGGTGAAGGAACTTGGCATGGACTCTCTGGCCATTACCGACCACGGAGTCATGTACGGCGTCATCGAGTTCTATAAAGAGGCAAAGAAACAGGGCATAAAGCCCATCATCGGCTGCGAGGTCTACGTCGCGCCCGGCTCGCGCCTCACAAAGGAAGCCGGCGGCAGCGCAGACAAATACTACCATCTCGTACTCCTTGCTGAGACGAACGAGGGCTACAGCAACCTGTCAAAGATCGTCTCCATGGGCTTTATCGACGGATACTACTATAAGCCGCGTGTGGATCTGGAAGTGCTGAGGCAGTACCACACCGGCGTCATCGCGCTGAGCGCGTGCCTGGCCGGCGAGGTTGCAAGGAACCTTCGCCGCGGCATGTACGATGAGGCGCGCGCGGCTGCGCTGCGCTACGAGGACATCTTCGGGCATGATAATTTCTTCCTTGAGCTTCAGGATCACGGACTTGCCGAGCAGACGATGGTAAATGAAAGCATCGTGCGGCTCTCGCGCGAGCTCGGCATTCCCATGGTCGCCACGAACGATATCCACTACGTGAATGCCGACGACGTCGAGCCTCATGACATCCTGCTCTGCCTGCAGACCGGCAAAAAGCTCTCGGATCCCGACCGCATGCGCTATACGGGCGGTCAGTATTTCGTCAAATCAGAAGAGGAGATGAGGGCGCTCTTTCCCTACGCTCCCGAGGCCCTGGACAATACCGCGAGGATCGCCGAACGCTGCAACGTCGAGATCGAATTCGGAGTGACGAAGCTGCCGAGATTCGACGTGCCGGAGGGGTACGACTCATGGACCTACCTGAACAAGCTCTGCTCCGACGGCCTTGCGGAGCGCTATCCGGACGACGACGGCACCGCGCGCCGCCAGCTGGACTATGAGCTCTCTGTCATACAGAAGATGGGCTATGTCGACTATTTCCTTATCGTCTGGGATTTCATACATTTTGCAAAAAGCCACGGCATCGCCGTAGGCCCCGGGCGAGGCTCGGCGGCCGGCAGCGTGGTCTCATACACGCTCTCCATCACCGAACTTGATCCGATGAAATACCAGCTGATCTTTGAGCGCTTTCTTAACCCCGAGCGCGTCAGCATGCCGGATATCGACGTGGACTTCTGCTTCGAGCGCCGCGGCGAGGTCATCGATTACGTTACAAAAAAATACGGCGACGACCACGTCGTTCAGATCGTCACCTTCGGCACCATGGCGGCGCGCGCGGTCGTGCGCGACGTCGGCCGCGTCATGGATCTGCCCTACGCCCTATGCGACCAGGTGGCAAAGATGATCCCCAAGGATCTGGGCATCACCATCAGCAAAGCCCTCACTGTCAGCCGCGAGCTCAAGACCGCTTACGAATCCGACGAGCGCGTACATAAGCTGATCGACATGTCGCTCCGCCTCGAAGGCCTCCCCAAGCACACCTCTACCCACGCGGCCGGCGTCGTTATCAGCCGCCTGCCGGTCATGGAGTACGTGCCGCTCTCGCGCTCACAGGAAGGTATGCTCACCACACAGTTCACCATGACCGAGATCGAGGAGCTGGGTCTTTTAAAGATGGACTTCCTCGGCCTCAGGACGCTGACTGTCATCCAGGATACGGAAAAACTCCTAGCCCAGCGCGGCGTGCGTCTGGACGTGAGCCGGATAAATATGGCCGACCCCAAGGTCTTTGACATGCTCTGTACCGGCAAGAACGACGGCGTGTTCCAGCTCGAGAGCGGCGGTATGAAGAGTTTTATGAAGGAACTGCGCCCCCGCAATCTCGAGGATCTCATCGCCGGTATCGCGCTCTACCGCCCCGGGCCGATGGATTTCATCCCGCAGTATATCAGAGGCAAAAACAACCCTGCCGCGATCAGATATCTCACTCCCGAGCTGGAGCCCATACTCCGGAGCACCTACGGCTGCATAGTGTACCAGGAGCAGGTCATGCAGATCGTGCAGGATCTGGGCGGATATACGCTCGGCCGCGCCGACCTGGTGCGCCGTGCCATGAGTAAAAAGAAAGAGTCCGTTATGCAGAAGGAGAGGGCGAATTTCGTCTACGGCAACCCCGAAGAGGGAGTGCCGGGCTGCATCGCGCGCGGGATCCCGGAAGAGATCGCAAATACCATCTTTGACGAAATGACAGATTTTGCGAGCTACGCTTTTAATAAATCTCACGCGGCCGTATACGGAGTCGTCTCGTATCAGACCGCGTACCTCAAGTGCTATTATCCGGTGGAGTTCATGGCGGCGCTCCTTACCTCCGTCATCGACAAGGGCGACAAAGTCGCAGACTACATCCAGACCTGCCGTTCGATGGGCATTGAGATCCTGCCGCCCGATATAAACCGCGGTCAGTGGACTTTCTCAGTGGACGACGGACGCATCCGCTACGGACTGGCCTCGATCAAGGGCCTCGGCCGCGCAGTGGTCGAGATCATCACGGCGGAGCGAGAGGCGCACGGCCCGTTCACTTCGCTCAAGGACCTGATCGATCGGCTTTCGAGCAAAGAGATAAACAAACGAACCATGGAGAATTTCATCCTCTCAGGCGCGCTGGATTCGCTCCCCGGCAACCGTAAACAGAAGATGTATGTATACGGTGACCTGATGGATGCGAAGGCGCGCACAGCAAGGGAGGACATCGCCGGCCAGGTCTCTCTGTTTGATCTGATGGGCGACGAGGAGAGGGCGAGAGTGGAGATCACGATGCCCGACGTCCCCGAATACGACCGCCGCGAGCTCCTGCAGAAGGAAAAAGAAACGCTGGGTGTATATATCACCGGTCACCCGATGCAGGATGTCTCTGACCTGTGGGAGCGTTATGCGACCGCCAAGGCCTCGGGCTTCGTGGTGGATGAGGAAAGCGGCAATGCCGAGGTCATGGACGGACAGATCGTGACGATGGGAGGAATCATCACGGGCCTTACCAGGAAGATCACAAAAAACGGACAGCTGATGGCTTTTCTCACCGTCGAGGATCTGACGGGCAGCATAGAAGTGCTGGTCTTCCCCAGAGATTACGAGCGCATGAGCGCGATGCTCGTGCCTGACCGCCGTATCTTTATGCGCGGCCGGGTGTCGATCGGCGACGATCCCGTAGGCAAGCTCGTGATGGAGCGGGCCATGGATATAGACGAATGGCCTCAGGAGCTCTGGGTCAAATTCCCGAGCGGAGAGGTCTTTGAGCGCTTTTCCGGAAAGCTTCTGCAGCTTGCGGCCGGGCGCGGTGTCACGGCCTGGATCGAGGACGAAAAGACAAAGCGCGTAGCTCCGGCAAAGGTGAACGAGCTCTATACTGACGATGATCTGTACCGTTTTGAAGCGACGTTCGGCGAGGATAACGTCCGTCTGACGCGCAAAAATCTTGAAGAAGTGTGGAAAATGCGGTAAAATAACACAGTTATGTGCTTTGTGCCGCAGGAGACGTCTCAGGCGGCATACAGACCGGCAGAAACAGGAAAAGGTGACAAAATGACAATCGGTGTACTTACAAGCGGCGGCGACGCGCCGGGCATGAACGCAGCGCTCAGAGCGGTGGTAAGGTGTGCGGTGGTGGACGGAATGCAGGTAAAGGGCATCCGCCACGGCTATCAGGGCATACTTGACGAAGATATAATCGATCTGGATTCGCTCAGCGTAGCGAATATCCTGACTACGGGCGGCACGATGCTCAAAACGGCCCGCTGCCTTGAATTCCTCAAGAGCGAGGTCCAGGATCAGGCTGCGGATATTCTCAGAAAGCACGGCATCGAGGCGCTGGTGGTGATAGGCGGCGACGGATCCTTCCGCGGCGCGGCTGAGTTGGCGCAGCGCGGGATCAACGTGATGGGCGTGCCTGCCACGATCGACAATGATCTGGGCTGCACGGACTATACGATCGGTTTCGATACCGCTATCAATACCGCCATGGAGGCCATAGACAAGGTCCGCGATACATCTGCCTCACACGAGCGCGCCTGTGTCATCGAGGTCATGGGACGCAGCGCCGGTTATATAGCGCTCTACTGCGGCATAGGCAACGGCGTCGAGGAGATGCTTCTCCCCGAGCTCTACGACGGCAATGAGGACGCCATCGCCGAGCGCATGCTTGCCACGCGCGCCAAGGGCAAGAATATATACATGATAGTCAGCGCGGAGGGAGTGGGCGACGCCAGCGGACTTGCAGGACGTCTGAAGGAAAAGACCGGAATCGATACAAAGGCCATTATCCTCGGCCATATCCAGCGCGGCGGTTCGCCGACCTGTATGGATCGCGTATATGCCTCTGTCATGGGTTCCCGCGCGGAGGCGCTCATCCGCGACGGAAAACGCAGCCGTGTAGTGATATACAAAAACGGTGAATTCGGGGATATGGACATCCTGGATTCGCTGATGGTGCGCAAGGCTCTGCCCAACGATTTTCTGATGATGAGCAGAAAGCTGATCCGGTAGAGAGACCGGAAGGGCAGATTCGGGAAAGGTAATTAACAGCGGGGCAGGTTACATATAAAGAAGGCTGCCCGCAGGTTTGACGATATGACAGAATATCTGGCGGAACAACAGGAAAAGGTCTCTGACTGCAACATGCGCGCAAGGCCCGACTATCAGGAGCAGGATCCCGACGAGCTTATAGAAAAGCTCATCGGAGAGTACCGCTCCTACCGTCCGAACGACGACGTGAGCCAGATCCGCGACGCCTACGAGGTGGCGAAGCAGGCTCACAGGGATCAGCGCAGAAAGTCCGGAGCGCCATATATCATCCATCCGGTCAGCGTGGCGATCATACTGGCCGAGCTTGAGATGGACAAGGAGTCGATCATAGCGGCTCTGCTTCATGATGTGGTGGAAGACACCGATATGACGCTGGATGACGTAAAGGACCGCTTCGGAGAGGGCGTCGCGAATCTCGTGGACGGCGTCACGAAGCTGACCCGGATCAGCTGGGAGGGCGGCAAAGAGGAGATGCAGGCCGAGAACCTGCGCAAAATGTTCCTCGCCATGTCTCAGGACATCCGCGTCATACTGATCAAGCTCGCCGACCGTACCCACAACATGCGCACTCTCCAGTTCATGAGCCCTGAAAAGCAAAAGGAAAAGGCTCAGGAAACGCTGGATATATACTCGCCGCTGGCCTCGCGCCTCGGCATCAGCAAGCTCAAGGTGGAGCTGGACAATCTGTCTCTCCAGTACCTCGAGCCCGAGGAGTACGAGCGCATTATTTCCGAGATCGACCAGAAGAAGACTGCCCGCGAGGAATATATCGCCGGGATCGTGGACGAGGTCCGCGGCCATATCGAGCGCGCCGGGATCAAGGCCGAGGTCTACGGACGCGTCAAGCACTATTTTTCCATCTATAAAAAAATGCTCACCCAGCACAAGAGCATCGACGAGATATACGATCTCTTTGCCGTGCGCATCATTGTCGATACAGTCCAGGACTGCTATGCCGCGCTCGGCGTGATCCACGAGCTTTATACGCCCATCCCCGGGCGCTTCAAGGATTACATCGCCATGCCCAAGCTCAACCACTATCAGTCGCTGCATACCACGCTGATAGGCAAGGACGGCACTCCTTTTGAGATACAGATCCGTACTGCCGAGATGCACCGTATCGCCGAGTACGGTATCGCCGCACACTGGAAATACAAAGAGGGCGGCACCGCCGGCATCAGCTCCGACGAGGAAAAGCTGAGCTGGCTGCGCCAGATCCTGGAGTGGCAGAAGGATATGTCGGACGACGGTGAGTTCCTCAGCTCGATCAAGACGGATCTGGATCTTTTCTCCGACAACGTATACTGCTTTACCCCGGGCGGCGATATAAAGGTCCTGCCCAAGGGCTCGACGCCGGTGGATTTCGCGTACATGATCCACAGCGCGGTGGGCAACCGCATGGTAGGCGCCCGCGTAAACGACAAGCTCGTCACCATAGATTACGAGCTGAAAAACGGCGACCGTATCGAGATCATAACCTCGCAGAATTCACGCGGCCCGAGCCGCGACTGGCTGGGCCTTGCAAAGAGCACCCAGGCGAGGAACAAGATCAACCAGTGGTTCCGCTCCCAGAACAAAGAAGACAATATCATCCGCGGCAAGGAAGCCATGGAAAACTATTGCCATTCAAAGGGAGTTGATTATTCCGAGCTGACAAAACCGGAGCTTGTCGGGAAGATCCTGCGCAAATACGGCTTCCAGGACTGGGATTCCGTCGTAGCCGCGGTCGGCCACGGCGGTCTTAAGGAAGGCCAGATCATCAACAAGCTCATCGATGAAAAGACCCGGGCCGAGAAGAAAGTCATTACCGACGAGTCAGTGCTGGCCGCTGTCGCCGAGAACAGACAGCGCGGCGGCAGCCAGAAGGCTTCGGGCGGCATAGTCGTCGAAGGTATCGATGACATGTCCTTCCATATGGCAAAGTGCTGCAACCCGATCCCCGGCGATGAGATCGTGGGCTTTGTGACACGGGGCCGCGGGATATCCATCCACCGCACCGACTGCGTGAATATCATCAATCTTCCCGAGATCGAACGCGCCCGCATGCTCGAGGCCGAGTGGGCAGTGCCCGAAGACCACAAGGAGACCTACGTCGCGCAGATCTCGATCTACGCCAATGACCGCGTCGGCCTGCTCGCCGATATCTCGCGCATCATGGCCGAACAGAACGTGGGCATCCAGGCCCTGCGCACCCAGACCAACAAGCAGGGCGTCGTCACGATCATCATCGATTTTGAGACTTCGGGCGTGGACGAGATCAACCGTCTCATGAGCAAGATCCGCCAGATCGACCACGTCGTCGACATCCAGAGGACTACGGGCTGAGCGGTGCCTTTGCGCCACAGAGTGCTTGTGCCCGGCGCGGTTTTTGTACTGGCATTACTCTGTGAGAATCGACTTTGCAATTTGTCCGTCATGAAAACCTGCCTGCGCGGCTGCAAACGCCCGCCGGCAGGTTTTTTGCGTTGAAAATGTCCCACATAACATCTGCTTTAGTTGCGCTGATCCCGGCGTTCTTCAGTACGTTCATAGGGTTCAGCACCAAGCTGGCGGGTGCTGCAACCAGAAACTGATTCAGTCAGGGATTTCGTCAAAAGCGTTTTAAACGCTTCGGAACAGCAGCCGCATGATAAAAGCAGTAGCCGTATGATAAAAGTAGCAGCATTTCGTCCTGATTCTGTGTAATATTGAGTTGAGCCATTATGTTCTTCCTCGGTACTATGTTGGATTTGGCCGTTTGACATTATACCTGAAGGCCGAGCCTCTGGCTCATTTTTTTGAATTTACACCATTATAAGGGCGTTATCTTGTTTTCTGCTCAAACAGCCAAAAAACAGTGATTTGAGCAGAAAAACGAAGGGCGTTCAGCGCGGCGACGGCAGTATTTTCTGCTCAAACAGCCAAAAAATAGTGATTTGAGCAGAAAAACGAAGGGCATTCAGCGCAGCGGCGGCATTATTTTCTGCTCAAACAGCCCAAAAAACAGTGATTTGAGCAGAAAGAAAACAAAATGGCGAAAGAGCAGATCGATCTCAGAGGATTCAATGGTAAGGAGATGTTTCAGCAGATGATTAGAAACGTCAGGAACAGAAGAGGATATCTGGCGGCGCAGCGCGAGGAGCTTGAAAAAGAGCTTTCAAGACTGCGCTGCGGGCGGCTTCGCGTAGCGAATACCACAAAGGGACCGCGCTACTACGCAAAGAGCATAAATACCGCGCCGGGCCTTGATGTGGGACAGGATGATCCCGGCAGTGGGTGGACGTATCTGAAAAAAGAAGATCTCGATATAGCGAGAGAATTGGCGCAGGGATCTTTGAGCGGAAGAATGCTGCGGAACAGGATAAAACATTCTGCACTGCGGATCAGTGTTTTTAATGAGGCGTTTTATGCTTGTGGATCAGAGTTGACAGGATCTCTGCTGGATACGGACAGATACAGAAAAGTAAAACATTACAATACAGAATGCTGCGCATTACAAACGGTCAAATCATCAAACGCTTTCAAAATAAAAAAAACTTGACAAAGTTAGTAAAAATCGGTAACTTAATAATGTATTTGCTGAGTTGATTCATATTACATTAAACGGTTTTTAATTGAATATGCATTTGTTTGCAAGACAGTGATTCCGGAATAGGGGCTTGCACCCTTATTCCGGATTTTTTTTAGGCGCTGCATCGAACGCTATAGGAGGATATTATGAAGGCAATTATCAAAAGATCACTTTCCGTACTCCTTTCCATCTCTCTGACTCTCGGCATGGTCTCAATTTTCGGAGTAGGGGGGGTAGTTGAGGCTAAGGGTGAAGGAGAAATCGAGCTTTCTTCACTTGCAGAAGTGGTTACGGCCCTGGGAAGCAATACCCGCGAGTCCCTTGGTACAAAGACCTACAAGCTCACAGCCAATATTTCTGTCGGTACTACTGCCGCAGGCGGATCCAACCTCTATGTACTCGGAGATGAGGATATTACCCTCGACCTCGCGGGATACAGACTCAGATCGCTGGCCTTCAGAAACTTCATTACTGTTCAGGGCGGAGGTACCTTTACTCTTATCGACAGTGTCGGAGGAGGTTCGCTTGAGGCATACTATAATGCCACTTCTACGAGCACATATACTTCACAGGCAGTTTATCTGACCGGCGAAGGCAGTACGTTCAATCTGGTAAGCGGCACCATCAAGAGCTACGTCACCAATGGTTCGTATGACACTTTTACTAAACAAAGCACACTTAAAGGAAATCTTATTTATGCCGAAGACGGCACGTCATTTAATATGACCGGCGGTACGGTTACCGAGCTTCCGCCTCTGAACACGACTTCTACCAGCGGCGGTATGATCTATCTCGGAAACGGCACTCATACCATCAGCGGCGGTACTATCAGCAACGGTATCTCAAGCAGCGGCGGCAACATCCTGTTAAACAAAGGTACGCTGA
>JAFSTX010000029.1 GCA_017445585.1 Lachnospiraceae bacterium
AGCCACATAAGCTACAGCCGCGGTCACTTCAAATGTAAAGGTCGTAACTGCTTCATCGGCGAATTTATAGTCATCGCCTGCAGTCACCGTGATGGTGTATGTACCGGGTTCCTTGACCTCGGCGGTCTCGGCCGGAGCGGTGATCGCAGCGGTCATCTTATCGGCGTCAAAGCCGTTGAAGATGTCAGTCCATGCGAATGCGGAACCGGTCTCCTGAGCGGAAGCAGCCTTGAGGGTGGGAGCATCGATCTGGACCTTCAGGAAGGAGTTGCCGCCGCCGTCGGTGTATGCGCCCTTGATAGCGGCAGCCTTTGTCTGATCGGTAAAGGTGCAGTCCTTCAGGGTCAGATACGCTTCACCGGCACTGTATAGGGTGTTCGCAGTATCCGCAGAGCCGCTTATTACGTTATTTGTAAACTGACAGTTTTCAAATGAGAAAGCGGATTCTCCGCCGTTAACATAAGTAGCACCGCCCATTCTGGATGCCGCACAGGTATTGTCTTTGAAAGTGCAGTTTGTGAAAGTCGCCTTGGCATTTGTAGCTCCATAGAATGCGCCTCCGTGCCTTGCGGAAGTATTTCCCTCGAATAAGCAATCTGTGAATGTCAATACTCCGTCTTTAGTACTGTAGAAGCCGCCGCCGTTGCCTTTGTCCGCGTTGGTGGAGGAGTTATTGATAAATTCACAATGCTCGTATGTCACGGTAGTGTTTGAATAAGCGCCGCCGCCGTATGAGCCGTTGGCATTGACTGTATTCTTAACCGTAAGATATCTGACGGTGGAACCGGCCGCCGCCTTGTTCTGTACCACAAAGGTACCCTTTGAATGGCTCAGGTTCTGACCGTCTATGATTAGCCTTGAAGTCTCGCTCGCACCGCCTACAGTACACTGGGTCTTGATATTAAGAAGCCAGTCGGATGTAAAGGTGCTGCCTGTAATCGTATAATCCGCCAGTCCATCTGTGGTTATCGTCAGCTTCTTGGCGACAGCGACTGACGCATCAAGATCCATATCCTTGATGATCACTACCGTATCGCCTTCGGCTGCAGCCTCGACGGCCTCGGCCAGAGTGTCAAAATAATCGTCACCGACCTTAGCGACGGAATTCTCTGTCCTGGGCTTTGCCAGAACGTCATCTTCCAGCTCGATCGGGTCCGCGGCAAATGCTGATGTGGTCAGACCAAAGGTCATGGCCAAAGCCAGCACAACCGCGAGAAACTTACTGAATCTCTTCATCTGTCTTCCTCCTTTTACTGCTTGCCGCCAAATAAGCGTACACAGGCGGCTTTTATCCGGCGAAACTTTTTTGCTGTTTGAGAAAATAGCCAAAAGCACGGACATTCCTGCGTTTAATAAGCTTTTTTAACTATATCAAAGCGTGAAGGCTATTTCAACAAAAAATTGTCATAATATTTGCATTTTTAAGATTATTAAGTACGTCGGCTGCGACTTTTCCGGCTTTATCCGTTTTTGTACCGGATCGGCGGATAATTCAGTAAAAAAGCGGCTTCGCCTCTCCCTTGAGAAATGTTGCGAAACCGCTGATGATCTTTTACAAATGTTATCAAAACTTTTACTGAATAATGATCTCTTTTCAGTCTTTTTCCGGAAATGCAGCGACGTGATGTCTATAGTCGCTGCTTTCTTATTTTCCGAACAGACTCCCGAGTATGCCGCGTCCCAGACTCGAACCGACATTGCCGCCGAGGGTCTTGCCGAAGGTACTGCCGAAGATGCTGCTGCCGACGGATTTGCCCAGTTCGCGCCCGATGGTGCTGCCTGTGGAGCTCGCCACATTCTTTACGATCCTGTTGCGGGTCTTGCTGGCTGCCGCGGCCTGCCTCTCGGCAGCTTTTGCCTCAGCCGCCGCCTGCTTTTCCGCAGCCCTTGCCTCGGCGGCTGCCTTTCTCTCTGCTTCACGGGCTTCGGCGGCTGCCTTTCTCTCAGCCTCTTTAGCCTCAGCGGCGGCGCGCTTCTCGGCTTCTTTAGCTTCGGCCTCGGCGCGCTTCGCTTCCTCAGCTTCCCTTTCGAGCCGTTCCCTCTCCTCCGCGTCGGCCTGGAACTTGCGTTCCAGGAACTCGTACGCCGAATCTCTGTCATAGTAATCGCTGTACTTCAGGTAGAGATCGTTGCCTTTGATCAGGCGGTCCCTCTCCGAATCGTCGATCGTGCCGTTATTGCACTGCGGCGGGAGGATAATGCCACGCCTGGCGATAGTCGGGATGCCCGAGGAGTCAAGGGTGGATACGATTGCCTCACCGATACCGAGGTTAAGAAGCGTATCATATGTGTCAAATTCAGGATTTGCGCGGAAGGACTCCGCTACTGCCTTGACCTTTTTCTGCTCCGCAGGGGTATAGGCGCGCAGGCCGTGCTGGATCTTGTTGTTAAGCTGCGCGAGGACTCCGTCGGGGACATCCTTCGGGCTCTGTGTAATGAAATATATGCCGACGCCTTTGCTTCGAATGAGTTTGACCACCTGTTCGATTTTGGAGAGCAGGGCCTTTGGCGCATCATTGAAGAGGAGGTGGGCCTCATCAAAAAAGTACACGATCCTCGGCTTGTCGAGATCTCCCACCTCCGGAAGCGTCTCATAGAGCTCGCTGAGCATCCAGAGCATGAAGGTGGAATACATGGTGGGATTGTTTATCAGTTTCTGGCAGTCAAGGATATTGATCATGCCGCGGCCGTCTTCGTCACGGCAGATCCAGTCGGTGATCTTAAGCGCAGGCTCCGCAAAGAACTGCTCGCCGCCGGCACTCTCAAGCGCGATGACCGCGCGGATGATCGTGGTCAGGCTCTGCTTGCTCAGGTTTCCGTATACGGTGGAAAACTGAGCTGCGTTTTCTCCCACGAACTGGAGCATCGAACGCAGATCTTTTGTATCTATCAGCAGCAGGCCATTATCATCGGCGATCTTAAAAACTACCGTCAGAACAGATTCCTGCGTATCATTCAGGGCTAGTATTCTGGAGAGGAGCACCGGCCCCATTTCCGAGATAGTCGTGCGCAGCGGCATTCCTTTTTCCGCGTACACATCCCAGAAAGTCACCGGATGTCCGTGGAGAGTGAAGCCTTTTGCCTCAAGTCCGTACTCCTGCATCCTGGCGCCGACGAATCCCTCAGCAGTGCCGGGTTTGCTCATTCCGGCCAGATCGCCCTTCATATCTGCGAGGAAGACGGGCACTCCCGCATCGCTGAAACTCTCCGCCATTGTGCGCAGAGTCGTGGTCTTGCCAGTACCGGTCGCGCCTGCGATGATACCATGACGGTTTGCCATCTTAAGCTCCATGGAGAGTTCCTCGTCTCCGGACATTCCGAACCAGATTTTTTTATCCTTGTACATATGTGCCTCCTGCGGATTCTTTCAATATATAAAAACATTACCAAAACCCGCCGGATTTTGCAAGCAGAAATGCGGCATTGGAGAGGTGGGATGAAGCGGCGGTATGAATGAAATAATTTCACTGGACAAGTCACAAGTCACATTGTATACTCTGAACATGCTTCACTTGCAGGTGTAGGCTTTTCAGACAGCCATTTCAACACCTTGTTGAAGACAGTGCATTGCGCACGCGTAGTTAATATGTTTGATGGATCTGCCGTCTATTAACTATGCGCTGCGCGACAAGATCCCAAAACCAACTACATGATGCAAGATGTACGAAAAGATGGCGCGTATTGTACCTTTTTCAATACACGTCCGTGTCCTTTTGGGGAAAAGTACTGCATTTTTGGCGTTTTGTCATTTTTGCAGTAATTGTCAGGTGGTAAAAGTACTGCATTTTTGGCGTTTTGTCATTTTTGCAGTAATTGCCGGGTGGTAAAAGTACTGCAATTTCGGCGCTCTGCCATTTTTGCAGTAATTGCCGGGCGATAAAAGTACTGCATTTTCGGCGCTTTGCCGTTTTTGCAGTAATTGCCGGGCAGTAAAAGTACTGCATTTTCGGCGCTTTGCCGTTTTTGCAGTAATTGTCAGGTGGTAAAAGTACTGCATTTTCGGCGTTTTGTCATTTTTGCAGTAATTGCCGGGCGGTAAAAGTACCGCATTTTTGGCGTTTTGCCGTTTTTGCAGTAATTGCCAAGTTTTAAAGGTACTATAAGGAGGTAAAGAATGTTACTTAATGAATTGAAGAAGAAGGAACAGATGCTGAATCTTTTGATCGGGCGAATCAAGAGTAAACAGACAAAAGTCGGGGGGCATATACGCACGACCCGGAAAAACGGAAGAACCTACTTCATGTATACCGGGCCGGATGGAAAAGAACGATATCTGCGAACAGATGAGAATGAGATTGCCCGAGAGATCTTTCAGGAGGAGTATAATACGAAAATACTGAATTCCGCTCAGAGACAGCTGGCTGCGGCTCAGCGGATCATTCATTTGCTCGAGTCAGAGGACCTGTGCGATATTTACAGCAAAACTCACGACAGCCGTCGTCAGCTGATAACTCCATTCATCGATCCGACTGATGATTTCGTACGTAAGTGGTTGGCGAAGCCATACGAGGGCAAAGGGTTTGCCGAAGGCGATCCTGTATTCATCGGACCGAAGGGTGAAAGGATGAGGTCCAAGTCAGAGTGTCTGATTGCAGATCTGCTGATTCGGCTCGGCATCCCGTACCGGTATGAGTATCCGATCAATGTCAAAGGATACGGTTTAATCTACGCGGACTTTCTCGTCCTGAACGTGCGCACCAGGGAAGAGTTCATCCTTGAGCATTTCGGGATGCTGGACAAACCCGAATACACCGATAGTATGTGCAGAAAACTGAATACTTTCGCGGGCGGCGGGATTTTCCCGGGAAGAAACCTGATGATCAGCTGCGAGTCTTCGACACGGCCCATTAACTTAAATGCGCTGGAAAAAATGCTGACCGAATTCTGTCTGAGCGAGGGATGAAATTATGAAACTTAACAATGAACAGCGGAAGGCGGTCGAGCTGATCGATGGCGCAGTGATGGTGCTGGCAGGGCCGGGGACCGGGAAGACAGCGGTGATTGTGCACAGGCTTAAGGCGATGCTTCGCGCGGGAATCCCGGCAGAAAGTATACTTGTTATCACTTTTACAAGAGCAGCTGCAGCAGAAATGAAAAAGCGCTTTTTGTCCATGATGCGGCACGATGCGTCCATGATGCGGAGCGAAAATCGCATAACTGGGCACGATGCGTCCATGAATGCGGCGGCGGTCACTTTCGGGACGTTTCACTCGGTATTCTTCGGAATATTAAAAAGCGAACTCGCACTCGGCCCGGAAAGCCTTGCGGACGACAGAGCCCGCCGCAGGATACTCCGTGATCTCATGCATGAAAAAAAGATCAATGTGGAAAACGAAGTGCTGTATCTCGACAATCTTCTCGGTAATATCAGTCTCATCAAATCCGAAGGCGGTCTCGCGAAGGCCAAAGAGACCAAAGTGCGCGTGCAGACCGCGGATATGTCGGAGTTTGCAGCGCTCTACCGTGGATACGCAGACGAGATGAAATCACGCAGGCTGGTGGATTTTGACGATATGATACTGATGACAGGCCGGCTGCTGGACAGCCGTCCCGAGGTCCTCGATTACTGGAGAAAACGGTACCGGTACATATTGATCGATGAATTCCAGGACATCAGTACGGTGCAGTACAATGTAGTTAAGCAGCTCGCGCCGCCGGAAACCGCTAACATCTTCGTCGTGGGCGACGACGATCAGAATATATACGGATTCCGCGGTGCGAGACCTGAGATCATGCTTGGATTTCCGCGTGATTATCCCGGAACACGCACTGTACAGCTCCGGATCAATTATCGATCTTCGGAGGAGATCATCTCAGCCGCGGCTAACGTGATATCACACAACTCGCAGCGCTATGAAAAGACTATCATTTCCGCAGCCGCGGCAAAAAAAGCCGAAAGCGCTTCGTATAAAGCTCTGCCTGCAGCTGACGAACTCATACCGACCGATGGGGAAATCACACAGGCTGACAGCGGGTGCGGTCAGCCAGCCGTAAAAAGTCTGGCGATGCCCTGCGTCAGGTCGTTTGATGGTGTCGGGCAGCAGAATGACTTCATACTGCATGAGATACGACGGCTTCACTCGGTCGGCCTCCCGTACCGCGAGATGGCGGCCTTGTACCGCACCGCCTCCACTTACCGACCGCTGCTTGACCTGCTCGCGGCGAACGGAATCCCCTTTGCCGTCGACCAGATTCCGCAGAGCGTTTATACACACTGGATCGCCGACGACCTCCTCTCCTATCTGCGGATCTTCGCAGGGAGCCGGGCGCGGAGCGATTATCTCAGAATCATCAACCGCCCTGTCCGCTGGATCAGAAGAGACGCATTCGATTCGGAAACAGTAGATCCGGGGCGCATTGCCAAAAGATACGGCAAAGCCAGCGGCGTATATGCCATGCTGGAAAAGTTATGCATGGACATCAAAAAAGCCGCGGACATGTCACCGTACGCAGCTGTCAGTTATCTGCGGCGCGGGATCGGATATGAAGACTATATAAAAGAATATGCAAAAGATCACCGGACCGATCCGGATGAGCTTTTGATGAAGCTGGATGAGCTTCACGAGATCGCCCTCTCCATGAAAACTCACGACGAGTGGATCAGACACGTGACAGAAAAACGGGCAGCGGCGATAAGAAGTGACAAATTCGCCATACATAGTGACAATGCCGCAGTAATCTGCGGCGGCGGGGCGGCGGGAGGCAATCGTGACAATGCGGATGCCGTCTGCATATCTACGATGCACCGCGCCAAAGGTCTCGAATACGATGCGGTTTTCATTCCTGACGCGAACGAGGGACTGATCCCCTATAGGCTGGCGCAGCTTCCCGCGGAAAAAGAAGAAGAAAGACGCCTCTTCTATGTCGCGATGACGCGCGCGAAAAGACGTCTCTACGTGCTCCACACCCGCAAGCGGTATAACCGCGAGATGAAGCCGTCGGAATTCATAAAGGAAATGTTTGAAAAAAAGTTCAACGACTACCGGAAAATGAGGCCTGAGAGTAACGGCGGCTAATCCGGTCCGGTACTGTGCCCTGATACTGCTGCCCGGCGATACGAAGTTCCAGCGAAACTGCAGCCCGGCAGTACGGCACCCAGGTACGGCGCCGCGCCGATACAGCGACCAGAAACTGCTCCCCGGCAGTACGGCACCCAGGTACAGCGCCGCGGCGATACAGCAGATCAGCCTTCCTCTGCCTGCTCGTAGTCTATCTCGTCCAGGATCTCGTCGAAGCGGTCCGCGGCAGCCTCATACTCTTCATCAGACTCGATAAGGGTCAGGATGGGCTCGCCGTCTGCGCCTTCCGCAAATCTGTAGAGATAAATCTCCTCCATGGACTCGTCGTCCACGGGGCAGAGAGCGATATACTGCTGGTCGCCCACAGGATAGCGTACGAGAACATCGCACTCCAGCTGACGTCCGTCGTCGAGCTCGAGTTCGATGGTCAGATCGGTCGCGTCATAATCTTTTTGTGCCATAGAAACCTCCGAATGATCAAAAAACATTAGAATTCCGGTTAGTATCCGGTATACTCATATAATCCACATGATAAAAACTTATATACAAAAAACCGATATATTCCCAGTGTGCACAAAAGCCGCACGAACAGGTCTCATATACGAAGTCCCATGCAGGCACTCATCATGTACGAAAGATATCTTCGCCGTCTGCTCTCAGACATTGAACATGAATAGGATCACGTCGCCGTCTGTCCTCAGACATTAAACCTGAAAAGTATCACGTCGCCGTCACGAACTACGTAGTCTTTGCCTTCCATTCGAATCAGGCCCTTGTCCCTGGCCGCCGCGTATGTGCCGGCATCCAGAAGATCCTGATAATTCACGACCTCGGCCTTTATAAAACCTCTCTCGAAATCACTATGGATCTTGCCCGCGGCCTGAGGCGCCTTTGTGCCCTTCTTGATCGTCCACGCGCGGGTCTCGGTCTCTCCTGCGGTCAGAAAACTCATAAGCCCCAGCAGATCATAGCTGGCGGCGATGAGCTTGTCCAGGCCCGACTCCTCAAGGCCCAGATCAGCGAGGAATTCACGCCTCTCATCCTCGTCGAGCTCGGCGATCTCCTCCTCGATCTGCGCGGAGATCACAAAGACAGCGCTGCCCTCTGAGGCTGCGATCTCACGTACTTTCTGCACATAGGGACAGCTCGCGCCGTCATCAGCCAGATCGTCCTCCGCTACATTCGCCGCATATATCACGGGTTTATCCGTGAGCAGCGTCAGGCTCGCGATAAAATCGTCCTCGTCATCGTCGCTGCGCTCCATGGTCTTGGCCATGCCGCCGTTCTCCAGGTGGGCTTTGAGCTTCTGAAGAGTTACAAGTTCTTTCTTCGCATCCTTGTCGTTCATCGCACTGCGCGCGGTCTTGGAGATACGGCGCTCGAGCACTTCGAGATCCGCAAAGATCAGCTCGAGGTTGATCGTCTCGATATCCCTCGCAGGGTCCACGCTGCCATCCACATGGATCACGTTTGCATCATCAAAACACCTGACCACATGCACGATCGCGTCCACCTCGCGGATATTTGCCAGAAACTGGTTGCCCAGCCCCTCGCCTTTGCTCGCACCCTTGACCAGGCCAGCGATATCCACGAATTCAATGACCGCAGGAGTGATCTTTTTGCTGGAGTACATGGCCGCCAGCAGATCGAGCCTCTTATCGGGCACCGTCACCACACCCACATTCGGATCGATGGTGCAGAAAGGGTAGTTCGCCGATTCAGCGCCCGCTCTGGTCAGTGAATTAAAAAGCGTGCTTTTGCCCACGTTGGGCAGTCCGATTATTCCAAGCTGCATATGAATATCTCCTCGTGTAAAGCTATATAAGAAGTACTGTTACAAACCCTTCTCCACATATTATAAAAAGAAAACGCTGTCCCAAACGTACTGCCCCGCCAAACAGCAGGCAAGGTTTATGTCATATCGCATATGTCTGTGCGTTTCTCATCTGTACAGACTTGCTGAACCTCGCGAATCCGCGTATTACAGCATGCTTCTGATTCCTTCGTCAAAACTCGTGCAGGCCTCCCACCCGGTGTCCCGCGTCAGGTCCGACACATCTGCCACGAGATGCATCACCTGCTTCTCACCGTAGGGTACCGCGCCGATCTCCAGCGCCGCTCCGGGGGCTGCTATATCTCTCAGAGTCTCCGCGTATTCGCGCAGAGGACGCCCCTTTCCGCTGCCGAGGACATAGACGCCGCCGTTCCTTCCGCGATGCGCTGCGGCTATAAAAGCCTCCGCAGCATCTCCGCTGTAGAGATAATCCCAGATCTGCTCCCCCTTCGTCAGCTGCGGCACGCCGCCCGCTTTGAGTGTCCGGAGCAGCATCGAGATCAGGCTGCCCGCCGTATCGTTAGGTCCGTACACGCTCAGCACTCTGATCCAGATATGCGCCATGCCCAACTGCGCAGCACGAAGGCGCGAGAGCGAACCGGCCGCGAGCTTCGCGATACCGTAGCCGTTCTCCGGAAAAGCCGGCGTGTCCGGTGTGAGTTCTCCCTCGACTCTGCCATACTCAGCCTGAGATCCGGCTCCGACGAAGACCTTACAGCCAAATCTCTGCGCGAGTCCGACCGCATCCAGCGTATAGCGGATATTCTCCGCCTGGAGCGCCGCATCGTTTCTGGCAGCGCCGGTCGTCCCGGCCCATCCGAGGTGGAAAAAAGCGTCGTAGTCTGACTCATCCGGCTGATAGATGCTCATCTCCTTGAGCGAGCAGTATCCCACTTGTATCATCGGATCCACGGGGATCGCGCCGATCCTCGCGGAGTCTTTTCTGCAGAGCGCAAGCACACTGATCCCTCGGGCGGCGAGAGCACCAGCGAGCGCCGTGCCTATCGCACCCGTCGGCCCCATGACCACGGCCTTCTTTATCGCCCTCCCGTCTGCTGACAGGGCACTCGCGGCCTTCTTTACCGGCCTCCTGCCTGCAGTCCCGATGTTCACTGTATTTTCTGTCAAACGATCTTCCATCTATACCTCATATACCGTCGGCGTGACGAACTCGATCACGAGCCTGTCACTGAGCGCGCGCAGTTCCTCGGAGATCTGCGAGTTGCGGGTTGTCGCCTTCGCGGAAAAATCATAAGCCAGCTCGCTGTTGAAATACACAGCGCTGCTGTACTCCGAGTATCCGTCCATTCCTGCCACGCGCACCTTCTTTACTCCGGCAGCAGCAAGAAGCCGCAGCAGCATGAGCGCCGAATTGTCTATGATGTCCGGATTTCTGGACGCGTACGTGGAGAAATTCACCACATAGTTCTTCTGCTCCGCTTCCTTCATATTCGAAGTAATGATGCAGCGCGCACCGGTATGTCCCTGTATTCTGGCAAAGCGCCTCATATTGCTGCTGAATATATAGTCCGGATCAAACTCTCCGGCCAGGAAATTCGCGGCGATCACCACCGTATCCTCCCCTATCATTCCGCGGACCTCATCCCTCTGCAGCGCCAGCGATCTGCCCGGGGCAAGCACCATGATATCCCTGCCCGCTAACGCTCCGGCAAGCTCCTCCACAGCCTCGCGGTCATCCACGTAATTCTCCTGATAGGCGCGGTAGTACTGCTCCGCCTTTTCCTTTGAGAATCTGACCTTGTCCTCAGCAGGGATGCTCTGCAGCAGCTCATTGAAAGCCTTGACCGTCAGAGTGTTCTTTTCGGCCAGATATATCGCGTAGTTCGGGTGGCTTCCCGTCGTCGCTGACAGATACAGCGGCACCGAATAGCCCCAGAAACGGGTCTTGTATATATCGTTCAGATACTCGTCCATAATCTCGAGCATCGGCTCGATCTTATAATTCGTGCCGTAATTCTCATTCATGAACTCGGCAAAAACCTCGAGATTCAGATTGCCGGCGCCGCGTCCCATGCCAAATACACACGCGTCGATCAGCAGATCACGATTCAGATTCATCTCGACCAGCGATTCGGCGTTGCCGTAAGCCTGCTGGAGGTTATTGTGCGCGTGGTAGGCAAGCACGATCCCGTCGGCGAGATTGTTGTCTGCGAGATAGGCGAGTCTGAGGAACTGTTTGCGCTTGATCAGCCCGAAAGTATCCACTATGGAAAAAGCAAAAGGCAAAAGCCTGTTAAACCTGTCGATGACTTCGATAAACTCAGCGTCCGTATACAGGTCCGTACCGACGACATTCACCGTGAAAAAGTATCCCAGTTCCTTTATCCTCTCGCAATACCGATAGGCCTCGTCGGTTCTGTCCTTTTTGAAGATGACTCTGATCCCGTCCACTGACGTCCCGTCGCACGGAGTGAGTCTTTCGATCGGTATAGGCGCACTCATATCCAGCATCCCCACATACTTCATATGAGGATCCTTAGGCGCGATCATCGGAGCTATGGATTCGATATCCGGAAAGACGGATCTGTCCGGATCGTATTTATCTCCCTTGATAAAACCGATCTCGAAAAACTCTATACCGGTCTGCGCGATCTTGCGCGAAAAGCCCTTTATGGTATCGCATCCGAATCGCCAGTCGTTCACATAGCCGCCGTCTCTGAGAGTGCAGTCCAGCAGATATATTTTTCCCATAAAAACCTCCGGCAGGATCTACTCTTCATCCAGAAGCGGGATGAACATGTTCTTCTTGAGTTCTTCTCTGGGCAGGAACGGCGCCAGATCCTCCAAAGGCGAGCTGACGAGCGATCCGTCAGGCAGCTTCTTAGCGCTGCTCTTGGGTTCCCAGACCTGAACGGTGTCCGTGTAGATCTCGATAAATGCCGGGCCTGTCAGTGCGAGTGCTTCATCCACGGTCTTCTTCATCTCTTCGTTGCTGTGAGCGCAAAGGTATCTGTAACCGAAAGCTTCCGAGAGCTTCTTAAAGTCAGGGAAAGACAGGTCGGCCGACTCAGGCCCTATACCCACTCTCGGATTCTGCGCGAACATATTTGACTGGGTCAGCCTGATCGAATGATAACCGCCGTTATTGATCATAAAGATCTTTATCGGAAGCCTGTTAGTGATTATAGTCTGCAGCTCCTGAAGATTCATCATTATGGAGCCGTCGCCCTCAAGGCAAATGGTCTCGCGGCGTCCGCCGGCTATACACAGGCCTATGGCCGCAGGCAGTCCGTAGCCCATGGAAGCGATATGATTATTGTTCACCATGCGGCTGCCCTTTTGGATCACATAAGCCTGATTGCCCACGACACAGGGAGTGCCGTTAGATACGGCAGTAAGGCTGTTCTCAGGGAGACGGCTGCTGAGATATCCGATAAAAGCATACGAATTGGCGGTTTCACCGTTCTCCTTCCAGTGCTTCTCCATGACCACGGGATAATCATCCCTCCACCTTCTGCAGGTGTCGAGCCACTCCTGCCCGGAGAAGACCCTGTCCTCTGCGGCGTCCGCCAGCTTCGTGAGGAAATCCTTCGCGTCGGCCCAGACGGGCATCTCCACGTGGAGGGTGGGTTTCTTCATCTCTTCGCGGTCCACGTCGACCATGATCACCTCGGACTTTCTCGCCCAGGAGCCCCAGTCGAAGCCGACTATACGGATCGACAGACGCGATCCTATCACCAGCAGCAGATCGGAATTCTGCACGGCCCAGTTCCCCGGACGGTCGCCCATATTGCCGGGGCGTCCGCAGTAGAGCGGATGGTCACACTCGAGAAGATCGACCGAATTCCAGTATACGGTGACGGGTATATTCAGCTTTTCTATAACCTTTCTGAACGCGTCGTAGCCGCCGGAAAGGCGCACGCCGCCGCCAGCCAGCAGGACAGGTCTCTTTGCTTTTCTGATCTTGTCCAGGACGGTCTGCACAGTCTCATCGCTCACGGGCGGGGGAAGCTGCGCATCATCCTCTGCGGGATCGTATCCGCCAAGGTCGTCAGTCTCGATCGTGCAGCCCTGGAAATTGAGCGGGATGTCGATCCAGACCGGGCCGGGCCTGCCGGTGGTCGCCAGATGCCAGGCCTTTTCCAGATCATATCTGATAGTGGAGGGATCCTCGATCATGACGGCGTATTTTGTCATGGGCTCGACTACTCTGACGATATCGTATTCCTGATCGCCCATCGCCCTGACGGCGGCTCCGGTCTTTTTGGCCGCGTATCTGGCAGTGGTGTCGTAGCGCACCTGGCCGCTCACGATAAACATCGGGATGGAATCGCACCAGCCGCCTACCACTCCGGTGAGAGCGTTGGTTCCGCCGGGGCCGGTGGTCACGCATACCGCCGCAATCCGGTTCTCCAGCCTCGCATAGGACTCTGCAGCCATGGCACAGGCCTGCTCGTGATGATTATACGTTACCTTCAGACCTTCCTTGTGCCCGAGAGCATCGTTCAGATACATGGCGCCTCCGCCGACTACGCTGAAAGCGTCGGTCACGCCGTGATCTACCAGAAAGTCCGCTACATAATCCGCAAGTCTGATCTTCATTCAGTGCTACCTCCGTTACCGTATTCTTCGTCCCTCACAGACGCTGCGTCCGTGCCGGGACCGTCATTCTTTGATTTTTTAAACGTCCATAATTTATTTATGACAAAATTCAGCGGTATGGTTATCAGCAGGTTGATGATAGGGGCGAGGGCCTTGGAGACGCCCAGCACCTCGACCTCCAGCCACACGAGCGCTATGGACAGGAGCGAAGTGCCCCCATAGCTCACGTACGTCTTGCCCAGTCGTTTGAGCCTGCTCTTCCAGTCATTCTCGGTTCCCTTGAAGACGAACCGGTCGTTCCAGAAAAAAGCGTTCGCTATACTCAGGATCGTGCCGGCCACGGTGCCCACCATATACAGGTCCGGATCTATCCACAGGAAGATGTAGTAGACCGCCATGGACACGAGCGTATTACTCGCGCCGACGAGGCCGAACTTAATGAACTGGATGATCAGCGCTTTCGTATCGCCGCTGTCCTTTATATCGAATTTGTCAGCAAGTTTCTGTTTGAGAGACATATACGCTCATCTTCCGACCGCTTCGAGGATGACCCGACCCATATAGTCGATCATCTCGTCGGTCATTCCCGGGTATACGCCTACCCAGAAGGTATTGTTCATGACGAAATCGGTGCATTCCAGACCGCCCGAGACCCTGTACGCGTCAGTGCCCCTGATCTGGTCAAAGCAGGGATGCTTGATCAGGTTGCCTGAGAAAAGGAGCCTCGTCTGCACGTTACGGCTCTCAATGTATCTCGTCACATCATTCCTGGCCAGAGTGCTCTCAGGTCTCACCGAGATCAGAAAACCGAACCATGATGGTTCGCTTCCCTCCGCGGGCTCGGGCAGGATCAGCAGATCGGAGGCCTTCTCGAGGATGGCGCGCAGCCTCGCCCAGTTGTGGCGGCGGCGCTCAATAAAGCCGGGGAATTTCACCAGCTGCTCGCAGCCGACGGCAGCCTGCAGATCCGTTACCTTCAGGTTATATCCGAAATGGCTGTAGACGTATTTGTGATCGTAGCCTGCGGGAAGCTCTCCGAACTGTCCGTCAAAGCGGTGGCCGCAGAAATTGTCCTGGCCGGAGGGGCAGATGCAGTCGCGCCCCCAGTCGCGGTATGACAGTATCAGCCTGTGCAGCAGCGGATCATTTGTATACACGGCTCCGCCCTCTCCCATCGTCATATGATGAGGCGGGTAGAAACTGGAGGTGCCTATATCGCCCCAGGTGCCGGTAAAGCGTGTCTCGCCGTCTATGGTGTATCTGGAGCCGAGGGCGTCGCAGTTGTCCTCTACGAGCCACAGTCCATGCGCGTCACAGAAGGCCTTCACAGCCTTCAGATCAAAAGGATTGCCCAGGGTATGAGCTATCATGACGGCCTTGGTCCTGTCGCTGAGCGCGGCCTCAAGGCGAGTCACATCGATATTGTACTGGGGGACTGTCACATCCACAAATACCGGCACCGCGCCGTAGTTCAGTATGGGCGTCACCGTCGTGGGAAATCCGCAGGCCACCGTGATGACCTCATCCCCGGGCTTTATCTGACGCTCGCCCAGCTCCGGAGCGGTCAGCGCCATAAAAGCTATGAGGTTCGCGGATGAACCGGAATTAACGAGATGGGCGAACCTGACGCCTATCCATTTTGCAAATTCCTTCTCGAACCTGTCCGCAAATCTGCCGGTAGTCAGCCAGAAATCCAGCATGGCGTCCGTCAGTGCCTGCATCTCCTTCTCGTCGAATACGCGCGAAGCGTAGCTGATGCGGTCGCCCTCGCAAAAGGGCGTCTTCTTCTCTTTGAAATCGTGATAGTAATCCGCCACAAGCGCTTTGATCTGCTCTCTGGCCTGCTCCTCGTTCTTCCAGTCTGCCATTAATTATTCTCCCTGTCACATTTCAGATATTCCATGATCTGGCGGTCCATGCAGGCTCGCACGTCTCCGCCGTCTTTCCATACTTTGGTCCATTCGACGACCCTGGCCACCGCCTCGGAGAGATCCCAGTGCGGCTCCCAGCCAAAAGTCCTCTTCAGTTTAGAGCAGTCAAGCTTCAGGAAATTCGCCTCGTGAGGCCCGCCGTCGGCGCGGTCGATCCATGTGAGTCCCTCTCCCCATTTCCTGACAAAGAGGTCCACGAGCGCTCCGGTCCGGAAGCAGTCCCTATCGTCGGGTCCGACGTTATAATACCCGGCGTATGCCCCGTCCTCATACTGCGCTGCGGCGATCATCAGATACGCGCACACAGGCTCGAGCACGTGCTGGTAAGGCCTCGTGGAAAAAGGATTGCGGACGATGATGTCCTCTCCCTTAAGCGCCGCCCTCACACAGTCGGGAATGATGCGGTCAGCCGCGAAGTCCCCTCCTCCGATCACGTTGCCGGCTCTCGCGGTGGATATGGCAGTATGACCGTCTGCAAAGAAGCTGTTCTTATAGCTGTGAGTGACCAGCTCCGAGCAGGATTTGGAATTGCTGTAGGGATCGAAACCGTCGAGCGGCTCATTCTCGCGGTATCCCCACTCCCACTCTTTGTTCTCGTATACCTTATCCGTCGTCACGTTCAGGAAAGACTTCACACAGGGATTTCTGCGCACGCACTCCAGGACATTCACCGTACCCATGACGTTCGTCGAGTAGGTTCCCACCGGGTCGCGGTAGCTCTCCCGCACTATGGGCTGGGCGGCCATATGTATGACTATCTCAGGCTGATACTGCGCGAAGACCTCCTGCAGATGCTCCGGATCCCTGACGTCGCCCTTTATATGCGTGATCTGATCCCTGATCCCGCACAGATCAAACAGCCTCGTCTCCTTCTTCGCACAGCTGGAGTATCCGATCAGCTCTGCGCCGGCGTTTGCCAGCACGACGCTCATCCATGAGCCCTTAAACCCCGTGTGCCCTGTGAGGAGCACCCTTTTCCCTTTATAAAAATCCAGATCAGGTGTCATATCAGTCCTCCCAGGTCTTCCAGGGGGCTTTGCCGCTCTCCCAGAGCCCGATCAGCTTGTCACGCTCCCTCTGGGTGTCCATGCACTGCCAGAAGCCGTCGTGATAATAGCTCATGAGCTGGCCGTCCTGCGCCAGACGCCTCATCGGCTCCTGCTCCAGCACCGTCGTATCGTCCTTCAGATAATCGAATATACCGCTCTCACAGACCATGAATCCGCCGTTGATCACGGCATTATCGGAGTCCTCTTTTTCTCGGAAAGACAGGACGCAGCCGCTGCCGTCCACATCCAGCACGCCCTTTTGCTGCGCCAGGCTGACGCTGGTCAGTGTGACGAGCCTGCCTGACTCTCTGTGAAATCTGGTGAGCGCTTCGATATCCACATTCGCCACGGCATCGCCGTAGGTCAGATAAAAAGGCTCATCGCCCACGTATTTCCTGATGCGCTTTACCCGGCCGCCCGTCATGGTCCGCAGTCCCGTGTCGACCACAGTGACGCGCCATTTCTCGACGTGCTTGTCATGGACAATGATCTTGTTATCATGTTCAAAATCAAATGTGATATCCGAAGTATGCAGAAAATAGTCCGCAAACCATTCCTTGATCACGTGCTGCTTGTAGCCGGCACAGATGATGAAATCGCTCACACCGTAGGTGGAAAAGCCCTTCATGATGTGCCAGAGGATGGGCTTTTCGCCGATCTCTATCATGGGCTTGGGTTTGAACTGCGATTCCTCGGAGATCCTCGTGCCGAAGCCTCCTGCAAGTATGACTGCCTTCATACCGGTTAGTCCTCCTGATCCTCAGTATCGAAATTGATCCGTTCTTCTTCTATTACCAGAGGCCTGTGCATCAGCCTCGTATTGATCGCGGAGATGTATTCGCCGAGAAAGCCCATAAAAGCAATGATGATCGAGCCCAGGAGCGAAACGACTATGATCATCGGCGCCTGACCGGCGACGAATTCATTCCAGTAGATGAGCTTCAGGATCAGATAGACCAGACCTATTATCAGACTGATCAGGGCAAAGAAGAATCCCACGAATTCCATGATACGCATGCCTGCCTTCGTGTAGCTCGTGACGGAGAGCATGGCCGCGTCAAAAAGCGAATACCAGTTATTATGCGTTTTGCCGGCGCGGCGCCTGGGCTGCTCGTAAGGCACTATCTTGCGCTTACCGCCGAGCTCAGCGACGATGCCTCTGATAAAAGGTGTGGGATCGTCAAGCTTTCTCAGTACGTCCAGAAAACTCCGGTCATACAGACCGAAGCCCGTAAAATGCTCTATCTGATCGATGGATGAGAATTTCTTAAGAAGTTTGTAATAGATTGATCTCAGGCCGTACATCAGCCTGTTTTCCCTGCTGGAGCTCTTGACTCCGCAGACGATCTGATAGCCCTCCTCCCAGTACTGCAGGAAGGTGGGGATCAGCTCGATCGGATCCTGAAAATCCGCGCATATCGGAATCGCGCAGTCGCCGCTTGTCTGGCACAGCCCGTAGTAGGGGCTGTTGAACTGTCCGAAATTCTTGACGTTGAATATGGCTTTGATCCTGTGGTTTTTCGCACAGATCTCACGAAGGAGCGCTCTGGTATTGTCGGTGGAGCAGTTGTCTATGAAAAGGATCTCATAGTCGTACTGCGGCAGCGCCTCCATCTGATCGACGATAGCCTCGCTGATCGGGACCACATTTTCCTGCTCGTTGTAGCAGGGGACCATGATGCTGACTTTTTTCTTTTTATTCACGGGACGACTCCTTTGTCCTTTTTTTACTTAACTGATGTATTATAACACAGGCACCCGTTCCAAGTACAGTGGCAATCGCTCCAGCTGCAAGCCCCGGAGTGCGGTATCTGAATATGAGCTCGTGGGGCCCGGGGGCGAGATATACGGCCATAAAGCCCGTATCCGCGCGCAGCACCGGGATTTCCCTGCCGTTATCGTACGCGCCCCACCCGTCCGAGTACGGGATCGAAGCAAAGAGGTACCTCCCTCTGTCAGTCCGCGCAGTCAGATTGATACGGTCATTGTCAAAGGCAACCTCCCCATCAAAATACTGCAGAGCGGCGATATTTTCCGCGATAGTCTCACGCGGCTCGGCATAAATATGCAGCCCGCTCATACGGTAGCTGCCGCCGCTCACCAGATCGATATCCACGCCGTCGACGCTGCCGCTGACGAGACCCAGATCCACGATCCAGTCCTTCTTTCCGCCGTACATGTGATTGCGTCTTGTCGCGTACGAAAAGATATTCTCCGTGCTTTCGACCCGCTCTCCGTTCAGCGTGGCGCAGGCGGACACGTAGCCCATGGTCACGGGTCCGTTCTCATAGTCCAGATCTTCAAAAAACACATATATCTCCGAATCGGTCACAACATCAAATGACAGATGCAGATGCGAATCATCACGTTCGGAATGTATATCGCTGCCCGACACGGTAATCCCGGGATCCGTGTACGTGATCTCGTATTTCAGTTCATCCACTGTCGCAAGGCCGGCGGCATGGCCGCTCTCTCCCCGCAGTTCATTCACTTCCGCATGATCCGCGCCGAGGCTGCCATCTCCGTCCTCAGTCACGACGTACTTCATCAGAGCCTGCTGCCTGGCATAAGGCGAGAGCCTGCCGAAATCATCATATGACATCGCCGAGTCGAACCAGATAAAGAGCGATCGCGGATCATCAGTACCCCATGATACTATACGCTCTCCCGCCTTATCAGTCTCGGCCTCGCGCCGTACAAAGCCCTCCGGCAGGAGGATATCTCCGTCATCCTCAGTAAAAAAATGCCCGACGCCGAGCAGCGCCATCAGATCGCTCCTGCGGTCCAGACCGTCATAGCCGAAGGTCCACGGCGAAGTATTCATCGCGACGTCATTATGGAAGGAATCTATGGCGTCGTTATAGATATTCGTATAAAAATCCATGCCGCCCATGCCGGAGAGCCAGCTGGCATTCCGCACCCGCTCGAGCCCGAATCTGTTGAATCTGAGACCGTCTGCAGTACCGGTCAACCCGGTCAGCGGGAGCCCGCCGCTGTCTGTGAGTCCTTCATACGCGGTTCCGGCCTCCACGTACCCTGAGAAGCTGTCCTCGTATTCCGCCGAATAGAAGAAATACGCAGGGAGCGCCACCGTAAGGCAGGCCGTGGCTACTGCCGAGATACGGTATGCCCGGTCCGGGATCCGTGCAGCAAAGCACGCGGCAAGGCTCAACACAGCCAGCAATACCGAGAGCCACATATAGGCGCTCCCCTCCGCCCGGCACAGCAGCCAGGCGATGAGGATATACAGCGCGGAGCACACCGGCAGCACAATCCTGCCGCGCGGGGACAGAGCGCGAAGCTCCGGCAGCATCTTCGTGACGATCAGAGCCACCACGAGAGCAAAAGCCCACACCCAGCGGTTCGATACATATCCGAAGCCGTTCAGAACGTGACCGGCAAAGGGCAGGCACAGCGCCGCCCCCATCAGTATGAATTCGGCCTTAAGCTGTCTTTTTTCCCTGCCGCGCGACGCAAAGAGCGCAAAGACGGAGATCAGTCCTATCACCGAGAAGCCGATCTTGCAGTCCCTCCCCTGCATGTCATATGTGCCGATAAAGCCCCGCCAGAGCTGGTAGTAATAACTCCCGTCATATCTGAGCGGGACGTATGGCTCCAGACCGAGCCTGCCCATATCCATCATGACGAGCGCCATCGGGACCAGGACCGCACCCGCGAGTGCAGCAGCCAGCACGGAGTACCCAAGAAGCCGCGCAAAGAACTTCGCAGCCGATCTGAAGTCTTTTCTGATATTTTCCGCAAATATCCATCTGAGAATACAGTAGACGACCGCAAGGATCGCGGCCATATAAGTCATATAGAAGCTGCAGACCGCGAATACCGCCAGAGAGGCGACATAGAGACGGGGTCTGTTCTTTTCGAAGAGATCATCCGCTCCCGCTATGAGCAGCGGGAACATATACATGGGCATAATGAAGCCCGACTGATACATACCCGTATAGAAGCATGCGCAGAAAGTGTAGATCACAGCGCCGGCGAGCACCGCATACGGAGCATGGCCGCGGCGCAGCCCCAGATAAGAGAATGAGAGGCCGCAGAGATAGAATCTGGCGATCACCATGATCAGGAAACCCGTCTCAGCCAGGCGCTCCGGGGTGATGACCGCGATCCAGTTCAGCGGGTCAAAGATAAAGCTCGACATAGTGAGCAGCACGTCCGCGCCGTAGCCTATGGCGTGCTCCCACACCGGAAAGCCGCCTCCCGTAAGTCCGTTCCTGACCCATCTGCCGAAATAGACGAACTGAACATACTGGATATCATAGGTGTCCACGGCCCTGAGCGCGGATTTGTGATACAGGAGCAGATATACCCCCGCGCATGCGAAAAACATCGCCGCGAATATGAGGGTATAGCTCAGATAATACTTTTTTCTGCTGCTCTTTGCGTCCATCCTCAAAAGCACCCGGGGCCTCTCACTGTCTCCTGATCAGCCATTTTACCATCCACACCCATCCCCTGCAGATCGCGTCAAAGAATCTGCGGTCTCTGGGCGAAGTGAAGCTGCGGATATAATACCTGCCCTCGCGGCGGCTCATATTCGCCAGAAGGTCCCGGCGAGCCATCTCACAATAGGGCTTTACGAATTCGTCCTTCATCTTCTCCAGCGCCCATTTATGGGTGTGGAGCTTGACGATCTCCAGATAGCCCAGCTGCTCCTGGCTGCCGCCCGGCACGATGAAATCATCCAGATATTTAAAAATGTCAAAATGCACATAGAGCCTCTCATCGTCCGCGGCCACATCCTGCCCCGGTCTGGCCATGCGGTAGTAGTAGAGATGCTCCGGTATACAGACCACGGATCTGGCTCTGGCCATGGTCTCGACCTTGAAAGGCAGATCGTCAAAACGCCTCAGATCCGTATGGAAAGCGATGCCTTCACGGTCCAGGAAAGAGCGCAGATATATGCCGCGCCAGATGGCGATGCGTCTGATGGCGATCAGCCTGTTTATATCATGCACGTCAGAGGTGCCGCCAAGATACGGCTCCTCCAGCACGTCCTCGGCAGGCGCGGTCTGACCGGTGGATTCATAGAGCTCATTATACCCACACCAGCAGATCTCGTAGGAGCCTGTCATGGCGCGCGAGAGAAGTCTGCGGAACATATCTTCGTCCGTATAGTCGTCCGGGTCGATAAAGCCGACATATCTGCCGCCGGCCCTCTCCAGCCCGAACTGTCTCGCGGAGGCGCAGCCGCCGTTTTCCTTTGAGAGGAGCTTCACTCTCGGGTCGGACGCGGCATACTCTCTCACTATATCCGCGCAATCATCCGGCGAACCGTCGTCCACAAAGAGATATTCCACGTAGTCCGCCTTCCAGGCAGTGACGCTGTCTATGCATTTGCGCAGGTAGGGAGCGACATTATACATGGGAAAGATCACCGAGAGTTCGGGACCTTCGCGCCTCTCCCAGTCCAGCACCTCGTACTTCCATTCGCCCTCATACGGGCGGTCATCCCGCTGATATCTCCTGACCCTCGAGCAGATATAGATGCGCGGACAGCATCCGCGGAAAGCTTCCCAGACCTCAAAGGCCCATGCCTCCTTACCCGCTCCGCTGCCGGCGAGGATCTGAGGCGCAAGATGAGTCAGCCGCGTGATATCTGCGACCGCATCCGGCTCGTCAAAGAGCAGCGCCAATCCCTCGCAGCCCGTGCGCCTGACAGCTTCTTCCGGAGTATGATATTCGACAGGGACCGCGCAGCTGACTTTTCCGCTTGCCAAATGCTCTTTTTCGGAGTCTGTTTCGTCCGCGATCCCGGCATGGACCGGCTTTTCCAGCCCGTCCTTAAGTCTCGCGCATGCTTCCCCGCTGCCGTACACGCTCACGCGCTCCGGCATGCAGAACTCCAGGAGCTCTCGCAGCAGGCTGCCGCTGCTTTCCGCTCCGGCGATCACCATTATTTCTTTTATATCCGTGAATGTTCCGAGGAACCTGACAGCTCCGTTCATCGTCTGACCATCCTCTTGAATTTTCTGGCTATACGTTTCATCAGATCATATCTGACCGGGTCCCGCATCAGCGCGCTGACCGGACCGGACCACAGCCCCTTCCATACGGCGACGGTCTTTGGCGCCGGATCCAGGAGCCTCACCCATGCGTCAAAAAAAGTCCCCGGCAGTTCCCGTGAAAAAGCGTGCAGAGAGCGGACCAGCTTAGGATAGACTTTCCTGTCCGTTTCCCTGAGAAACCACGGCACGAACTGCATGAACATATCGAATATATACGCCTTGCGGATATCCGGCCAGCCGTTTTGCTCCGCGTGTTCAAAGGCGATCCTGTAGGCGGGGATGATATCGAGTCTGGCCCTGCCCGATCCCGCTGTGGTCTGGTGTCCGGAATTGATCCTGTAGACGAAACCCGCATCGTCCGCGAGAGCGCAGCTCTGCGCCCATCCGAGTATCATGAACCTCGGCGCCACGTCCTCCCATTTCATCCCCTCAGGGAAGGCAAAGCCGTGATCCCTGAGCATTTCGGTCCTGATGACAAGCCTGCACACGCTGGCCTCCGCGGAAAAAAGCTCCGGCGCGTCCTCCGGAGACAGGACATCCCCGCGCTCCGCAAAAGCTCTTCTGACCGTTTCATTGTCCCGCCACTCGGTAAAGGCCCTCGTGGTCATGTCATATACGGACGGTGTGGTAAATACGAGATCGGGATTGCAGGCGCGGATCCTCGCGGTGATGCGCTCCGCAGTACGCAGACTCCACCAGTCGTCGCTGTCCAAAAAAGTGACATAAGGCGTATCCACCTGACGCAGTGCGAGATTCCTCGCGGCTCCCTGGCCGCGGTTCTCCTGAGCAAGCAGTGCAAAAACCTCCGGATGACGGCTGACGTACTCACGCGCAATATCTCCGCTCCCGTCCGTCGATCCGTCATCCACCATGATTACACGGAAACCGCGGACCGTCTGAGAGAGCAGACTGTCCAGACACTGCGGCAGATAATCCGCAGTATTATATACGGGAATAATTATCGTAAATACAGGTGAATCCGGCACGATCTGTACATCTCCGTTCAAACTCTTTGATACATACAGAAGTATACCATATTACCGTTTTTTTTCAATATCGGCGGGGCTCATCTCGAAGGTCTTCACTCCTTTACCGTATTATAGGACCCCCAAGAGCACATAGTCTACCTGTCATCAAACCATCTGCAATACCAACAGATTAGTGGTCTGCCCGGCTCTGCAGGGCATTCTCAAAGATCTCAATTATTATTTCATATTTATAATCCCAAATACGGTATTTCGCTCTTTTTGTCACATCAATTATTCTTTCTAAAGCCTGATCATTCGATATTGTATTAAACTTTTGCAGTAATCGCCGGGTAGTAAAAGTACTGCATTTTCGGCGCTTTGCCGTTTTTGCAGTAATTGACGAGCGATAAAAGTACTGCATTTTCGGCGTTATGCCGTTTTTGCAGTAATTGACGAGCGA
>JAFSTX010000030.1 GCA_017445585.1 Lachnospiraceae bacterium
AATCGAGTAGGGGAGATTTTATTCTCCCCTCTCACACCACCGCACATGCCGTTCGGCATACGGCGGTTCAACATAACTTCAAAGCATGACGCTCATTGTAGTAATCAAGACAGCTTACAAGCCCTGCCTTAGCGAGTACTTCTTTAGAGATTGCTCTTACTACACATGTTTTCGTGACCACCCAATAATAGCGGTCACCACAGTATGAAGTCAGCCTTGCAAGGTCTTTTCCTATCCCCAGTTTCTGCAATCCCCATTGTCGCTTCTTCGGTACTTTCCATTGCTTCCAGATGATAACCCGGAGCCTTGTCCTTAAATGTGCGTCAATCTCTGCCATCGCTGTTTTCATAGAGCCAAGAGTATAGTAGTTAATCCACCCTCTTGTCACTTGGTTGATTTTCTCAATCTTGCTTGTGACCGTTCCAGGCGTTTTCCTACAGGTCAGTTCTTTCAGCTTGCTCTTGAATTTCTTCACAGAGTCCTGATGGGGTCTGCATTTCCATTCTTTCACTTTGCTGTCCTTGTAAAAGCCAAATCCAAGATACTTTAACTTCATTGGTCTCGTGATGTGGGTTTTGGTCATGTTGACCTTTAATCCCAGCTTTCTCTGTATCCAGTCCGTCACCGTCCGCATGACCCTCTTTGCACTCGCTTCACTCCTGACTGCAATCACACAGTCATCAGCATATCTTGTGAATCGGAGTCCTCTTGCTTCCAGTTCCTTGTCCAGTTCATTCAGCATGATATTTGACAGCAGCGGTGACAGGTTGCCACCCTGTGGTGTGCCGAGTTTTGTCTCCTCGTAGCCTTGCGGTGTCATGACTCCTGCTTTCAGGTACTTCCGGATAAGGGATTCCGTATCGCCGTCATTGATAATGTTGTGGACAAGGCTCATAAGCTTGTCCTGCGGTACGTTATCAAAGAACTTTTCCAAGTCGATATCTACTATCCACTCGTAACCCTCGTTCAGATAAATGAGCAGTTGTCTGATTGCCATTTCACAGCTTCTGTTTGGTCTGAAGCCATAACTCCATTCCGAAAACAAAGGCTCACACATAGGGCTTATCACCTGCACGATGCCTTGCTGGATTACCCTGTCCATCACGGTCGGAATACCGAGTTTCCTCACCCCACCGTTTGGCTTGGGTATTTCTACCCTCCTGACTGGTTGGGGTTTGTACTCCCTGTGCCTGATTTGCTCTCTGATACCATTCCAATGCTCCTTGACATAATCTCCGAGCTCCTCAATCGTTACGTCGTCCACACCGCCTGCGCCCTTATTGGCGCATACTCTTTTGTATGCTGTGTTCATGTTGTCATTGGACAGTATCTTTTCCAACAGTTCCGACATTGCTTTGTGTGCTTTCTCCTTTCCGTTCCCATGGATTCGCCCTAAGCTGTGCAGTACCTGCTCATTTACGTTTCGCCCTTCTTGCTGTCAGGTATTCCATGTGGCATACATTTGATTACACGGTTACATTGTTCAGCCCTTTGGCATAGCCCATTTCAGAACCGTGCCTACTACAGCTTCTGCTGACTTCTCACAGTTCGTTGTTACTACGGCAAATGAGACCGTCTGCGAGATCTCGCGGGATAATCCTGCCAGTCTTTCCTCGTCTACCTGCCTGATTTACGCCCGCGGGTTACGGTTGCCTTTTGGACTTCACTGCTTTATGCCAGCTTATCCGCCGCAAACGCCTTATTATCAGGTTTCTGTTCGTCAGGCTACGATTTCGCTATCCCTTCTTCTCGCCTACTCCTCGCGAAGTAAACCTTGGGAGTCGCTCTGGGGTTCGTCGGCAACTACGCCCCTTGTGGACTTTCACCACAGACTGACGGCATGCCCGTCATACATAAAAACGCCGCCGAAGCTTTCTCCGGCGGCGAAAAAAGCGAGTGCTACTTCAAGAATCCGTTGATGATGCGCTCTTCGGCTTCAGCCTCGGTAAGGCCGAGAGTCATGAGCTTCATGAGCTGCTCGCCGGCAATCTTTCCGATAGCTGCCTCGTGGATCAGCGCTGCTTCGAGGCTGTTTGCTTCAAGTCCCGGCACTGCGAGAATGCGCGCGTCATCCATGATGATCGCATCGCACTCGGTATGGCCGTTGCATACGGTATTACCAATAATTTTTGAATCAAACTTCTGGAAGGACTTGTCGCGAGCGACAGATCTGGATACTACGTCGGCGCTCGAGCCCTCACCGTCGAGCGAGACCTCATAGTAGCTGACGGCGTACTGATCGCCGTGCGTCATAAGGCGCTCACGGACCACGAGTCTCGCACCTGCGCCGAGCTTCGCGTAGGTCTTGCGATCCGTGGAGTCCACGCCTTTGATCTGGACCATCTCCAGCTCGGCAGACGCGCCCTCCTCCAGAGTGAGTTCAGTCACGGGGTTAAGGATGCGCTTGCCGTCGCCGTCACCCTGACCGTAATGCTTTTCGACATATTTGATATGCGAATTCCTGCCGATAAAAAACCTGTGAACTCCGTCATGCTGGGAATCCTGATTGCCGCAGTTGTCTATGCCGCAGCCGGCAACGATCGTCACGTCGCAATTCTCTCCGATATAAAAATCGTTATAGACGACCTCCTTCAGGCCGCTCTGGCTAAGGACGACCGGAATGTGTACGGACTCCTTTTTCGTGCCGTCCTTAATGCGGATATCGATGCCTGAAACGTCTGTCTTGGACGTGATGTCGATATTTGCGGTTGTGTTGCGGCTGTCGGACTTGCCGTTCACACGGATATTGTAAGCACCTTCCGGGACGGTATGGAGATCGGCCACCTCTTCGAGGATCCTTTTGCTGATACTGTCTAACATAGCTGCCTCCTTACCTGATCACGCCGGCAAAAGACTGATTGCCGGTACACATATTCACTGCGGCGGAAGTCCCGAGGATCTCGGGCATGATCTCATCTTTGGTGCCGCGTCTGGCTATACCTTTGTCCGTGAGAAGGATGATCTCGTCCGCGATATCCAGAATCCGTTCCTGATGAGAAATAATCATGATCGAACCGTTCATATTCTCGCGGAGCTTTGTGAATTCATGCGTCAGATTCTGGAAGCTCCACAGGTCGATACCGGCCTCAGGCTCGTCAAATACAGCCAGCCGCGTGGAGCGGGCAAGGACCGTGGCGATCTCGATGCGCTTGATCTCACCGCCCGAGAGAGACGCGTTCGTCTCGCGGCGGATATAGTCCTTCGCGCACAGACCCACCGCCGAGAGATATCCGCAGGCTTCGGACACGGAAAGCTCGCGGCCGGACGCTATGCGCAGCAGATCCAGGACCGTGATACCCTTAAACCGCACCGGCTGCTGAAAAGCGAAGCTGATCCCGAGCCTGGCGCGGTCCGTCACCGACATCTCGGTTATATCCTCCCCGTCAAAAAAGATGCGGCCAGAGGTGGGCTTCTCGATGCCCATGATCAGCTTAGCCAGCGTGGATTTGCCGCTGCCGTTAGGCCCTGTGACCACGATGAAGCGGCCGTCTTCAATGGTGAGGCTCACGTCGCTGAGTATGTCCCTGCGCGAGCCGTCTTCATCTTCCACCGTAAAAGTCAGATTCTTAAGTTCAAGCATATATACTCCTGTAAAAAACGTCTCCGCAGGCCGTCAGGCTTCGGACAGACCCTCTATAATTCCCATAATAATGATACCCGCCACAACCAGGGCGATGGCGCAGTACTGCTTCCAGCTGAGCTTCTCCTTCAGGAAGATGCGGCCAAACACCATTGACGCCACGCAGTAGCTGGCGATTACGGGAGCTGCGGCGATACCGTTGCCGGAAAGGGCATACACATAGGCGAGCTGGCCGCCGGTCTCAAAGAGCGCAGCAAAAATGCGGCTCGCAGTCGCGCTGCCCAGAGCCCCGACTCCTTCCTGCTTCACGAAAAAGCGCTGCTTCTTGATCACGCATATATAGACAAGCAGCAGAAGCGCGACAAAGAGAAACGTCATCTGATACGACACGTTCGCCACGTCCTCCAGAGTATCCTCTGTCACGCCAAGCAGCGGAGTGGTCTCGATATCGTCCAGATACCATCCGTCAAAAAACGTCCCCAGCGCGTCTATGATGCAGTAGAAAATCGGGATCAGGAACGCGACAAAGCCGATGGCGTAGTGGCGCTCGTTCTTTGCGAGGGCCCTGGCCTCTTCGCGGCGCTCAAACACGCCCAGCAGGACGACGCCCGCAGTAATAACTGCAATAGCCACGAGAGTCCACGCATCCGGCAGCTCCTGCAGCGCGATCATCAGCAGAATGGCGCTGACCGCACCGCTCGCGTTCTGTATGGGCGATGAGATCGACACCTCGAGGTATTTGAGCCCGAAGTAACCCACCGTCATCGACAGGATATACATGGCGGAGACAGGCATATATACCAGAATATTTCGCCAATCGTAATTAAGATCCCGCGTAAGGAGAGTGATCACAGCGCTTACACCCATGACAAAACCGACTATAACGGACGTCTTGAGGTGACTGTATTTTTCATTTTCAGGGGCGCCCTTTTTATAAAATAAATCGGCGGCGCCCCATGCAAAAAACGATATTAACGCAAAAATCAACCACATTTACAGCTTACTCTCCCCCATCAGCATTATTCTCAATGTCATCGACAGGCTCCACGGCCCCGTCGTCCGAGTCGTTGCCGGAGATGATTTCATCCGTGTCCTCCGGCATATCCTCATCTCCGTCTCCGCCTACGGCGTCTTCGCCGGCAGAAGTAGGATCGGGCAGGTTCTCCTCGTCCGCAGGATTGGTCTCCGCAGACTCCGGCACTTCATCCGTGATATCCTCGGTCTGATCGGACACTTCTTCAAGACTCTCCGACGATGCGGCGTCGTTTCCCCCGCAGCCGGCTGCCGCGGCAGTCAGAGTAAGCATAAGCGAAAGCGCAAGCAGGTAAACAAAAAACTTTTTCATGATATTTTACTTCCTTTCAAGCCGTTCAAATACGCCGGAAGATCTCTCCTTTCCGGCTGTTACAGTATAGATTTTATCATACGGGTGTCCCATTATCAAGATTGAGACCATGAATGATTTTCCTCAGCGGCGTGATTTTTTCCCCTTTACAGGCATTAACTTTTCCCTTGCGCGGGCATAAGAGTTCACCTGCACGGATGTAAATTCCCGCCTTGCACGGGCATAAGAGTTCACCTGCATGGATATCAATGTTTCGCCTTGAAGACTTTCTTTCTTATGGTATAATATAGTACAAGTAATGAACAAATCGGGCGCACCTGATCCGAGACGTTCACAGAAAGGCACGATATGAAGGATTCCGCTTCCACGAGACCCTCAGGCTTTTTTTCAGAATATGACCGTTATCTCTTTGGTCAGGGAACCCATTACGAGATATACAGGAAGCTCGGCGCTCACCGCATGACGGTGGGCGGACAGAGCGGCACGTACTTTGCCTGCTGGGCTCCGCATGCACAGGATGTGAGCGTCATAGGCGATTTCAATGACTGGAACACAGGCGCGGCATACATGAACCGCGTCTTTGGAGATATATTCGAGATCTTCATCCCCGGAGCCAGGGACGGGCAGCTGTACAAATTCCATGTGCACAGCTCGGACGGCAGCTACATCGACAAGGCCGATCCGTATGCAGTCTCCTGCGAAATGCGGCCCGGCAATGCGTCCCGGATCTTCAATATGAGCGGTCACTCATGGCATGACCGCAAGTGGCTCGCAAAACGCGGTGAAACTCCCGCGTACAAAGCGCCCATGACCATCTACGAGGTGCATCCGGCGAGCTGGATGCGGCACCCTGCGGACGGCAGCTACTACACTTACAAACAGCTCGGCGACCGCCTGATCAATTACGTCGTCGAGATGGGCTACACTCACATTGAGCTGATGGGCATTGCGGAATATCCTTACGACGGCTCGTGGGGTTATCAGGTCACCGGATACTACGCGCCGACCTCGCGTTTCGGGACGCCGGATGAATTCATGGATTTTGTCGATCGCTGCCATGAAGCCGGGATCGGCGTCATCCTGGACTGGGTGCCTGCGCATTTCCCCAAAGACCTGCACGGCCTCTACATGTGGGACGGCGAGCCTCTCTACGAATATACTGAGCCGAAAAAGATGTCTCACCCCGACTGGGGTACGCATATATTTGACTACGGCCGCCCGGAGGTCGTGAATTTTCTCATAGCTAATGCGCTCTACTGGCTGCGCGAGTATCATGTCGACGGGCTGCGCGTGGACGCAGTCGCCTCCATGCTGTATCTGGATTACGGCAAGCAGGACGGCGAGTGGATCGCGAACAGCGACGGAGGAAATATAAACTATGAGGCTGTCGAATTCCTGAAACACCTGAACAGCATCATTCACAGCGAGGCCCCCGGCGCGATCACCATCGCCGAGGAGAGCACTGCATTCCCGTCTATCACAAAGAGCCCTTCCGATGGCGGACTGGGTTTTGATTTCAAGTGGAACATGGGCTGGATGCACGATTTCCTTGACTACATCTGCTGCGATCCGTACTTCCGCAAATACCATCATAATGAGATGACTTTCGGGCTGACCTATATCGGCAGCGAGAACTTCATCCTCGTCCTCTCACACGACGAGGTGGTACACCTGAAACGGTCCCTCATCGAAAAATGCCCGGGCGACGACGCGCTGAAATTCGCCTGCCTGCGGGCGGCGTTCGCGTTCTTTATCGGTCACCCCGGCAAAAAGCTTCTCTTTATGGGACAGGATTTCGGGCAGAGGCGGGAGTGGGCCGAGGACCGCGAGCTGGACTGGTTCCTGCTTGATCATCAGGAGCACCGCCATCTGCAGGATTACTTCCGCGGTCTGCTGCAGCTCTACCGCAAGCACCCCGCCCTCTATTCGAGAGACTGGGGCTGGCCCGGCTTTGAATGGATAAACGCCGACGATGCCGACCGCAGCATATTCAGCTTCTGCCGCTTTTCCGAAGACGGCACGAAGAATCTGCTCTTTATCATCAATTTCACGCCTGTAGAGCGCCCGGACTACCGCGTGGGCGTACCCGGCCCCTCCACATATACTCTCCTGCTCGATCAGGAGCGGGGGCTTCTGGGCCGCGGTATCAAAAAGACCCGCATCGCCGCCGAGCAATCGGAGTGCGACGGACGCGAATGGTCCATCGCCTCACCTCTCGCCCCGTACGGAGTGCAGGTCTATGAGTTTGATACTATAGAACAGACAGAATAAAGCTTATGCTATCTTTTTGTTTATGGTGATGATCTTTACGATCACGGAGCTGAGGATCAGATTGATCAGCATCTCCACGATGAAGTTCACTCCGATCATTCCGAAGAAGAGATATCTCGTGCCGTTCTCGAAATCAAGCGCGGCGGCCCATTCATTGATCAGCGGCATAAAGAAGAGCAGGCAGCCGATGACGAAGATGCCTGTATTAATTATGGGTGCAACCAGACCCGCGGGGATGACGCCGAGCCAGATGTTTTTGCGCGAGAGCAGCCTGTAGACAGCTCCTGCGGCAAGCCCGCAGCAAACGCCCTTGAGCAGGACCATGATGATCGTGGCGGCTGGATTAAAGGCCAGGAACAGTGCGGAGTCGTTGATCAATACGACCACTCCGAATATCAGACCGAGCCAGCCGCCGGCCCAGACTCCGTAGATAGCGGCGCCGACGATAATAGGTGCAAGTGTAAGGGTGATGGAAAAGGGTCCGAATTTGATGAATCCGCCCAGAAGCTGAAGGACGACCACAACGGCCGTCAGCAGGCCGATGCCTGCGATTTTTTTTGTGTTCATTTTTACCTCCGTTATAGCTCCCGTCAGGGATGCCGTACGGGTGATAATATATCATCTTTCCACCTCTTTCACAAGTGAAAAAATGTGATGAACCACATGTCTGCGAGCGATACAGGCACAGGTACGCGGGAAAGGGCATGCGTTTCCACCTCTTTCACAAGTGAAAAAATGTGATGAACCACATGTCTGCGAGCGATACAGGCACAGGTACGCGGGAAAGGGCATGCGTCGGCCCGTCATCGGCACATAAAGAGGCCCGCGGAAACTCCGCGGGCCTCTTCGGTCAGAGGGCTTAGCCCCTGTAGTAGTTGATCAGGCAGCCGGCCTTGATGATGTCGCGCTCGGCATCGGTCAAGTCTCCAAGATGAACGGTAAACTCGTTGACCTTGCCGTCGGGCTTGACCGCATAGGCCTTGATGTTATCGTTCTTCTCGGTGATGGCCCTGCGAAGGCCGGGAACGAATACGTAATCATCAAGAGCAAAAGGCAGAGCCTTGTCGTCTTCGTCTACCAGGAACGGGCACATACCCCAGTTGATGAGGTTGGAGCGATATCTCTTGGTAGCGTATTCCTTTGCTAGGTTGGCCCATCCGCCGAGAACCTTCTGGCAGGAAGCAGCCTGCTCACGGGCGGAGCCGTCGCCGGGCTTCACGGCAAAGATGGTGGAGCCGATAGCGGTCTTCATGGGATCGACGCTGACTCCGGCAGCCTTCAGGGCGTCATAAGCGGCCTGGAAAGCAGCGGGGGCCTCGCCGGCCTGACGCGCGTACTCGACCTTCTGAACTTCCTTCGCCTTGGGAACGTAGTTGGGATCCTTGCGGCTCAGAGCGAACTCTGCCAGACCCAGAGGGTTGGAACGGAAGGAAGAAGTCTCGCCCGAAGGGATCAGCTCGTCGGTGGTGGTAACGGGATCATGGATCTCGGAAACGACCTTGAGCATGAGGTCCTCGGTAAGAGCGGTCATCTTGGGCCAAGGCTTGATGTTCGGGCCCTCGACGAGCTCGACCTCGGGATGAGCTACGCCGTTGCTGCGGTATACGCGATGCTCGTAAATGCTGGCATCGAAATGATAGGTGTACTTCTTGAAGCCCTCAAAGCCCTCTGCGCTGGTAAGGAAGCCCTTGTTGGCAGCGGTGGCCGCGATGGAACGGGCGTCCATAAGAGCGACGGAAGCGATCTGGCCGTTCTGGACCTTTGAACCCTCGCGGTTGGGGAAGTTGCGGGTCGCGTGACGGATGGAGAGAGCGTTGTTTGCGGGAGTATCGCCTGCGCCGAAGCAAGGTCCGCAGAACGCGGTCTTGAGGATGGCGCCGGTCTCAAGGATCGTCGCGGCAGCGCCGTTCTTGATGATCTCCATGTAGATAGGCGTGGAAGCGGGATATACGCTGAGGGTGAACTTATCGTTGCCGATGTACTGGCCCTTCAGAATATCGGCCGCTGCCATGATATTCTCGAAGCCGCCGCCGGCGCAGCCGGCGATCAGGCCCTGCTCGGTGTAGAGCTTTCCGTCAACGATCTTGTCCTGAAGGCTGTACTTAACCTTGTCGCCGAAGGAGATCTTTGCGCGCTCCTCAGCGTCGTGAAGGACGTCCTTGAGGTTGGCGTTTACTTCGTCGATAGTGTAGGCCATGCTGGGATGGAAAGGCATAGCGATCATGGGCTTGATCTCGTCCAGGTCTACGTAGACCACGCGGTCATAGTAGGTGACAGGGGCGGGATTCAGCTCCTTGTACTGCTCGCTGCGGCCGTGGATATCGAACCACTCCTTTGTGTTCTCGTCTGTGCGCCAGATGGAGCTCAGGCAGGTGGTCTCGGTGGTCATGACGTCAACGCCGATACGGAAGTCAGTGGACAGATTAGAGATGCCGGGGCCTACAAACTCCATGACTCTGTTCTTGACGTAGCCGCTCTTGAAGGTAGCGCCTACGAGAGCGATGGCAACGTCCATAGGACCGACGCCTGTGCGGGGCTTGCCGGTCATGTAGATAGCGACGACCTCGGGTCTCTTGATATCATAGGTCCTGCCGCAGAGCTGCTTTGCAAGCTCGCCGCCGCCCTCGCCGCAGGCGATGGTACCCAGAGCGCCGTAACGGGTATGAGAGTCGGAGCCAAGGATCATCTTGCCGCAGCCGGCCATCATCTCACGGGCATACTGATGGATAACTGCCTGATGAGGGGGTACATAGGTGCCGCCGTATTTCTGGGCAGCGGTAAGACCGAATACGTGGTCATCCTCGTTGATGGTGCCGCCGACAGCGCACAGGGAGTTGTGGCAGTTCGTCAGGACATACTCCAGGGGGAACTTCTCCATGCCTGATGCACGTGCTGTCTGGATAATGCCGACAAAGGTGATGTCGTGCGATGCCATCGCATCGAATTTGATCTGGAGATTCTCGTTATCTCCGGAAGTGTTGTGGGCGGTCAGTATCCCGTAAGCGATCGTGCCCTTGCGCGCCTCTTCTTTGTCAGGGGTCTTGCCGGTCATCGCAGCTACCGCAGCAGCGGCGTCGCCGGTATCCTCTACGAGCTCGGTGCCGTTGACAAGATAAGCGCCATGTTCATAAAGCTTCATGAATAGTCCTCCTTGGGTTGTTTTTACATGAATTTTAATACGGATCATGCATACTTTACTTGGAATAATTATCAGCTAAATCATAAATAAAGTCAACCCTTCCGAGGTTTATTAGGTAAGGGTTGGCCGATGGTTTTATTTCATTATTATTTTGATTAAAATACTTAACTTTTTTATACAAAACGGGGATGGCGCCATATCCGGGTCGGTGGCAGGGACAGACAAATACCATCATACTCTGTTCATTGTATAGGTATATACCTATCCGAGGCAGGAGGCAGCCTCCTTCACTCCCCAAACCCGGCACGGGAAGGGAAAGTTGCTACTGACTCATGCGTTTTGGCGGGTTTAGTCGCAACGCGGAAAGGAAAAGTTGCTACTAACTCATGTGTTTTGACGGGTTTAGCAGCAATCAGGTAAAAGCGTGTATTTGAAAAAATAGGGCGGCCGCAGCCGCCCCATCAGAAGATTTAATTATCAATCCTATTTTGCCATGATAGCACTTACGACTTCTTCAGGCATTGCGCCGGTCCCACCGAATACCAGAAACTTTCTAACATTAGCTTCTCTTGCGTAGGCAGCTGCCTTTGCGTAATCAGACGGTACCTTGTTAACAAGCACCAGCGGTGCTCCCAGAGCATATGCCAGCGGGCCGCCTGTCAGACCGTCAGGAAAATTCACGCCCGTAGCGAGAGTGACGCACTCTGCCGCTGAGTAGAATTTCTTTGCTACTTCGATAGACGTGTCATAGCGGTTTTTTCCCTTGAGCCTCTCGACGTTTGTGCCGTTTGCCAGCCCCTTAATCGCTATCTCGATGGACTCCGGCACTGAACCTGTACCGCCGAGGATATAGATATTGGAATAATGCCTGCCCAGTATGATGTCTTCCTGTTCCACGGTCAGTTTCCCGGAATTCTTGTCGATCAGCAGGATCGGCTTGCCGAGTGCGGACGCCGACAGTGCGTCGGCAAAATTCCTTCCGTCAGCTACCAGCAGATCGTCACCGTCATCGATCCCGGCATGTTCCAGTACCAAGTAATTTGTCACGAAGCGGTCTTTTCCTGATAATCTCTTGGTATAGATTCCCTTCAGGGCCTCCTCTACGGACTCTGGTACGGCGCTGCTGCCGCCCAGGATAATGACTTCAGGCCCTTCGCTGTCAAAATTCAGATTCTCGCGTATGTAAGCCACGGTCTGTTCCAGACCGGTGCCGTCCGAACCAACCAACAGGATCGGAGCCGAGTATCTGGCCGCCAGATAGGATCCTGACAGCGCATCCGGGAACTTACCCGTAACACCGCTGCCGCTGCCTGAAGCGATAATGATTGTATCGAACTTGTCTATCCCCATCGCCTTTTTCAGATTATCCGCGGTTGCGATGGCCGTATCGTAACGGCTCTTGCCGGAGGAACGCACCTGATCGGCGCCGCCAAAAACCGCCTGCATCGCAGCCTGACGCGGCATTCTGATAAAACCGGCACTTATATTCACGTCCCCCTCAGGCATTTTGAAATTGAGCGCGTCATCTGTGACTCCCGAATAGCCGTAGACTATCGCCGAAATCTGTCCGCTCGGTCCAAAAACTCCGACCGAGCTGATGGCATATCCTGGCAGAGCGCTCAAGCTGACAGTTATATCCGTTCCGGGAAAGGCAGACATGGGGCTGACCTTTACATTACCTTTACCTGTCCTGTCAACGTCGCATGAATAGATGGTCCTGTCGGTTTCAGCTTCAAAGAAAACGTAATAATAGTGATCCCTTCCGTAATCACCACTGGCAATATGAACGTCATCATTCGTTCCGGACGTCTCGTATTTTCTATTGTCCCAGAATGTCTCCGATGAAGAGGTCGTATTGATCCGGGTGACATTTGTGAAACCTTCCTGTGCAATCTTTGCCTCGGCCAAAGATACGCCCTCATTGATTGCTGTCAAGACCTCGTCTGTTACCTTTCCGTCAAAAACAGCGCTGGCCTCTGCGCTGTATATCTCATATCTTACGAGCCTGTTTGACTGCTTATTCTCAGCTATCAAAGACACTTCGATATGGCCTACGCTGGTATCGACCGTATTGTCTATCCACACGTCCTCCGCTTTTGCCTGTGCCGGTAAAATCCCAAGCAGCAGAACTGCTGCCATAAGCACCGCAAATACCCTTTTCTTCATAACGACAGACCGTCCTTTCTTCTCTCTCCCACTCTCGCGACGGCGATCGCGGCATAGTCTCCGAGGCTCTCTCCGAGAGAGGCGGGCACCACGCTGCAGACTGCGGCGGAAGCGGGAATCGCGTCCGCTGCGATGGCCTTTTCCATCTCCTCGCGGAACATATCCTCGCGCCTAGTAAAAACGCTTCCTATCACTATCTTTTCGGGATTGATCACGTCTATAAGTATCGAGAGGGCCTGACCGAGTTTTCTGGCGGAGATCCTGATCACCGTGCGGGCAAAGGTATCGCCTGCATCGGCCAGCTCGCAGATACGAGCAGTAGAAAGATCGGTGTCACGGATCCACGCGGGTGCGGTCTTTTCATAGGAATTCAGGAGCTCCCTCGATTCGTATTCATCCAGCATATATGACGGCACGTAGCTGTTCTCAGTACATTTTGCAAGGAATCTCGCCAGCTTTACGATGCCGCCGCCGGAGCACCAGCCCTCAAACGAACCGTCTTTGCCAAAGCCCCAGGGGCCGTCAGGAGAAAGCCGCATATGCCCGCACTCTCCCGCATTACCGCAGGCGCCGTCCAGCAGCCTGCCGCCGGAGATGATGCCGGCGCCCATGCCCGTGCCAAATGTCAGAAAGATCATGTCGTCGCACCCTCTGCCCGCGCCGAACTCGTGTTCGGCCAGAGCACAGGCATTCGCGTCATTGCACAGATAAGCCGGGATTCCGAGTTCATCTGTCATGATCCTCGTGATGGGCACCTCGTCCCAGCCCGGGAGATTAGGCGGCGAGAGAATCATGCCTCTGCGGGCATCCAGCGGACCGCCGCAGCTGATGCCTATGGCAGAGGGCTTCTCTCCCGCGATCAGTTCCCTGGCGGTATCTATGATGCGGCGAAGAGTACTCTCGTAATCCTCCGTCGCGAATCTTTCCTTGCACAGGATCCTGCCTTCTTCGTCCGCCGTGACCAGAGCGCACTTCGTGCCGCCGATATCTATTCCAAGATACTTTACCATCAGTCGTCCTTTCCTGATCTGATAATCCATTTGCACCGATCCCCCGGAGCCTCCCCGCAGCGCGGGCGCTCCTTAGCGCCGGACAAAGCATTTACCCCCGCATACGCCAACTCCGCGGGCTCTCACTCCTTCACATCCACGCCTGCCTCACGCAGTCTGATGCGCAGCAGGCCCGCGTCCCCGTGGAAAACGATGCCTTTCATCCCGACTTGTTCAGCTCCCTCCGCATTCGAAGGCGAATCATCGACAAACACGCATTCCTCCGCCGACAGTCCTAGCTTCTCCAGTGCTCTCTCGAAGAATTCGTGGCTGGGCTTCGTCACGCCCTCCTCCGCAGATACCACTACTCTCTCGCCGAAGAGCGCTGAGACCGGATAAGTCTTCCAGTATATCCGCTGGCGATGTGAAGCATTCGTGAGCAGGCAGACGTTGTAGCCATTTTCCTGAAGCTCCTCCACCAGTTCCTGCATGCCCGGCATCTGCTCGGCCGGCTCGTTCCAATGCGCCTGAAGCACGTCCACATATCCGTGCAGGCGCTCGGGCAGCCTGCTCTTCATGCCCGCCCGGGCATCTTCATCGGTCATGGTGCCGCGGTCGGTCCGTACCCACTCGATGCTCTTGAATGTCTCGTGGTAGAGCATCGCGGCGTCCTCCGCCGGGAGACCCAGTTTTTCCACAAAATATCTGGGTTCAAAGCGAATCAGAACTCCGCCCATATCAAAAAGCACGTTTTTTATCATTATAATATTGACCTTTCCTTATTTGACCGGTTTTTCCTTATTCCCTGCCGGCAGCTGCGAGAGCACTACTCCGCAGAGCATCAGCGCGCATCCCAGCAGCTCGCGCCCGCTGAGCCGTTCGCCCAGCAGAAGCGCTCCGGAGAGCACCGCGAAGACCGACTCCAGGCAGTACAGGAGCGACACGAGCGTCGGATTCCCATCCCGGAGCGAGATCACCTGCAGCGTATAAGCGATGCAGCTGGAGAAAACCGCGATATACAGGAGCTGCGGCAGGCAGCTTCCGATACCGGAGAGCGTCCCGATATCCTCAGATATCAGCGCGCCCGCGAGCGACAGGATCCCAGTCACGGCAAACTGCCCGCAGCTGAGTGCGAGGGCGTTTACCTTCTGTGTACCGAAATTCAGCGCCAGTATCTGGAATACAAACGCGAAAGCAGCACCCAGTATGTACATATCACTGGCCTGCACGCTGAAGCCGCCGCTGATGCAGAGAAAATACAGACCCGCCACAGCTATGACTATAGCCACCCACACTCTTAGCGAAGCCTTTTTATGGAAAAAGAGCTCTGCCACCGGTACGAGCACAGCATACAGCGCCGTGATAAAGCCCGCCTTTCCCGAGTCTGTACCATAGGTGATCCCCATCTGCTGGAGATTCGATGCCACAAAGAGTGCGCCTCCGGAAAGTACCGAATAGACGATCAGGTCTCTGCGCGCTCCGATTTCCCTGCCGTGAAGCGCAGCCGCGCAAATCACGAGCAGAATCGCCGCTGCGATAAAAGATCGCAGGGCATTCACCCAGAACGGAGACAGGTAATCCGCGCAAACGCTCTGCGCGGTAAAAGCCGTACCCCATATCAAAGCCGCCAGCAGCGGAAAGACCACGCTGGTCACGAAAACATTCTTTTTTGCCATACAAACTTCCTTATTACAGATGTTTCTGATGCCGCCGCTCCGTTCATTCTACGGGCGCTCAGCAGCTGCACGGACAGCGTTTTATTCCGCCAGCCTGTAGATATCGATGATATCCTGCTGCGTTAACTTACCGCGGAATGAAGGCGCCTCGAGAGTGCCGCCGTTCGTGGTAAGTCCGCTGATATACTCATACTCGGACGGGTCCACACCCAGCTCGCTCATATGCGTGGGCATACCGATCGAGCGATAATAAGCGCGCATATTTTCGACGCCCGCCTTTACGCTCTCCAACATCTCAGACTCGGTATCCGCCTCCGGAGCATCCCAGAGCTCGTGCATCAGGCTGTAGAAGCGCTCCACTCCGTAGGGTGCCTCGGCCAGGCACCACGCAGGGAAGACTACCGCCAGCCCGGCTCCGTGAGTCACGTCGTGAACGCCGCTGATATCGTGCTCGATCCTGTGCGCGGTAAAAGTCCTCTTCGCGCGGCCAAGCTCAGTCAGATTATTGTGCGAGATGCTGCTTGCCCACATGATCTCGCCTCTCAGCTCCACATTCGTCAGGTCTTTCATCAGGAGAGCGCCCTGCTCCTTTACAGTGCACAGAATCCCGAGGCACACCGCATCGGTGAGCGGCGTCGCAGGTTCGTTAGTCAGATATCTCTCCATGGAATGCATCATGATATCGGTAATGCCGGCCGCCGTCTGATATGCGGGCGTCGTCGCCGTCAGCGCCGGATTCATAAAGGCCACGGTAGGCCTGTTGCCGTCAAAGTTGCAGCCGCGTTTGAGATGCCTCTCCTCGTCCGTCAGTACGCAGGAATTGCTCATCTCGCTGCCCGCCGCAGCCATGGTCAGTATGCTGCCCATAGGCACGGGATTATCCGGGCTGATGCCCTTTGTGATTGCCTCCCAGGGGTCGATATTAAGAGAAAGTCCGAGACGGATCGCCTTTGTCGAATCCAGCACGCTGCCGCCGCCGATGGCCAGCAGAAAATCCACTCCCTCGCGTCTGCACAGCTCGATCCCCTGACGCGCGAACTGTATCGTAGGATTTGGCTGAACTCCGCCGAGCGCGACGTAAGCGATGCCCTGTTCGTCGAGCTGACATGCGACTCTGTCAAAGAGACCGTTCTTTCTGATTCGCTCGCTGCCGTAATGGATCAGGACCTTGGTCGCTCCGCGCTTCTTCAGGTCCTCACCGACGTGCATCTCCGCGTCGTCGCCAAAGTAGATCTTTGTGGGTGTGTAGTAAGTGAAGTTTCTCATTTTCTCCTCCGTGAATCTGTTTATGTATTATCGCCTTGATCGTGTTTTTCCGGCGTTTTTCGCTGTTTTTAGCGTCTTTTTATTTTTCAAAAAAAATGCTTGCAAATAATCTGATGCCGCGTTATAATACTGCCTGTTCTTTTTGGAACGGACCATTAGCTCAGTTGGTAGAGCACCTGACTCTTAATCAGGGTGTCTAGGGTTCGAGCCCCTAATGGTCCACGGTGGCGTCGTTTTCGTGACTAATCTCGCGGGAGTGGCGCTTTTTTGTTATATAAATCCTGCGGCGCAGCTGCATGACCGGCATGCTTGCATGCAAGGGAATGCAGATATGGCGCAGGTTAACGCACATGAGTATGCAGCTGTTTCCGCAGGAAACACGCGGAATACGAATGTGCGTGCGGAGCACGGGAGTGCGCAGCACGAAGTGCTCCGGATTTATATAACAAAAAACAACTAATCCCTGCGGCGCAGCTGCATGACCGGCATGCCTGCATGCAAGGGAATGCAGATATGGCGCAGGTTAACGCATATGAGTATGCAGCTGTTTCCGCAGGAAACACGCGGAATACGAATGTGCGTGCGGAGCACGGAAGTGCGCAGCACGAAGTGCTCCGGATTTATATAACAAAAAACAACTAATCCCTGCGGCGCAGCTGCATGACCGGCATGCAAGGGAATCTCACTTTACCTCCCTCAGCTTACGCACTATTGCCCTGGCGTGACCCTCGGATTTTGTAATGATCAGTATAGTGTCATCACCCGCGATCGTACCGAGCAATCCTTCCCATTCCATACCATCCATAGCTGCGCAGACTGCGCCTGCCATACCGGTATAGCATCTCACCACGACCTGATTCATCGCGAAATCCGCACTGATCGCCGCCGTCTTATATAATGAATAGAATTTCTTCGTCGCCTGGTATTTTTCCTCGCTGCGGCTGATGTGATACCGGTATCCGCCCTCTGCCGCCGCGGTCTTAACCAGCTTGAGTTCCTTGATATCCCTCGAGACAGTGGCCTGAGTGACATCAAAGCCTTTTTCCACAAGCCTCGCCGCCAGCGCCTGCTGTGTACCTATGGGTTCCTCGCCGATAAGGTGCATGATCGCCTCCCAGCGGGCTTCTTTACTCTTTTCACCTATTTCCGGTTTTCTGGACATAACCCACCTCCGTTAACAGATACTCTAACACATCGTCCACGGCGCCGCAACAGATTTTATACATTAGAAAATGCATAAAATTTAAAAGCCGCCCCGCAGGGCAGCTTCAAAACTTTTCTCATCCTATATATTCTCTGACAAGCCCGATCTGCTTCTGCACCGAATCCGGTGAGGTTCCGCCGTATGATCTGCGCCTCGCCACGCAGTTTTTCAGATCCACCGCGTCATAGACGTCCTCTCCTATCAATGGACATACGGCCCGATATTCCGAGAGCGGCAAAGTCTCCAGCACACAGCCCTGCTCGACGCATTTATTTACCAGCTGTCCGGAGAGCCTGTAAGCGTCGCGGAAGGGGATCCCGCGGCCTGTCAGATAATCCGCCAGATCCGTCGCATTGATAAAGCCCTGCTGCGCAGCCTGCATCATCCTGTCTGAATTCACTGTCATCGAAGAAATCATTGCCTCCGCGACTCTGAGACAGAGCTTTACAGTATCTGCGGCGTCAAATATGGCTTCCTTGTCCTCCTGCATATCCTTGTTATATGCCAGAGGCAAGCCTTTTAGCATCGTCAGAAGCGTCGTCAGATCTCCATACACGCGCCCCGTCTTGCCGCGTATGAGCTCCGCCATGTCAGGATTCTTTTTCTGCGGCATGATTGACGAGCCCGTAGTAAAATCATCGGAAAATCGTATGAACCCGAATTCCCAGCTCGACCAGAGCACCATTTCCTCCGCCATGCGGGAGAGGTGCATCTGGATAATGGAGAGAACCGAAGCCAGCTCCACGCAGAAATCTCTGTCCGAGACTCCGTCTATCGAATTCGCGCAAGGGCCGTCCATGCCCAGCAGCTCCGCTTCGTAGAAACGGTCGGTATCATAAGTGGTCCCGGCGAGCGCGCAGCTGCCTATCGGCGATATATTGACGCGCTGCCTGCAATCCGCCAGGCGGTCCGAATCGCGCATGAGCATTGAGGCATAGGCCATGAGCTGATGTGAAAAAAGTATCGGCTGTGCCCTCTGCAGATGAGTATATCCCGGCATGACGGCATCCATCCCGCGCTCCGCTGCATCTGCCAGAGCCTCCAGGAGAGCCCTTATCAGCGCCTGCAGCTCGTCGATCTCGCCTCGCAGGTACAGTCTCAGGTCCAGCGCCACCTGATCGTTGCGGCTGCGCGCGGTGTGAAGCTTTTTGCCCGCGTCGCCGATGCGCGCGGTGAGTGTCTGCTCTACGAAGGTGTGGATATCCTCCGCGCTCATATCGATGCTCAGCGCTCCGCTTTCCAGATCGCCGAGGATCCCGGCGAGGCCGTCCGTGATCTGTGCGGCTTCAGCCTCAGTAATGATCCCCTGACGCGCCAGCATCCGTGCATGTGCCATCGAGCCCTCTATATCCTGCCTCTGCAGTCTGCAGTCCACGCCTATGGAATTATTGATCTCATCGGCCAGAGCCGCGGTCTCTCCGTCGGTCCTGCCAGCCCACAGTTTGCTCATAATATACCTCAGTCTGATCTCCTACAGCTTGCCCTTCTCGCGATAGGCCTGGACCTTTGTGGGAAGTCCCCACAGATTGATAAAGCCCGCGGCCTGCGACTGGTCGTAATCGCTCTCCCCAAAGGTTACCAAATTTTCAGAATAAAGTGAATAGGGAGAAGTGGTTCCGGCCGGGATGATATTGCCCTTGTAAAGCTTGAGCTTCACCTGACCTGTCACGTATTTGTCAGCCTCATTCGCAAAAGCGGTCAGCGCTTCCTGCAGCGGGCTGTACCATTTGCCGTTGTAGATAAGGTCGGCGTAATCGACCGAGAGCTTCTGTTTCTCGTGAAGAGTTTCCTTGTCCACAGTCAGCATCTCCAGCTGCTCATGCGCAAAATACAGAATGCTGCCGCCGGGAGTCTCGTAAACGCCGCGATCCTTCATGCCGACCAGACGGTTCTCCACTATATCGATGATGCCGATACCGTTCGCGCCGCCGACCTCATTAAGCTTTGCTATTATCTGCGATGCCTTCATCTTCTCGCCGTTGAAAGCGACCGGCGCTCCGGACTCAAAATCCAGGGTGATGTATGTGGGCTCGTCAGGCGCGGCCTCGGGCGCAACGCCCATTTCGAGAAAACCGGGCTTCATATAGTCGGGCTCGTTTGCCGGGTCCTCCAGATCCAGCCCCTCGTGGCTGAGGTGCCAGAGATTCTTGTCCTTGGAGTAATTTGTCTCGCGCGAGATCTTGAGAGGGACGTGATGCGCCTCGGCGTAATCTATCTCCTCGTCGCGCGACTTTATATCCCACTCGCGCCAGGGCGCTATGATCGGCATATCGGGAGCAAAGCGCTTGATCGCCAGCTCAAAACGCACCTGATCGTTGCCCTTTCCGGTCGCGCCGTGGCAGATCGCGTCAGCACCCTCCGCAAGCGCGATCTCGGCGAGCTTTTTGCCGATGACGGGACGCGCAAAGGCAGTACCCAGCAGATACGTCTCATACTTTGCGTCCATTTTCAGCGCAGGGATGATGATATCGTCCACCATCTCATCCACGAGATCGGCGACGATAAGCTTGCTCGCGCCAGTGGCCAGAGCCTTTTCCTCCAGGCCGTCCAGCTCGTCGTTCTGGCCGACGTTGCCGGCGACCGCTATGATCTCCGGATCGTTATAGTTTTCCTTGAGCCAGGGAATGATGATGGAGGTATCCAGACCTCCGGAATACGCGAGTACGATCTTCTTAATCTTTGATTTGTCCATTTTTATCACCTGCGGTATTTATTTTAGTATTTTGAATGCTCCGGCGCGTAGGCACGGCCTGCTGCGCCTTTGGCAAAAAGCTTCGCACTGCCCGATGCGGGTCCGTGCTCTACAGCACCTTCGAGAGGAAATCCTTCAGGCGGTCGCATTTCGGATGCTCGAAGATCTCCTGCGGCGTGCCTTCCTCCATGATATTTCCCTCCGACATGAAGATCACCCTGTCCGCGACCTCCCGGGCAAAGCCCATCTCGTGCGTTACGACCACCATCGTCATTCCGCCCTTTGCGAGCTCCTTCATGACGTCCAGCACCTCTCCTACCATCTCCGGGTCGAGCGCCGACGTCGGCTCGTCAAAAAGCATCACGTCCGGTTCCATCATCAGCGCCCTGACTATCGCCACACGCTGCTTCTGTCCGCCGGAAAGCTGCTGGGGGAACGCCCCCGCCCGGTCGTCAAGTCCGACTCTCCGGAGCAGTTCCATCGCCCTCTCATCCGCTTCGGCCTGAGTCTTTTTTTTCAGCTGGACCGGCGCAAGCGTCATATTTTTCTTCACATTCATGTTCGGGAAGAGATTGAAGTGCTGGAAGACCATCCCTATCTTCTGCCTGTGGACGTTCACGTCGCACTCCTCGCTGGTCAGATCCTGTCCTTCAAAAAAGATCCTGCCTGCGGTCGGCGTCTCAAGCATGTTCAGAGTACGAAGGAAGGTGGATTTGCCGCAGCCCGAAGGTCCTATGACGACGACCACCTCGCCCTGTTTTATCTCGGTAGAAAGGCCGGTGATGGCGTGGACCGTCCTGCCGGGCTCCGTGAAAGTGACCTGCAGGTCCTCGACCTTAATGAGAGTCCCGTTTTCTTGTGACATCGTTTGCCAGCCTCCTTTCCATGAGCGATACGAGCTTTGTGAGCACGATGACGATCACGAGATAGATCGCCGCGATGCCGATAAACGGCATAAAGGCCTGATATGTGCGGCCCTGCACGTTTATCGCCCACTTCGTGATATCCTTCATGCCGATGACGTTAACGATCGAGGTCTCCTTGAGCAGGGCGATAAGCTCGTTGCCGAGTGCGGGAAGTATCGTCTTTACCGCCTGCGGTATGACGATAAACCTCATCGTCTGTACGTAAGAAAGACCCAGACTGCGCCCCGCCTCGCTCTGACCCTTGTCCACAGCCATGATACCGCCGCGGATGATCTCGGCCAGATACGCTCCGGAATTGATACCGAACGACAGCGTCGCCACGAGCATCGTATTCGTGGAGCTGACCATGATCACGAAATACATGATCAGCAGCTGCACCATCATGGGCGTGCCTCGGATGACCGTGATATAGATATAGCAGAGCGTATTCAGAACGCCGAGCAGTCCGCCCTTTTTCTTTTTCTGATCGTATGAAGAACGGACAACGGCCACGAGCACGCCGAGCACGACTCCTATGAGCAGCGCCAGCACCGTGATGAGCAGCGTAACGCCCAGTCCCGAAAGCAGCGCCTTCCATCTGTCGGAATCGATAAAGCTCTGCGTAAAATCTGCTGCTATCTCCGCAAACCACTCCTGCATAAAAACCTCCTGTATACTTCGGAAAAGCCGCCGGCGCGTGCTCCTCTCCTAAACAAATGAGCTGCCGGTAAGCGTTTCTCCCTTAAAGCGTCCAAAACGGAGGCAGGCAAGCCCGCCTCCGTATCTGCCGTCAAACCTCAGCTTACTCGGCAGGAATGTATTTGTCGATGATTGCCTGTATGGTACCGTCGGCGATCTTCGCATCGAGGACCTCGTTGAAGGCCTTGAGCAGTCCCTCGTTGTCCTTGGAGATAGCTGCGGCGTAATCCTCATCAGCGTATGAGGTCTCGAGGATCTTCAGTCCCTCGTTTGCCTCTACGAATGCCTTTGCAGGGTTGTTGTCGATAACTACGCAGTCGACTTTTCCGGCCAGCAGAGCCTGTACAGCCTGGGTGCCGTTGGGGTAAGCGGTCACGTTCTCAGCGCCGAACTCGTCTTCGCAGTAGATATGTCCGGTCGTGGACTCCTGAACGCCGATCATCTTTCCGGCCAGATCATCGACCGCAGCGATCTCGCTGTTCTCGGTAACGATAACGACCTGTACTCCCTTTGCGTAGCTGGTCGAGAAATTGACGTTCTGGAGACGCTCCTCGGTAACAGTCATTCCCGCAAGTCCGATGTCGATCTTGCCAGTCTGGACTGCAGTGATGATCGAACCGAATTCCATATCCTGGATCTCAAGCTCAAGTCCGAGCTCTTCGGCGATCAGCGCCGCGATCTCGGCATCGATGCCCTCGATGGTCACGCCGTCCTCAGTGAACTCATAGGGAGGAAAGCTTGCGTTCGTACCCATGATCAGCTTGCCCGGCTGAACAGTGGTAAAAGCAGCAGCCTCGCTTCCATCTTCGCTCGCTCCGGTGTCGGCCTCGGTGTCGGCCTGAGTATCAGCCTGAGCCGCTGTGGTGTCAGCCGCAGCCGAGCTGCCCTCATCGCTTCCTCCGCACGCTGCAAGAGACAGAACCATGATTCCCGCTAAAAACATTGCCAAAAACTTTTTCATAATTTCCACCTTCCTTTTAGTAGTATAAAACAAAACAGAATCTTTACTTTTTCACCCGTCCTTCGCCCCTCTCCGGATCGGATGTGCCGTATTATACTTCCCGCATTTTAGCGCGTCAACAGTTTTTTGAATTTTTATTTGTTTTTTTGCATTTTTATACATTTATTTAGATTTTTTACATAATGCTGCTCAGTTTTCTTCCCGAGTTTCCGCGCTTTTTCAAAAACCACGAATCGAATATTATTCATTTTTGCACACGGAATATGCAAAAAGCAGGCCCCGGAATCATCCGGGACCTGCCATGAACGAGTATTTACAGTATTAATGCCGGCTGCTCTGCCGGCGCACATTCCGGGCAGACTTTCCTTGCGCGGTCTATTCTTTAGCTGCGCTGTTCCGCGCCCAGATCTGACAGGCCATTCAGGATCTTCTTCATGACGGCGTTGATCTCGGCCTCCTCGAGGGTGTGGTCTTTGGCGCGGAAGGTCAGCGTATAGGCCATCGATTTAAGTCCGATACCGAGCTGGGCGCCCTCGAACACGTCGAAGAGCTCGTAAGACTCCAGTAGCTTGCCGCCGCGCTGCGCGATGACCGCCTCCACCTGTCCGGCCAGGATCTCTTTGCTCATGAGCAGCGAGATATCCCGCGTGACTGCCGGGAATCTGGCAATACCGGTGTATTTTCTGTCGAAAGTGGCCATGTCCACGATAAACGGCATATCGATCACGGCTATATGGCATCTCTCTCCTATCTCATAGGCGTCGGCCACGTCGGGATGAAGCTCGCCGATATATCCGACCTGAACTCCCTCGATCACGATGCCGGCCTTGCGGCCGGGGTGAAGGAAGGGCAGCTCCGCCTCCGGATTATAGACCGGTCTGCAGCAGATCCCGGCCTTTGAGAAGAACTCCTCGACTATTCCTTTCATATAGAAGAAATCCTCTTCGCCGTAGAATCCGAGCACGAACTGAACTCTCTCATCCGGAAGCTCGCATGCGTGATCCTTGCTGCAGGAGGCGTATACCGGAGCCTGCCTGCCGCTGGGGATGTAGATATGGGCAAGCTCATAAAGCTTCACGTTTTTATTTCTGTGGTTGTAATTTGCTGCCAGACTGGTGAGCAGTCCGTCAAGCGGAAGAGTCCTCATGATCGAGTAGTCCTCTCCGAGGGGATTGCTGATCGTCACCGCCTCTCTGAGCAGAGAATCGGCAGGTATGCGCAGTTTGTCAAACACCTTCGGGCTCTCAAAGGAGAAAGTCATGGCCTGTGAGAAGCCGGCGTACTGCGCGACCGTCCTGGCAAGCTGCTCGACGCGCAGCTTGAAGCTCAGCTTTCCTGCGGTAGCCTCGCCGCGCGGAAGGGTGGTGGGGATATTGTCATATCCGAAAAATCTCGCGACTTCCTCGGCGATATCAGCCTCCTGCTCCAGATCCTGTCTCCAGGAAGGGCAGGTCACCGTCATGGCCTTCTCGTCCACGTCAAGATCGATCTTGCGCAGGTACTTTATCATGTCTTCAGCCGGAATGTCCGTACCGAGGAAACCGTTGATCCAGTCGGGGCGAAGCGGGATCACCTTGTCGCAGGGAAGCTCGCCGTGCACATCCACACAGCCGCCCACGACCTCGCCGCAGCCAAGCTCTTCCACGAGCTCGCAGGCGCGGTTGATCGCCTCAAAGGTGACGTTTGCATCCACACCCTTCTCAAAAATGCCCGAAGCGTCCGTCCTCATACCGAGGCGCTTGGCGGAAAGTCTGATATTTGTGCCGTCAAAGCAGGCGGACTCGAAAAGTACCGTATCGACGTCCGTAGTGATCATCGAATTCTGCCCGCCCATGATTCCGGCGATGCCGATCTCCTTTTCGCCGTCGCAGATCATGAGGACGTCATGATCAAGTTTGCGGACCTGTCCGTCGAGTGTGGTGAATTCCTCGCCGTCCTCAGCTCTCTTTACGACTATCTTTGATCCGGCCACGGTGCTCATGTCGAAAGCATGCATGGGCTGGCCGTATTCCTTCATAACATAATTTGTGATGTCGACGAGATTGTTTATCGGGCGGATGCCGCTGTTAGCGAGTCTTCTCTGTATCCACTCGGGGCTGGGGCCTATCTTGACGTTTTTGACCACGCGGGCCACATAGCGCCTGCACAGATCGGGATCGGCGATCTCCACCTTTACGTAATCGGCGGCGTTTTCGCCATTTCCGCGCATCACGGGGCGCGGAGGCTGGAAGCTGCTGCCGAAAGTCGCGGCCGCTTCGCGCGCGATCCCTATGATGCTGTAGCAGTCCACCCTGTTTGAGGTGATCTCGTATTCAAAGTCGGTGTCGTGAAGTCCGAGCAATTCTATGGCGTCGCTTCCGATCTCGGCATCCCCGGGCAGGATATAGATGCCCTCCTCGGGAGCGTCGGGGTACATGTCGCGGCTGCTGCCAAGCTCTTCTACAGAGCACATCATGCCGAACGACTCCACACCGCGGAGCTTGCCTTTTTTGATCTTTATGCCGTCCTCGGGAAGGGAACCTCCGTCATGTCCGCCGGCGACCTTTCCGCCGTCCAGCACCACGGGGACCTTGTCGCCCTCTTTTACGTTGTGCGCGCCAGTCACGATCTGGATGCAGTCGGGAGCATCGGGGAGCGCGTTTGCGCCGGCGTTTTCCGCGCCTACACGGACGCGGCAGACGATCAGCTTGTCCGCATCGGGATGAGGCGTGATCTGATCGATCATGCCTACGACTATTTTTTCAAGGTTTTTGTCCAGGCGCCTGAAGCCCTCGACCTTTGAGCCGGAAAGCGTCATGGCGTCCATGTACTGCTGATCCGTGCAGTCCAGATCAGGAACGTATGCTTTGATCCATGATAAAGGTGTATTCATCTCATTCCCTCCTTAGAACTGCCTGAGAAAACGTATATCGTTCTCATAGAGAAGTCTCATGTCGTCTATCTCGTATTTGAGCAGCGCGATGCGCTCGAGGCCTATGCCGAAAGCAAATCCGCTGTACACGTCGGGATCGATGCCGCTCATGCGCAGGACCTTGGGGTGGACCATGCCGCAGCCCAGGATCTCGATCCAGCCTTCGCCCTTGCAGAACCGGCAGCCCTTGCCTCCGCACTTAAAGCACGAGACGTCCATCTCGGCCGAGGGCTCGGTAAAGGGGAAATGATGCGGGCGGAACTTGACCTTTGTGTCGGCTCCGAACATCTCTCTGGCAAACTGGGCCAGAGTTCCCTTAAGATCCGCCATGGTAATGCCCTTGTCTATTACCAGACCTTCTATCTGGTGGAAGCAGGGCGAATGCGTCGCATCCACTTCGTCGGCACGGTATACGCGGCCGGGAGCGATCACACGGATCGGCGGCTTCTGCTTTTCCATGATGCGCACCTGAACGGGTGAAGTCTGCGTGCGGAGCACGATGTCTTTATTGATATAGAAAGTATCCTGCTCATCCTTTGCGGGATGGTTTGCGGGGATATTGAGAGCCTCAAAGTTATAATAGTCGAGCTCGACCTCGGGGCCCTCAACGACCTCATAGCCCATTCCGACGAAAACTCTCTCGACCTCGTCGAGCGCGAGCGTGTTAGGATGGGGATGACCGGCCGGCATCTTGGTCGCCGGCAGCGTAACGTCTATAGTCTCCGATGCGATCTTAAGCTCCCTGGCCGCGCGGGCAAGCTCGGACCTGGCCTCGTCAAGACGCTTTTCGATAATCGCTCTGGCTTCGTTGACCAGCTGGCCGACCTTCGGGCGGTCCTCAGGTGCCACGTCGCGCATTCCCTTAAGGACCTCGGTAAGCTCGCCTTTTTTGCCGAGGTAAGCGACCCTGACCTCCTCCAGCTTCTCCAGACCGCCGCTCTGCTCTATCCTGGAGAGAGCTTCCTGTCTGATCTTCTCAAGTTTTTCATTCATCGACATAAGATCGACCTCTCTGTCTGTAACTTTCTGTATGCTGCAGGACACTGTCCGAGGAATAATCCAGCCGTTCAGACATCCCCGCAAAACTAAAACGGAATTATAGCACACAAAAGGCCTGCGCGCAACCGCGCAGGCCCGTGAAAAACTTATTGGAGCTTAACGAAAAACTTGCAGGCGTACGTGATGCCGGATCCGGCTCTGCGCGTCTCAGCCTTCGGCGGAGGCGGCCAGATCCTCGCGGATGATCGCGTCGATCCTGCGGGCGATCTCGATAAAGTCCTCCTTCGTCCTGCCGCGGGTAGTCTCGGCAGCAGTGCCGATGCGGACGCCGCTGGCCTGCATGGGACTGCGCTTCTCACCGGGCACGCAGTTCTTGTTCAGGGTGATATCATGGGCATCCAGAAGCTCCTGCACATGCTTGCCGGTAAGGGTAGGATGCGTATTGGACAGATCCACGAGGAAGAGGTGATTGTCCGTACCGCCGGTCACGACCTCATATCCGAGGCGGATGAACTCATCGCACATGGCCTTGCAGTTCTCTACAAGCCTGCGGATGTAATCATGGTACTCGGGAGTGCAGGCCTCCTCGGCTGCCACGGCCTTAGCAGCGATGATATGCTGGAGCGGGCCTCCCTGGGTGCCGGGAAAGATGGCGGAATCGACCTTTTTCGCAAGTTCGGGCCTGCAGAATATCATACCGCCGCGCGGTCCGCGAAGAGTCTTATGAGTAGTGGTCGTGATGATATCGGCATACCCGAAGGGAGTGGGGTGCACGCCTGCGGCGATAAGTCCGGCGATATGCGCCATATCCACCATAAAGTAAGGATGGTAGTCGGGATCGCCCGCGGCATGGAATTCCTCTGCTGCCTCATCTATCAGAGCGCGGAATCTGTCGAATTCGATGATGCGGGAGTACGCGCTGGCGCCTGCCAGAACGAGAGCGGGCTTAAACTCGCGGAGCTTGGCGGCGATATCGTCATAATCGATGTATCCCTGCGCGTTTACATCATAGAAGACCATATTAAAAAGCTTGCCGGAGAAATTAACGGAGGAGCCGTGCGTCAGATGGCCGCCGTTGTTCAGATTCATGGCCAGAATGGTATCGCCCGGCTGCAGTACTGACATGTACGCTCCGAGATTCGCAGATGATCCGCTGTGGGGCTGCACGTTTACGTGATAATCGGTATGGAAAACCTCACGCCATTTGTCACAGCAGTACTCCTCCAGCTCGTCCACCACGTAGCAGCCGCCGTAATAACGTCCTTTGTTGCCGCTGGTGCGATGCGCGGGATAGCCCTCGCTGTACTTGTTTGTAAGGCAGGAGCCCATAGCCTTCATAACGTTCTCGCTGACGAAATTCTCGCTGGCGATAAGCTCGATGGTCCTGGCCTGGCGTTCTTTTTCCTTCTCGATCAGTTCAAATACTCTGGATGCCATGTCTTTTTTTCCTTTTCGCTTTTATTGCCGTCTTCGGCTTATCCATAATATATCATAAAAGAGCCGCCGTGAAAATTAAATTGATTATTTTTACGTTTTCTTTTTAACTCGTCTTTGATACAAAAAGCGATACCGCTATCTTGTTCCACAGTTGTTGCACACGAGTGTTATGTGTAATCAATTCAAAAACTGTTTTCATTTTTTATACAATTATGGCGCTCCGTCAATTGATTGCGGGTATTCGCGATAAGGGCACTTTTCGAAAAAAACTCTATTCCTGCACTTTATGGAAAGTAAGTTCATCATTTTTTTTAAAAAAATCGATATTGCTGATAGTGCACCGTATCGTATATGTATCATAATCGACAGTTGTTTGTATCCAGTTTGAGAAGAACTTACCTGATTCCGGATCCGGAGTTATATTCACAGTAAATGTGCCATCCCCGCCAATAAAAAATTTCATTTCTATTGTCTCACCGTCTTTAATAATAAATCCATCAAAAGAATAATGGCTATCCTTTAATCGTTCTTTATCTGGAATGAAAAACCCAACCTTTCCATCATCTGTCATCCATGTGGTTCCCGGTTGAACGCATGGGGAATTGTTCTCATCATCATATATTTTTTTATATCGATCAACAACCAGATAAAGTCCAAACGCAATTATCGCAACAAACGTAACTATGATAATCCAAACAACTATGCAAAGCAGAATTTTTAAAATCGGATACTTTTTCATTTAATTCACCCATCTATTCTTAGTACAAGAAGTATTCGGCCTTCAGTATAATCAACAGGGTTTTCATGTGTTCGTTTGTTATTATAAGAGGTATACTGTTTTCCATCGTATTTAACTATATGTAAGGATAACCCACTATAAGGTCATTATCAAGTAATCCATCAAAGAAAAAAACACCTGGCATAAAGCCCCGGTCAAGATATCTCCCGCCTCCAGCTGCGTATCCGGTCCAGCATGCCCTCGGCATCCAGCACTCCGTATGCAAAGCCCTTTCTGACGAGCTCTGCAGGAACGAATTCATCGTATTTTTCAAAGACAGGGACTTCATCCGGGTAGACCAGCTCCATGGGATCCAGCGGTTTTTCGGCTTCCTCGCATATGATGCGGAAGAACTCCTCCTCTCCTGCATCCATGGTAAACTGCATATAGTACGGGCGCGCCGGAGAGAGTCCCTTAAGGCCCAGCCTCTCGCGGCAGCGGATCTTGAGGAAACGCTCCATCGCGAGAAAAGAATACGTGCCGGTCCACGGGAAAAGCGCCCACATCTTACCTCCGAGGTGGACGAGGGGATGATCGGCTATACCGGCATTTGCAAAGCTTTCCCGCGCCTCTTTGAGGCGCGCCGCGGCATGAGTCATCAGATAGGGATAGCTTTTCTGTTCGGAGAGGACCTGCTTCATGCGCTCGAGGATATGAGTGTGGATATCACCGGGCACATCGCCGAAGTACGCGGGGATGTTACCCTTTACCAGAGTGCACCAGACCTCGCGCTTCTTATGGTCCACTTCCTCAACCACCCAGACGCGACCTGCGATGGCGATCTTATCCCCGACGGGCGGGGGCTTCACTATGGTACCCAGCTCCTCCGATCCGGTCCGGACGCTGTACTCTATATTTTCCTGAAAAACAGCGTAGAATTTGTAGCTGTTCGTCACGCGCTCACCCGCGATACCTACGATGAGTCCGCCCTCGTCTGTACGGCTGATATGATCTATATCTATCAGATGCCGGAGAAGGATGCGGTAATCGTCCTGACTGATGCGCGAAAAGCATGAAAGTGTAAGCACGCGGGAGGCGAGCTGTGCGGCTGTCATCTCACCGCACGAAGCCAGAGTGCTCATGGTCTGGTGATAGAGAAGGCTGTACGGCAGACGGCCGGTCCGCGGCGGCTCCACGAAGCGTTCCTCGATATAGAGCTGCACCAGCGCTATGCCCTGGACCAGATACCAGGGGATCATATCCGGCAGCATGGCCCGCGCCTCCGGATGCTCCTCGCGCATTACGAACCACATCTCAGAAGGCTCGCCGCGCCTGCCCGTCCTGCCCATGCGCTGCAGGAAGCCCGACACGGTAAAAGGCGCGTCGATATGGAAAGCCCTCTCCAGCCTTCCGATATCTATACCCAGCTCCAGCGTCGCGGTAGCGCATACCGACATCAGGGAATCGTCATCCTTCATCTCCTCTTCCGCGCTCTCACGGTAGGAGGCGGACAGATTGCCGTGGTGTATCAGAAATCTGTCCGGCTCGTGATTTGCCTCACAGTACTGGCGGAGGTTCTGGCATACGGCCTCGCACTCCTCCCGGGAATTCGTAAAAATGAGGCATTTTTTGCCGCGGGTGTGTTCAAAGATATAGCCCATCCCCGGATCGGCTCCGCAGGGAGCCTCATCGGTAGCAGGCTCTATACAGGAGTCCGGATCGGAAGATCCCGCCTGCGGATCCGTATTGAAAAAATGCTCCATCGACAGCCGCCAGACCTCGCGGCCTCCGTCGATACGCGGGAGCGCACACCTGCGGCTGCTCCCGGCAGAAAGGAACCGACCCGCGGCCTCGGGCTCGCCGATCGTGGCCGAGAGCCCCACGCGCCTTGGATCGCAGCCGGCGAGCGCACAGAGCCGCTCTATCAGGCAGAAGGTCTGCATGCCGCGGTCGCCCCTCAGGAGCGAATGTATCTCGTCTATCACGATAAAGCGGAGATCTCCGAAGAGCGACGGGATCTCCATATGTTTGTTGATCATCAGGGATTCCAGGGACTCCGGAGTGATCTGCAGTATACCGGACGGCTTTTTCAGCAGCTTGCTCTTCTGGGTCCCTGTCACGTCGCCGTGCCATCTCCATACAGGGATGCCGGCATCCTGACACAGATCCGTGAGCCTGCCGAACTGGTCGTTAATCAGGGCTTTGAGCGGAGCGATATAGAGCGCGCCGACGCTGCGCGGCGGATCCTCCTCCATGAGCGTAATGATGGGAAAGAAAGCAGCCTCGGTCTTGCCCGAGGCAGTGGATGCGCAAAGCAGCAGGTTGTCATCCGAGCCGAAAATGACCTCGCCGGCCGCATTCTGAACCGCCCGTAGGCTATGCCAGCCGCTCCGGTATATGTAGTCCTGTATAAAAGGTGAATATCTCTCAAAGACGTCCATACATACTCCTGACCGATAACGGTTTGCCCCATTACCCGGCTGTCTGTCGCTCCCGTATCTTCAGACCGTGAACTCCGCGTGATCGCCGGCCGTCTGTCATTCACATATTTTCAGACCGTAAACTCGGCATAATCGCCCGAAACCTCGTCTGATACAGCCGCGGACTCCGCAAAGGAAAAACTCTCCGACTGCATCAGCTCCTCCAGACCCGTATCCGGATTCTGCCAGATCAGATCCAGCAGCTCGATAAAATCCCTGATCACTTCACGCGGAGTGATGTTCTGATCCGCGCCGATCCGTCCGTACTCGGTCCTGATAAAGGACGCAAGTTCGTCCGTACCGATTTGCGCTTCGTATGCGTAGAGGTCTGCATGCATGGCAGCCAGTTTTTCGCACAGCACGAGCATCTCCTCCGCCGTGAGCGGCTCAAGCCTGATCACCGGAGCGAGCAGATCACGCATGCTCGGCCGCGAGAATCTGCCCTCCGCCAGACGCGAGCGCAGCGCCTCGTAGCTGTAGATGCCGCGGCGTTTGTCCTCGAGCGCCTGCGGCGTGCATCCCATGATTATACCGAGATATTTGGCTTTGCCCTGGAGAGTGTCATTGTACATGGTCAGCAGCTTCTCGTAATTATACTGGCGGGTGATCGCATTCGGGATCTTATATATATTCACGAGCTCATCCACCATGATCATCATACCCGAATATCCTGCCAGGCGGAAAAAAGCGGCGAAAAGCTTAAGATAGTCATACCAGTCATCGTCCGAAATGATGATATTGACCCCGAGTGCCTCCCTGGCCTCGCTTTTAAGCGTATACTCGCCCCGGAACCAGCGGATGACCCGCGCCTTCGTCAGATCGTCGCCCTCCAGATATGCGTGATAATATGCCGAAAGGAGCCTTGCGAACTCGAATCCGTGCACAAGCTCGCTGACCGACGATGTGATCTCGTATATCCTCCGGTCTACGGCGGTCGAGAGCGCCGGATCGCCCGGGGCAAATCCGCCGGCGGCAGCCTCCTCGCTCTGTATCGCGCTGATCCAGCGGTCCAGCACCAGAGGCAGCGCGCCGCCTTCGGGTCTGGTCTTCGTGGAAAGATTGCCTATAAGCTCCCTATATGTCGCAAGGCCCTGTCCCCTGGTGCCCTGAAGTCTCCTCTCCGGCGAGAGATCTGCGTCCGCCACGATAAACCCGCGGTCCATTACGTAGCTGCGGATGGTCTGGAGCAGGAAGCTTTTGCCGGAGCCGTATCTGCCTACAATGAATCTGAATGAGGCTCCGCCGTCCGCAATGATGTCCACATCGTGGAGCAGCGCTTCTATCTCGCTCTTTCTGCCTACAGTAATATAAGGGAGACCGACTCTCGGGACCACGCCTCCCTTCAGGGAATTAAGTACTGTCTGCGCTATGCGCCGCGGCGCTTTTCTCTCTGTATCGCTCATTATGTCTCCTCCGGTCATGCGCCTGCGATCCGCGCAGCATCGTCCGTGTAATCTTCTATAATATACAGTCTGTCATCCTCGCAGCCGAGGAGTGTGTCTCCTATCTCGTCAAAACAGGCTTCGTTAATACCGTCAGCTACTACCTGCGGCATCAGATGCCGCTCTCTCATATATGTATCCGGGTCCGTGCCGTGCACCAGCAGCGAGAGTATATCTCGCTGCGTCTGATCCAGCGGACCGCTATCTGCATCTGTATTCGCAGGCATCGACGGATTTGTCCCTTCACCGGAGTAAGCTTCTTTATCGAAGTCAATTCCTTCACCGGTGTTAACCCTTTCTCCGAGATCATCCTCCGTCAGCAGACTGTCTCTCGTCACCGCGGCATCAGCCCTGATCCGTCCAAGTCCCGCGAGGTCTATCCGAGGCTTCCTTGCTTCGATCTGTGCCAACCGGTCAGCCTCTATGGCATCCCGCACGCACTCCCGCACCCACGCTCCGTTCTCATCAGCGGTCAGATCATGCCCCGTCCCAAGGTACACTCGCAGCTGCCTGTCAGTCTCACGTACCAGCGAGGCAAAGAGCGCCTTGTCAAAGTACAGCGGTTCGTATCTTTCTTCTGTCCACACTCCGTCCCTGCATCTGTAAGAGCGGCAGTCGTCCAGGATATACTCTGTGTCAGCGCTCTTCACTCCGTCCCAAAAGACAGCATTTGATAGAGGATGCCAAGGGTAAGCAGACTGCTCTCCAAAGCAGGCTGCAAACAGACCTCTGCCGCCCGGCGTAAGCCGCTCCGCCGCATATCTCCATATCGATGCGAAAAGGCTCCTGCCTCTGCTGCCGTGCTTTTTTATCACAGGCGAGGCTTCCAGTCTCGGACCGTAAAAGGTCCCGAGCGCTGTGAATATCTCTTCATCCGTATGCAGCGAAACGTCCCTGAGCGCGGCAAGCGCATCGTCTCTGGCGATCATCTCGGCATCCGCGCAGCCACGTGCGATCTCGTGCGGCACACCGCGTATCACAGCCAGATCACGCATCCATCTCCGCAGATTTCTGCGCATGTCAGCGCCGCCGATACCGCTGTCGATGTACTCCTTCTCAAATCCGGTGATGCGCTCCAGCCTTTCACGCACCGGCATGACTGCTCTGACGCTAACCTCCGAAGGCTCCGTTTTCCGGCCCTCAGACGACACTTTTTCCCCGTTCTCCGATGGGCCTATGCCGCAGAGAAGCTCATATATATACATGTATGCCAGAGAATCCGGAACCTTTTTATAGATTCCATCGCGAACGAGCTTCCTCCAGGTAAAATACCCTCTCAGGACCGGAGTCCGCAGGTCATGGTATGTACAGAAATACCGTTCATACTCGTCAGGCCAGGGCATATCGTCGGCGTAATCCCGCATAAACATACCCTGCAGGTAAAAATTCCGGCATTTCTGCCGAAAAGATCCGCAGCCGTTCTCCCAAAGATTCGTCATCATGCGTATCTGCGGCGGCACATCCGGGCGCGCCGGCAGCACGCTGCCCCTGGCCGGCGTATCGCCAAAACGCTTTCCGTTGATGCTGAAATGTATCTCCGCCGGTCCGGCTATGAAACTTTGAACGATCGTGCTTTCCATCTGGCTGTCCTTGTATGGCAACAAATATTCTCTAATGAAACAGTATTCGAAAAAATGTATACTTATAATACAGTATACGCGAACATATGTCAATTATATCGGGCGGTATTTCGTGGACAAATCGGATCGGTTTTTCATTTGCGGAAGCTTATTCCCTGAGTATGCGCGGACGTCCGCAAAGGCTATAATCAAAAACCCCGAAGGAATCAATACCCTCGGGGTTAAGCTGCTGACCGGATTTGAACCGGTGACCTCATCCTTACCAAGGATGCGCTCTACCGACTGAGCTACAGCAGCGCAGCGGGATTATAATAGTACAAATCCCGATGATTGTCAACTAAAAAAGTCAAGAAAAATCAGCAGTAAGATCAACAAAAAGACGCCTCTCTGCGGGCGCTATCCCAGCAGCAGCTCAGCCAGCTGATCGACCGAGATCCCGGTGATATAGCGTTCCGGTCCCGCCTGCGACAGGATCCTGCGCACACTGTCCCGGTCTGCGCATACTCCTTCCAGCATCCCGCAAAGCTCCGATACATTCTCGGCGCCGAAAAAATCTCCGGTCAGCGTGACACCGATGAGTCTGCCGCCGATGAGCGAATACTCCGCTCTAACACTGCCGCAGCCCGTGATATAGACCGACCGGCGTATGGCATGCGCATTCTCCTGCCAACGGGCATTGCATGCCGGATTCTCCTGTCCGTCCGTGTCGGCACCCGGGATCTCCTGTCCGTCCGCGTCGCCGTACGGCTGAGATGTGTGGCAGCTTTTCCTGCCGTAGTTCCACTCGTCCAGATCATACCTCGTCTGTTTGATGGCTATGACTCTCTCGCGCTGGACGTGGGTCAACTCGCAGCGCTCCACCGTCATGCTCTGCGCGGCGTACTCCAGCAGCCTTGCCTTAAAATCCTCCAGTGTGGTCCCTGCAGGCATGTACTCCGAGAGATTCGCCACGCGTGCGCTCACCGAACGGATGCCCTTTGTGCGGATCTTGTCAGGATCGGGACGCAGAGCCGCGGTGAGGACTCCGAGGTCCGTATCAAAAAGAATACAGCCGTGGTGCATGACGCGGCCGTTCCTGGCATACTGCGAATTGCCGGAGACTTTTCGTCCGTCCACAGTCAGGTCGTTCCTGCCGCTGATCTGCGCCTCCACCCCGAAAGAAGCAAGCGTTCTGACCACAGGCTCGCAAAACCGTCTGAAATCTATCCCTTCGCCCTCGCGGTCGGTGATAAAAGTAAAATTCAGATTGCCCAGATCATGGTACACCGCACCTCCGCCCGACAGTCTGCGGACTACACGAATCCCGCGCGCCTCGACGTATTTGCGGTCAATCTCGGCCTCCGCATCCTGATTGCGCCCGATCACGATCGTCCGGTCGTTCTGCCAGAGCATAAAATACGTCTGCGACCAGTCCATTTCCTCGAAAATATACTCCTCGAGAGCCAGATTGTAACCCGGATCAAAGCTGTCTGATTCGATATATATCATGATGTGGTGATCCTTTCACTTTGTCTTCTGATTATATGCGCCGCGGCAGGGCGCTTCTTGTGCCTTGTCTTTTATATACATGCCTCGTGGCGCTTCTTGTGCCTTGCCTTTTATATACATGCCTCGTGGCGCTTCTTGTGCCTTGCCTTTTATATACATGCCTCGTGGCGCTTCTTGTGCCTTGCCTTTTATATGCTGACACGGAGCTCTTCATTCTGCTTTGCATTTGCTGGGCGAACAGCTCGGCTTTATTTCGATTTTGCTTCTGTAAAAGGCAGCCTGCCTACGACAGAAAACATATCATAATTAACCGACTTGTCAAGTTTTTCCTCATATTTCAGTTTCGAATCATTTCGCCTCCGTATTAATCATTTCATACATACTTTTTGAAGCGCTGCTCGCAGCCTGATTAGAAGCAAATCCGCTTCTTCCGTCGAAAAAATCCAGTTGAGAAACCTTCCCTGAAATTGTTTATAAATATTTTATTAGACTTTTTTCCAACGAAGATATATATTTTATACATGCTTTACTTGCAGGCGTGATCTTCGCCTTGTTAAAGACAGTGCATTGCGCACGCGTAGTTAATATTTCGATGGAATTGTTTCGTCATTAACTGCGCGCTGCAATTCCCCAAAATGAAAAACTACAAACTGTAAGAAAGCCCTTTTCCTGCTGCTGAACTCAAAACGTCCTCTCCGGCAGGAAAGCCAAGTCGTCTTTTCCTGCTGCTGAGCACAAAACGTCCTCTCCGGCAGGAAAACCAAGTCATCTTTTCCTGCTGCTGAGCACAAAACGTCCTCTCCGGCAGGAAAACTAAGTCGTCTTTTCCTGCTGCTGGGCACAAAACGTCCTCCCCAGCAGGAAAACTAAGTCGTCTTTTCCTGCTGCTGGGCACAAAACGTCCTCTCCGGCAGGAAAACCAAGTCGTCTTTTCCTGCTGCTGGGCACAAAACGTCCTCTCCGGCAGGAAAGCCAAGTCATCTTTTCCTGCTGCTGGGCACAAAACGTCCTCTCCGGCAGGAAAACTAAGTCGTCTTTTCCTGCTGTTGAGCTCAAAACGTCCTCTCCGGCAGGAAAACAAAAGTTAAGGAGAATCACAAATGCTTATCGATGAACTCAGAAAAAGACAGGACATGCTGAAAAAGCTGATTTCCAGGATCACAAAAAAACCGCAGCCGGAAAGCGGCTCTATCAGAGTTACATCAAGCCACGGAAATGTGCAGTACATGTATCGGAACGGCGGCGAAGAGCGATACCTCCGGATCTCGGAGACCGTGCTGGCGCGTGAGATCGTTCAGAACGAGTATGACCGCGCGGTCCTGAAAGCAGTCAGCAGGCAGCTCAAAGCCGTAGACGGTCTGATCAGCGTTCTCGGAAAAACCGACATTTTCAGCATATATGACAAAATGCCGCCGGGCAAGAAAGAACTGATCAGTCCATATATAGAGAGCACCGACGAATATGTCAAAAAATGGCTCTCCGAGCCGTATCAGAGAAAAGGGTTCAATGACGGCGACCCGGAGTACTACAACGCCGTAGGAGAGCGCATGCGCTCGAAGTCCGAATGCATGATCTCCGACCTGCTGCGCGAGCTCGGCATCCCTTACAAATACGAATACCCGGTCAAACTGCGCGGATACGGCACGGTCTACGTCGATTTCCTGCTGCTTAATACTACGACCCGCGATGAATTCTACTATGAGCATTTTGGTATGGTCGATGACCCCAAATATGCAAAAACCATGTTTGACAGGCTCGGCGCATTTATATCCTCCGGGATCATTCCCGGCAAGAAGCTCATTTTCTCCTTTGAGCGCTCCGATTCTCCTGTGGATCTGAGACAGGTCAAAAAGATCTTAACTGGTTTTTGCCTGACGGAGCCATGAGCCGTAAACGAGGCGCAATCGCACGTAATATCTCCGCCCGCCACCCTTCGATCAGGCTCTGAGACAATAGCTTGTCACCGCTTCGACCAAGGCTCCGAGGCAAAGCTTCACCTCCTCCGTGCTTCATCTGCTGATTCCAAAATAGCTTCGGCTAAATACTTGAAACAAAAGGCATTCTATAATAAAATTATTAGTTGCGTGCCGGGATGCCGCTTCGGGCGGTTCCGGATACGACATGCGTCTGAACATACAGATCGGAGGAAAAAATGGCAAACTGCGCGATAGTAGGAATCAACTGGGGCGACGAGGGCAAAGGCCGCATGGTCGACCTTCTGACGGAGAATTATGACGTCGTCATCCGTTTTCAGGGCGGCGGCAACGCCGGCCATACAGTAGTGAACGAGAAGGGTAAATTTGCCCTGCATCTGCTGCCTTCGGGCATTTTCCGCGACGGCGTCGTAAACATCCTGGGTAACGGCGTAGCTCTCGACCCGGAGAATCTCTGGACCGAGATGCAGGACGTCATGAGCAAAGGCGTCGCAATCACCCCGGACAATCTCATGATCAGCGACAGAGCTTCGCTTCTCCTGCCCTGGCACCGCGACCTGGACGGTCTCGAGGAGGCCCGCCTCGCGGACAAGAAATTCGGTTCCACAAAGCAGGGCATCGCGCCTTTTTACTCCGATAAATATCAGAAAAAGACCGTGCTGGCCGGTGAGCTATTCTATCCTGAGCATCTGCGCGCGCATCTGGCGGATCTCATGGAATGGAAAAACCTGACCCTGACCCGCGTCTACGGCGCCGAGCCCTATACGATGGAAACGCTCGACAAATGGATCAATGAATCCTGCGAAATGATCAAACCCTACGTCCGCGACACCGGGCACTGGCTGCGTGAGGCGCAGGCCGCCGGCAAGCGCATCCTCTTTGAGGCGCAGCTCGGCTCGCTCCGCGATCTGGACTACGGTATCCACCCCTACACCACTTCATCCAATACCACCGCAGCTTTCGCGCCGGTAGGCTCCGGCCTGCCTTCCGCCAGGATCGACGACGTGATCGGCGTGGTAAAGGCATATTCCACCTGCGTGGGCGAGGGTCCCTTTGTCTGCGAGATGTTCGGCGATGAGGCCGAGGAGCTGAGAAAAGCCGGCCAGGAATACGGCGCGAAGACAGGCAGACCGCGCAGGGTCGGCCCGATAGACATCGTAGCCACCCGCTACGGCGTCGAGGTCCAGGCCGCCACCGAGATCGCCCTGACCAAGCTCGACGTGCTCAGCTACATGGACCGAATCCCCGTCTGCACCGGATACGAGCTGGATGGCAAACAGACCGACCGTTTCCCCTTCCCCGTCGCACTCGCGGACGCAAAGCCCGTGATCGAGTATTTTGACGGCTGGAAATGCGACATCTCCGGCGCGCGCACCTGGGAAGATCTGCCCCGTGCCGCCCGCGATTATGTGACCTATATAGAAAAAGCCATCGGCTGCCCGATCACCTACGTATCCGTAGGCCCCGAGAGGGAAAGCATTATTATAAGGAAATAAATCCGCCTCATCCGACAAAGGAGCTCATATGACCGACAGATACGAATCACCCCTCTCCACGAGATATGCGTCAGAGTACATGCTGCACCTTTTTTCGTCCGATACCAGATATCAGACGTGGCGCAGGCTCTGGGTCGCGCTGGCTCGCGCCGAGTCCGCTCTCGGACTTCCCGTCAGCGGGGATCAGGTCAGGGAGCTCGAAGAACATGTGACCGACATCGACTATGACTGCGTTCGCGCCCGTGAAAAAGAAGTCCGCCACGACGTCATGGCTCACGTCTACGCCTACGGCATCGCTGCGCCTTCCGCAGCCGGCATCATACACCTCGGCGCCACGAGCTGCTATGTCACAGACAACGCCGACCTCATCATCTACCGCGACGGCCTTCGTTACCTGCGCGGCGAGCTGCTTAAGGTCCTGCGCAATCTGTCCGCTTTCGCGGAGCGCTACAAGGCCACTCCCACCCTCGGCTATACGCATTATCAACCTGCGCAGCCTGTCACCGTGGGCAAACGGGCCACGCTCTGGATGCAGGATTTTCTCACCGATCTTCGCGAGCTGGATTTTGCAATAGAGAATATCAGATTCCTCGGCTGCCGCGGCACCACGGGCACCGAAGCGAGCTTTATGGATCTCTTTGACGGGGACGGCGGCAGGATCGACGAAATGAACCGCATGATAGCCGGTGAATTTGGCTTTTCCGAGTGCTTTGACGTCTGTGGCCAAACCTACCCGCGCAAGGTGGATTCCCGCATACTAAGCGCCCTCTCCTCCATAGCGCAGAGCTGCTATCGCATGGCCGGCGACATCCGGCTGCTGCAGCACGACCGCCAGGTGGAGGAGCCTTTTGAGAAAAACCAGATCGGGTCATCAGCCATGGCTTACAAACGCAATCCCATGCGCTGCGAGCGCATCTGTTCGCTCGCCCGTTATCTTATGGCGGACGCGGCGAATGCGCCCATGACTGCCGCCGCGCAGTGGATGGAGCGCACTCTGGACGATTCGGCAAACCGCCGTATCTCCATGCCCGAGGGCTTCCTCACCGCAGATGCGCTGCTGCGCCTCGCCCAGAACGTCACCGACGGGCTTCATGTAAACGAAAAGATCGTCGACAGGACGATCAGAGAATATATGCCTTTTATGGCCACCGAGAATCTCATGATGGAGGCGGTAAAGCGCGGCGGCGACCGCCAGAAGCTTCACGAGATCATCCGCCGCTGTTCCATGGAAGCTACCGCCCGTATGAAGGACGGAGAAAAATGCGACCTGCTCGATCGCCTTGCCGCCGAGCCGGAATTCGCTCTGACACTGGACGAGATGAACGCCCTGCTCGAGCCATCGCTTTACATAGGCCGCTGCCCCGACCAGGTGGACGCCTTCCTGGCAAAGGTTCGTCCGCTGCTTAGCGGCGCCGGCGAAGGATCCGCGGAGATAGACGTGTGATCTTCCACCCGATCTGAATCGAGTAGGAGGGGGTGATTAACCCCCGTCCTCTCACACCACCGTGCGTACCGTTCGGTACACGGCGGTTTCAATAGTTGACGTGCACTGACTGATACGCGATGGCTAAGTCATAAAAGCCCGAGCGTATCAGTCTTTC
>JAFSTX010000031.1 GCA_017445585.1 Lachnospiraceae bacterium
ATGAGCATTGCTCTCCTTGGTTAATGGAGTTTTGGTCGATGACATTATACCAAAAAGGGAGGTCAATGCTCTTTTTATTTGCATCTCCCATGAAATCAAGGTTTATGAACTAAAAACAGGTAGTGAACTTGACACTACCCATTCGGAAAGGAGGGCAAATAAATGAAAGAGCCATTTGGTCCTTCCAAAGTTCTCGATCCCTATGAGGACAGCACGTTTGAGTGGCTGGGAGACGGCCCCGGACATATCGTAAAGCTTTACCATCTCATCGGTACGGAGGCAAACCCTTCCCAGTTCTACGATGTAGGCTTTTATGAGATCCTGCCCGGAGAGAGCGTACCGGTACACACCCACGACGTCGGCGAGGAATTTGCCTACATACTGCACGGCGAAGCCATCCTCACCACAGAAAATGACTATGTAGTCGGCAATCTTCCCGAGGGCAAGCTTGTCTACGTGCCTGAGGGCGCGCCTCACGGTTACGTCAACGTCGGGACTATGCCGGTGGAGATAATAGTATGGGCCTCCAAGGAAGCAGGCCTGAAATTCTGATATGAAGATCACGGAAGTTTCTGTTGTCCAGACCGCTCCGATAAACGGCAACGAAGCCTGGAAGCCCATCTTTGTCCTTATCAGGACCGACGGGGGCATCACCGGCCACGGTGAAATAGGCCTCGCGTACGGCAAGTCGCACGACGCGGGTTTTGGCCAGGGCGTGGATTACGCCAGGCAGATCATCGGCATGGATCCGCTTGACTGCGAGGCGATATGGCAGAAGCTTCAGAGAAAGACCTTCTGGGGTATGAGCGGAGGCGCCGTGCCTTTTGCCGCCATCAGCGGCATCGACATAGCCCTCTGGGACATCCGGGGAAAATACTACAACGCCCCGGTCTACAGGCTCCTGGGAGGAAAAATGCGCTCCCGCATCCGCTGCTATGCCAGCCAGATACAGCTTGGCTGGGGCAAAAAGAGCCGCCGCCATGTGCGCGCCGAAGAGTACGCGCAGGCGACAAAAGATGCGGTGGCCGCAGGCTTTGACGCAGTAAAGGTCGACCCCGCGGGCATCGATGAGGACGGAGGCTGGAATACCTGGAATCTGACGGGACTCCTCAGAAACAGCCAGCTCGGACTTATCGAAGACAGAGTGGCCGCCATCAGAGAGGCCGGCGGAGAGGACCTTGATATAATCGTCGAGCTGCATGCAAACACCGGTGCGGACGCGGCTCTGCAGATCGCGAGGGCTCTGGAGCCCTACGGTATCTTCTATATGGAGGAGCCGACGCAGTCTCTGAGTCCCGAGCTTTTCTCCTACATATCCGCCAGGACGCCGATCCCGCTGGCAGCGGGCGAGCGGATCCACGGCAGATGGGGGTTCCGTCCGTTTTTTGAGCAGCGCTCGCTGTCTGTCATCCAGCCCGATGTCTGCAATGTGGGCGGTATCACAGAGGCGAAAAAGGTCTGCGATATGGCCGATACCTACGATATCAGCGTGCAGGCGCATGTGTGCGGCAGTCCGCTGTCAAACGCCGCGGCGCTTCAGCTGGAGGCTGCCATACCCAATTTCGTGATCCACGAGACGCACGAATACTCCATAGTCCCGGAGAACATTGCTCTGTGCAGGTACGATTACCAGCCTGTGGGCGGATATCTGGAGGTGCCGGAGCTGCCCGGGATAGGACAGGAGATAAACGAAGATATACTGAGCGCAAGCCGCGTAGTTACGGTGCGCTGAGGGAGATAAATGGACATCACGGTAAACACAAAACTTCATCCGCTGCTGGGAAAGCCGCTCAGGCAGTCCCTGTCCAGCCGTCTCTGCAACCGTATGTACGAGCGCATGGGAGTTGACTGGTACCGTTTTCCGGTAGAGATCGAACGCGAGGGCGTCGGCCCCATGCTGCAGGCGTTCAGATACATGAACGTGGGCTGCATAGGCGTGACGAAGCCTTACAAGGTCGATGTCATTCCTTTTCTCGACGGAATGGATGAGCTGACCTCAAAGATCGGTGCAGTAAACACTATCCGCGTCGAGGACGGGAAATTCATCGGCAAAAACGTCGACGGCCCTGCTTTTCTCAATTCCCTGAGAGAGGACGCGGGATCGGATGCTCCCGGGACGACTTTCTTCTGCTTCGGAGCAGGCGGCGCGGGCAAGGCCATTTGCTGCACGCTGGCCTATCACGGAGCGAAAAGGATCTATATCACCGATAAATTCGATAAGTTCGCGAAAGCGCTGACGGACGAGATCAATACGGAGTTTTCTCCGGTCGCCGTGCAGATCCCCTATGAGGATAAGGCAGCTGTGGAGAGGGCGTTCAGAGAGAGCCGCGTCGTAATGAACGTTTCCGGAGTCGGCATGGCGCCGGATCTGACCGCGACCCCCGCCGATCCTTCGTGGTTCTCGCCGGATCAGATAGCTTTTGACGCGACCTACAATCCCGCAAAGACGCAGTTCCTCGCGGACGCGGAGGCAGCCGGCTGCTTCATCTTTAACGGAAAAAAGATGCTGATCCGCTGCCAGATGGCAGGATTTAAGGAAAGACTCGGCGAATGCCCCGACTACGAGGAGTGGTCAAAGCTCTTTGACGAGCTGCTGAGCGAAAACAGCGTAGCAGGCCGATAAACGCCGGGCTTTGCGAAAAGAGCAGGCAGAATAAGGAGATAACATGAAAAAAGTTCTTATGCTTCACGGGCCGAACCACAACATGTTCGGACACAGAGACAAGAATCTCTACGGCACCGTGACCTATGAAGAGATAAACGAACTGATGAAAAAAACGGCGCACGAGCTGGGACTCGAGCTGGAGATCTTCCAGAGCAACCACGAGGGAGCTTTCATCGACAAAGTCCAGGAGGCCTTTTACAACGGGACCGACGCGGTGATCGCGAATCCCGGAGGCTGGACTAACAAGTCTGCAGCGGTCATGGACGCGCTCGACATACTGACATGCCCCCGCATCGAGGTGCACATGTCAAACACCTTCCGCAAGCACGGAGGCGTCGTGGAGGCACAGACCGCAAAGACCGCTACAGGTGTGATCATCGGATTTGGAGCAGAAGCGTATGCGCTCGCGCTGCGCGCCGCTGCAAGTCTGATCAAATAATTTTCCAGGAAAGGGAAAGGTAAGAATTATGAAGAAATTTTTAGCAATGCTCCTGGCAGCAGCCATGGTAATGGCGCTCGCCGCCTGCGGCAGCTCTGATGGCCAGAGCTCCGAAGCCGGCACTACTCCCGCTGCCACAGAGGGACAGTCCGCTGACAGCACTTCCACCGAGGCACAGGCCGAGGCGTGGAAGCCCACCAAGTCCGTTTCGGCCGAGATCGGCTACGGCGCCGGCGGCTCCACAGACGCAGCTCTTCGTCCTCTGTTCTCCGTAGCAGAGAAGGAAATGGGACAGACCATCGTCGTTAACAACGTTACCGGCGCTTCCGCTTCCATCTCCTTTAACGCAGCTCTTCAGCAGCCCGCTGACGGCTACACTCTCGTTATCGGCGCTGAGACCCCCGCTCTCTATGACGCATACGATCTCATCCCCGAGACCTATGACGACACCGAGATCATCATGGTAGTTGCCAATACCGACAACTGCATCTTCGTTTCCAAGGACAGCCCTTATCAGACCTTCACCGAGATGGTTGAGGCCGAGAAGGCCAACCCCGGCACCGTTCTTAAGGTTGCTTCCGGCAAGGTCGGCGCTTCCGCCAACATCTCCGCAGTTATCAAGGCTGTAGCCGGCGTCTCCTTTGAGGAGTACACCTCCGACGGCTCCGGTACGACCGTTACCTCCGTTATGGGCGGCTTCGCTGACTGGGGTCTGGCTTCCTTCACCTCTCTTAAGGACTACATCGCCAGCGGCGACGTACGCGTACTTTGCTCCGCTTCCTCCGAGAGAGTCAAGGAAGAGTATCCCTGCATCACCGAGGAGTATCCCGACATGGCCAAGTACCTGCCTATGAACGCTTTCTACGCAGTTACCGTCAAGAAGGGCACCGATCAGGCGATCATCGACTACTACACCGAGCTTTTCACCAAGGCTTACAATTCTGACACCTATCAGGAAACTCTTGCAAACATGGGCCTGAACCCTCTGGGACTTACCGGAGAGGAAGCCGCCAAGTTTGTACATGACTACAGACTTAACGCCATCACCGTTCTCTATGAGACAGGCGCCATCACTCACAGCCCTGAGGAGTTAGGCCTCAAGTAAGGACTATTAAATGGAAGACAAGAAACTTGCTTCTGCTCAGCCGGAGACCCCGGCTGAGCAGCTTCCCGCAGAGGAAGAAAAAAAGAAGGAGACCCTGGTCCCCGGCGGCAGATATCTGTCCACCATACTGTTCCTGCTCTTCGGAGTAGTCTTTTTCGTTCAGTCGGTACAGATGTTTATCGATGACCCCAGGCCTCAGGGCTACGGCACCTTCCCCATGATCGTGTCCGGCCTTCTGATCGTATTGACCATCATCGATTTTATTGAAAAGACACAGATAAAGAGCTCTATCGCAGGACTGTCATTCAAGGACAAGTTTGTTGCTATCATTAAATTTTTATTCCCCATCAACAGCTTTGTCTTCCTGCTTATGAGCATTGCTTTTTACGTGGCGATCGAGCTGGGATGCCCGTTCCTTATTGCGGCGCCTGTTTTCCTGCTCGGCTCCATGTGCTATCTGATCCCGCACAACATAGTCAAGAACCTGATCTACACAGCTGTCATTATCGCTGCGATCTACGCGATATTCACGCTGCTGTTCAAGGTCTCGCTGCCGTAGGAAGGAGGAAAATATGGACGTTTTATCATATCTTGCCACTCCGTTTACCGATCCGCTCATGCTGGTCGCAGTAGCCCTCGGCACACTCGCGGGAGTTTATGTAGGAGCCATCCCCGGTCTTACCGGTACCATGGCGGTCTCGCTTCTGGTTTCCCTGACCTTTGGATGGTCCACCAACGTCGCTCTTGCGGCGATGATAGGTGTTTATATCGGCGCTGTCTTCGGAGGCTCGCGTTCGGCTATCCTGCTGAACATCCCCGGCGCTCCGGCTGCCGTAGCTACCGGCTTTGACGGCTATCCCCTCGCTCAGAAGGGCAAGGCCGCTCAGGCTCTCGGCATCACGACCACGATGAGCTGCGTCGGAGGTATCTTTGGCGTGCTCTGCCTGGCCTTCCTGACCCCGCTCGTGTCAAAGATCTCTCTTAACTTCAGCCCCGTGGATTATTTCCTGCTGGGAGTCATGGGTCTGATGATGATCGGCGCACTCGGCGGCGGCTCCATGGTAAAGGGCCTCATGGGCGCCTGCGTGGGCGTTCTGCTCGGCCGTGTAGGCATGGACAACATGTCCGGCGTCGTCAGATTCACCTTCGGCTCCACCAGTCTTATGGCCGGCGTGCCCAGCGTAGTTGCCATGATCGGTCTTTACGGCTTTTCAGAGGCGCTTATGCAGCTCAAGAGCCGTGATTTTACCGTAGTCAAACAGGACGTAAAGAGGATCGTTCCTCAGTTCAAGGAAGTCGTCAAGCATTTCTGGCTGACACTCAGATGCTCTACCATCGGTATGGTGGTCGGAGCTCTCCCCGGTGCCGGCGGTACAGTCGCGGCTCTGCTGGCCTATGACCACGCACGCCGCACGACAAAGAATCCGGAAGTGCCCTTTGGCGAAGGCGCTATCGAGGGTCTGGTTGCTCCCGAATCCTCAAACAACGCCGCAGTCGGCGGAGCCTTTATCCCTATGCTGACGCTCGGCGTTCCCGGTGATGCCATCACGGCCATCATCATGAGCGCGCTGATCGTACACGGCATGCAGCCCGGTCCTCTGCTCATGCAGAATTCAAAGGACCTGTTCTACATAGTCGTCTCACTCTGCCTGATAGCAAATATCCTGCTGCTGCCCTTCGGACTTACCGGCATCAGGCTTTTTGCCAAGTTTGTTGAGATCCCCAAGGGAAGACTTTTCCCGATCATCGTTATTCTGGCTGTTACGGGCGCTTACGTTACCAACAACCTGACGATCCACATCGGATGGATGCTTCTCTTTGGTTTCCTGGGATATCTGCTGAAAAAATTCAAATATCCCGCCTCGCCTCTGGTGCTCGGTATAGTACTGGGCAACATGCTTGAGACAAACATGCGCAACGGTCTGGTCGCCTTTAAGGGCGTCGGCGGTTTCATCGGCAGTATCTTTACACGTCCCATCACCTTTATACTCTTCCTCGTGCTGTTCTACTTCGCAGTGAGCCGCATGAGATGGTGGAAGGCAATGATGTCAAAGATCAAAGGATTTTTCAAGGGACTTTTTACAAAGAAGAAGGCGTGATCACGCCGGTTTATAGAAAGGGTGACCGGTCCGCCGGTTGCCCTTTTGCTTAAAAGGAAGGAATCAGCATGGCACTTGCACTTAAGGTTGACGAGAAAGACAATGTGGCGACGGTCTTTGAAAACGGCATCGTCAGCGGCATGACCGTTACGGTGCGCGATAAAGCCGGCCGCTCGGAGGATATAAAAGTGATCGGCGACGTGCCCTACGGCCATAAGATCGCGGTAAAGGATATAGAGGCCGGAGCCCCGGTCATCAAATACGGCGAGTCCATAGGGGCAGCCAGCAGGGATATCGCCCGGGGTGAATACGTCCACGTCCACAACATGGTCGCCATGCGCGGACGCGGAGATCTTGCGGAGGGCTGATCAATGTATACTTTTCAGGGTTATAAAAGAGAAAACGGAAAATACGGAGCCAGGAACCTGGTGGCGGTCATACCAAGCGTCATCTGTGCAAACGACGTAGGTCAGGCCATCTGCCGTCAGGTCCAGGGCACGATAGGATATTTTCATCATCAGGGCTGCTGCCAGCTTCCGCTGGATCTGAAGCGCGTGACGGACGTGCTGTCAAATCTCGGGCAGAGCCCGAACGTTGGAGCGGCGCTGGTGGTGAGTCTGGGCTGCGAGGGCACGGACCATGAGCGGATCGTGGAGGAGATACGGGCGAGCGGAAAGCCTGTGGAGATCATCAGGATCCAGGAGCTTGGAGGCACGTCCAGAGCTATACAGGCAGGCATAGACGCCGCACAGAGGCTGGTGCTCCAGATCTCCGGACAGCAGAGAGTGACCGCGGATATCTCGGAGCTGGTCATGTCCATCAAATGCGGCGCTTCCGATACGACGAGCGGCATGGCTTCAAACTGCGTGATCGGATATGTGGCCGACAAGCTTGTGGATCTGGGAGCGACGGTGGTCTTTGGTGAAACGACCGAGTTCCTCGGGGGCGAGCATATCCTCGCGCGCAGAGCGGTAGGCGGCGAAAACGGCCCGGTGGGACGCAGGATCTATCAGATAGTAGACGAGATGGAAAAACGCGCCATGTCGATAGGAGAGGACATGCGCGGCGGACAGCCGACTCCCGGAAATATCGCCGGCGGCCTCTCCAGCATAGAGGAAAAGAGTCTCGGCGCCATCGTAAAGAGCGGGCACAGGCCCATCCAGGGCGTACTGGATTACTGCGAGAGAGTCGACGGACAGAAGGGCCTGTGGATCAAGGACGCCCCGGGACGCGAGCCGGAGATACTGACCGGCATGGCCGCGACCGGCGCACAGTGCATGATGTTTTCCACGGGACGCGGCGCGCCTCAGGGCTTTCCTTCGATGCCCGTGATCAAGATCTGCGGCAATCCCAATACCTACGAGCGGATGCAGCATGATATGGATCTGAACGCCGGGCGCATCATCCTCGGCGAGAAGAGCATAGAGGAAGTCGGCGAGGAGGCCTTTGCGCTGCTGCTCGAGGTCCTCAGCGGACGCATGACCAAGAACGAGGCGCTGGGTTACTACGGCTCAATGGACATCTTCTGTCTGGGTCCCGTCATCTGACGCGGGAAGAAGCAAGCCGGACCGGCGTACTATTCAGGATATAAAAGGAGTTGTATTGTATGCGCGGCGCAGACCGCAGAGAGGAGCTTTTATGAAGATCACGTCAGTTGACGCACTCAGATTTCCGAGCGGCAACAGCGGATCATCGAGAGGCGCCTGGTCGCCTGTCCTCGTCAGGATCAACACCGACGAGGGCATCAGCGGCTGGGGCGAGGCCGGGCTGGCTTACGGCAAGGGCTGGAGGGCTGCGCTGGGGATCATCCAGGATTTTGCTGAGGTGATCATCGGCGACGATCCGATGAAGATCGAGGCCATCTGGGAGAAGATCTTCCGCAGCACTTTCTGGGGCATGGGCGGAGGCACAGTCATCAGCGCAGGTATGAGCGCGATAGATATCGCGCTGTGGGATATAAAGGGCAAAGCCCTCGGCGTCCCGGTGTATCAGCTGCTTGGAGGCAAGACCAACGAGAGCCTGCGTACCTACGCCAGCCAGCTGCAGTTCAACTGGGGCAGCAGCATCACCAAACAGGCGCTGACCGAGCCTGAAGAGTACGCGGAGGTCACGCGCAGGGTCATGGAGGAGGGGTACGACGCGATCAAGGTCGACCCGATCTATTTCAGCCCTGTGAGGGATGGCGGAGAAGTGTACACGCCAGGCCACGGCGGCTGGAAGATCACCGGTCCGCTGAAAAACGAAGTCATCAGGACGGTTTACGAGCGCGTCGCGGCGATGCGTGAGGCGGGCGGTGATGATCTGGATATCATCATCGAGATGCACTCGAATACCGATACGGTGGCGGCGATCCAGATAGCGGAAGCGCTTAAGGATCTGCGGATCTTTTACTATGAGGAGCCGGCTCACCCGCTGAATACTCTGAATTTTTCGGAGATCAAAAAGAAGACCGATATACCTCTCGCCACGGGTGAGAGAGTCTATACGCGGCAGGGCTACCGCCCGCTGCTTGAGAGCCGGTCGGTGGACGTGATCCAGCCGGATCTGTGCCTGTGCGGGGGCCTGTCCGAGGCAAAGAAGCTCTGCGATATGGCCTGGACCTATGATTCCAGCGTCCAGATCCATGTCTGCGGCAGTCCCGTATCGACGGCGGCCGCACTGCAGATCGAGGCGGCGATACCGAATTTCCTGATCCACGAGCATCACCAGAGGGCGCTCAATCCTCAGAGCATCGCGACCTGCAAGTATGATTATCAGCCTGTGAGGGGCAGATATCAGGTCCCGGACCTGCCCGGCATCGGACAGGAGCCCACGGAGGAGGCCATAGCCGCCAGCGAGATATATACCGTGAAGGCAAAGCTTCCTTATATGAAGTGGGACTAAGACGAAAGACAATGCAGTCCTCACCGGCGTGGGGGTGGCGTACTTTCTCCGGGCGTGCTATTATCAATAAGAGCACGTAATATTATCTGAAAGGAAAGACCGGTATGAAGACGATAAAGATACCGTATTATACATCGAGTAAGGAGCTCCACATAGAGGAGGATCGCATCAAGGCGCTGATCTACGCCAGGACAGACGAATATCAGGCCGAAAAGAGCGAGGAGGAGCTGATAAGGGACGCGCTGGCTCATCCTGTCGGCACGCCGCGCCTCTGTGAGCTTGCGAAAGGCAAAAAGCGTATTACGCTGATCACGAGCGACCATACCAGAGCCGTGCCCAGCCGTATCACGCTGCCCATACTGCTTTCCGAGATCCGCAGCGGCAGCCCGGAGGCGGAGATCACTATCCTCATCGCGACCGGCCTGCACCGCAGGACGACCGAGGAGGAGCAGCGCAGGATGTTTGGAGATGCGATCGTGGATCACGAAAAGATCGTGGTGAACGACGCATATAAAGACGATGATTTCGTGCATCTGGGCACGCTGCCTTCGGGAGCGGAGCTCTGGGTGAACCGCGTGGCTGTGGACTGCGATCTGCTGGTGACGGAGGGCTTCATCGAGCCTCACTTTTTTGCCGGCTTCTCCGGCGGCAGAAAGAGCATCCTTCCCGGGGTCTGCAACGCCGCCACGGTAAACGAGAATCACTCATACCGCGCGATATCCAGCCCGTATTCAAACGCAGGCACACTGGAGCACAATCCGATCCATGAGGATATGGTATGCGCCGCCAGGATGGCGGGCGTCGGATTTATCCTCAACGTAGCCTTAAACGGAGAGAAAAAGGTCATCGCGGCCTTTGCCGGAGACCTGGAGGAGGCGCATGCGGAGGGCGTCAGCTTCGTCAGGAGTCTGGCACAATGCCCCGGCGTCACGGGAGATATCGTTATCACATCGAACGGCGGTTATCCGCTGGACCAGAATCTCTATCAGAGTCCGAAGGCGGCCGCTACTGCCGAGGCCTGCTGCAGGGACGGCGGTGTGATCATTCTCTGCGCCAGCTGCGCGGACGGCATCGGCGGTTCATATTTTGAAAAGCAGATGACTATGGGCACCCCGGACGAGATAGAAGCTTTTCTATCAAAGATCCCTCCCAGAGAGAGCATCCCGGAGCAGTGGTGCACGCAGATCTTTATGCGGATCCTCAGAAAGCATACCGTGATACTGGTATCCGAGCTCGACCCGGAGACGGTAAAGAGCGTGAATATGATCCCGGCGGCGGATCCCGACGAGGCCCTGCAGAAGGCGTACGAGATAGCCGGCAGGGACGCAGAGGTGGTAATTATTCCTGACGGAGTCGCCGTGCTTGCGGTTAAGGAGGGATAGAGCGCCGGGCGCGAAAAAAGTGTTTTACACGGAGGGGGTTTTGTGCTATTATAACCGGGCAGGGCACTTGGCTCAGCTGGGAGAGCACTTCCTTGACGTGGAAGGGGTCAGGGGTTCGAGTCCCTTAGTGCCCACGAAGGATCATCCTTAAGGATGGTCCTTTTTTCAAAGGATGGGGAAAATGGAAAAGATCGATCTTAAGGAAATGAAGAATATCCGGCTGATAGCGCTGGATCTGGACGGAACACTGCTGACTACGGACAAACGCCTGACAGAGAGGAACAGGACTGCGCTGAGGGCGGCCGCGGAGGCCGGGATCGATATCGTGCCCACGACGGGCAGGATCAGCAGCGGCATGCCCGATTCGGTAAAGCAGCTTGATTTCGTAAGGTTCGTTATCGCGGCGAACGGCGCGCAGATCATAGACCGGACCGACGGCTCCACTATCTTCAGGGCGGAGATCCCGTGGGAGGAGGCGTACGGGATCATGGAGCATCTCGATACTCTCCCGGTCATTTACGACTGCTATATGGACGATCTCGGATACATGTCCCAGGAGCAGTGGGACCGCATAGAGGAATTTGCGCCGAATGAATACTACGTGATGCTCCAGAGGAGGCTTTGCGGGACAGTGCCCGATCTCAAGGAGTTTGTCCGCACGTCCGAAAAAGGCATCCAGAAGATCAAGTTTTTCTTTAAGGATATGGACCTGCGCGCCCGACAGCTCACGGAGCTTCAGGAGAGGTATCCGCAGCTCATCGTGACTTCGTCCATAGTGAATAATATCGAGATCAACCATCCTCTGGCAAATAAAGGCGAGGCTATCCGCAATCTCGCCGCGCATCTGGGGCTGGATATTTCGCAGACCATGGCCTTTGGCGACGGTCTGAACGATATCAGCATGATAAAGGAAGCGGGCGTCGGCGTGGCGATGGCAAACGCCTGGCCGGAGGTGGCGGAATGCGCCGATATTATTACGGCGAGCTGCGATGAGGACGGAGTGGCGCAGGTGATAGAACAGCTCCTGCAGTAAAGAGCGGCGATCTGTGTGAGATGGCTTTGCGAGGCGATATTTGGGATCTGTGTAGTTTCCGCTGCCGGAAGGGTAGTTTATAGACAAAGAGTCCGCGCGCAGCGGACCAGGGGAACAGGAGGTCGGATACCATGAAAAAGATCATTTCGATATTACTTGCCGCGGCTTTTATCGTATCGCTTGCGGCATGCGGCACAGGTGCGGATCCGTCGCAGTCCGCCGGGGCTGACGTCGGAGAGCCGGATATTTATTTTGAGGGAAAGGCGGAGCTTCTGGCACAGGCGGCCTACCCTGTCCAGGCTGCGTACCCTGACGAAAGTAAATATATCGGATCGGACGGTATTTTTGATTCGGAAAAATGGGAGCGCGATACAGCGCCCTATTACGCCCAGAACGCCGCCCGCCGCGAGGCTCTGGCGTCCTATGACGGCGGACTGAAGGAGTATTTCAAGAAGGCTGTTTCCGGATTTCTCGCCGGAAATGACGCGGAAAACGCGATATGCTCCCCGGTAAATATTTTCGGAGCGCTGGCCATGCTTGCCGAGATCACGGACGGTGAGAGCCGTCAGCAGATACTGGACCTTCTCGGAGCCGACAGCATAGAGGAGGTCAGAAAGCTCGCTGCGGCGGTCTGGACAGCCACCTATCAGGACGATGGGGCCGTGAGATGCCTTTCAGCCAACTCCCTCTGGCTGAGAGAGGATATGAACTATAATGAGGACACGATGAAGACCCTCGCGGAGCAGTACTTCGCGTCAGCTTTTGCCGGAACGATGGGCGATCCCGATTACACGAGAATGCTGCAGAACTGGCTTGATCAGCAGACCGGAGGGCTCCTCTCCGAGCAGGCCGGCCAGGTAGAGCTGACGCCGGATACCATCTGCGCTATCGCATCGACGATGTATTTCAAGGGCAAATGGGCCGCCGAGTTCGACGAGTCGGCTACGTCTTCCGATACTTTCCACGCGGTAAGCGGCGATATCAGCACCGATTTCATGCACATGGGCACCCAGGGCACATATTACTTCGGGGAAAAGTTCGGTGCAGTGAACCTTTATTTCGAAGGCGCTGACACGTCGATGTGGTTTTATCTTCCGGATGAAGGCGTCAGCCCGGAGGAACTGCTTGCCGACGAAGAATTTCTCTCCTTTATGACCGCCTCTCAGAGTGAAAAGCACGAATGGGAAAAGCAGAAGCAAGTCCTCATAGAGCTGGCCGTCCCGAAATTTGACGTTGTCTCCGATATGGATCTGGCGGAAAAGATCGGCGGGCTTGGAGTGACGGACGTATTCGACATGGAAAAGTCTGATTTCTCACCGCTTACGGCAGATACGGACGACATCTTTGTATCGTCGGTAAAGCACGCCGCGCGTGTCAAGATCGACGAGAAAGGCTGCGAGGCTGCGGCTTTTACGGTCATAATGACCTGCGGTGCGTCGATGCCTCCCGCAGACAAGGTGGAATTCACCCTTGACCGGCCGTTCGTTTTTTCTATAAACACTTCGACCGCGGAGCTGCCGCTCTTTACCGGAATAGTCAACACTCCGTAAGGCTGCCGTTTGGTTAAAGACAAAAAAAGACCCGCAGGCACGAGATGTCCTTTGTGACAGGTATCGTACTTGCGGGTCTTGTTTTATTTATCAGTTTTCGAAATGGAAGGATCCGGCCGACGAACGGTAAATATTTCTGATCGGTGCGCGTTGATTTTTTTGTACATGCTTGCTATTCTTTGAGAGAGAAAAAACGGAGGACCTGATATGACGGCGAGAGAATTTCTGGATATACTGCATGTGGCCGAGCGTCTGAAGGATACGCCGAGGCACTGCACCACCTCAAAAGGCCGCGTGGAGAGCGTGGCGGAGCACAGCTGGCGGATCGCACTGATGGCGATGCTGCTGAGGGATGAGTTTCCGGAGCTGGATATGGACCGGGTCACGCGGATGTGCCTGATACATGATCTCGGCGAGTGCTTTACCGGGGACATACCGACCTTTAACAAGACAAAAGCGGACGAGGAGAGGGAGATCTCGCTGCTGCGGGAGTGGGTGGCTTCACTGCCCGCGGAGGTCTCGGAGGAGTTTTCCGATCTGTATCGGGAGATGGATGCGCTGGAGACGCCCGAGGCCATACTTTATAAATCCTTGGACAAGCTGGAGGCAGTGATCCAGCACAACGAATCGCCGATCAGCACCTGGGAAGCGAGGGAGTACGAGCTGAATCAGACCTACGCTTTCGACATAGTGGCCTTTTCCGAATGGCTGACGGAGCTGCGCCGGGAGATGCTGGCGGACACGCTGGAGAAGATCGCAAATGAGCAAACAGAGAAAACAGATCGTTCATCCGATCCCTCCGACGTATGATGCGGAGAGCCGGGTCCTGATTCTGGGCAGTTTCCCTTCGGTAAAATCGCGCGAGATGGGATATTTTTACGGGCATCCGCAGAACCGCTTCTGGAAGGTGCTCGCGGAGCTTTTCGGCGAGCGGGTGCCGGAGAGCGCCGAGGAGCGGCGGGCTTTTTTGCTCCGTCATCATATCGCCGCGTGGGACGTGATAGCCTCGTGCTCTATCGAAGGCTCGTCAGACAGCTCCATACGCGATATGGTGCCTAATGATCTGGCGCAGGTACTGGCCGGTTCAAAAGTTGAGAGGATCTACTGCAATGGCAGGACGTCGTATGATCTGTACCGCAGGTATATCGAGCCTGCGACGGGGATTGCGGCCGTCTGTCTGCCTTCCACGAGCCCGGCGAATGCCGCGTGGACGCTTCCGCGCCTTGTAAGTGCGTGGGAGGAGATCAGGGAGTAACATGAAAAACAGATTATTATTGATTCTCTTAATATGTGCCATGGCGCTGTCAGGCTGCGGGGGAGAGAACCTTCCGTCCGCAGATGCTGCGGGAGCAAGCGATACCGCCGGAGTTGAAAGCGGCTCGGATACTGCGGATATTTCAAAAAACGGAGCCGGGTCCGACGTGACGGGCGCGGCCGGGAAAAGCGATGCAGGATCAGGCGAGGGGAGCGAAACCGGCGCGCCAGAGCAGGAACCGTTTGAATATAATGCGCATCTCTACTCATCGCTTATCGCGCAGGAGGTTCCTCTGGAATACTGGGACTCGCTGTATAATCTTTGCGATGCGCTCCGGGCGGGAGAGGACTCCTTTGAGTGCTACGGCAGGGAGGCATATGACTGGTGTATGGATTCGGGAACACTGGCGAATCTGATGCCGGCGGCCTGTATGAAGATCACGGGCGGGACGGACACGGGAACGATCCGTTACGATATGCCTGCCGACGAGTTTGCCGGCCGCGAGGCTGAGTTTGAGAAGCTGGTCGAGGGCATACTCAACAGCACCATCGAAAAGGACGATACCGATTACGAAAAATGTCTCAAGCTCTACGACTACATGGAGACAAACTACAGCTATGACTACGACGGCAGACCGGAAGGAATGAACGATGATGGGTATATTTACTTCACCCTGCAAAGCCATTCCGGTCAGTGCATCGACTTTGCGGGGGTCTATGCTTTTTTGCTGCTCCAGGCGGGAGTAGAGGCTGTGTCGGTCGGATGCTTTGACGGCGTGGATCATGAATGGACGTACGTGCTCGTAAACGGACGGGGGTATCATATCGATCCTACCTGGGCGCTGCGGGAAAGTGCGGATTCGGGGCAGCTTTACCTGAGTTATTTTATGATGAACGACGAGATCAGGGAGATGGAGGGCTGCCCGGTCGGCGATCTGACCGTACAGCTCCTGCCGCGCTTCTGGGCAAATATGTCTTCGGTTTCTTTTGCCGCGGATGACGACTCTTATTATCTTGGGAAATATTCTGTTTTCGAGTCGATGGATGAGAACAGGAAGATCCTTCATTACAGAGATATCCATGGCCGCGAGCATCTGCTTTATTACGGGAAGCTGGCCGATCGTTAAAAGAGGAGCTGCAGCATTGCCGGCGTGCCGCCTGAAGGAGGCATATCGATCATGCGGCAGCTTTTTTGATGCCCGGGAGGCGGAGAGGTCTTCCGGAATCGCAGCCTGAGTGGCGGCGTTTCAGGATGCAGATGAGCTGCAGCACATGAGCCTTCAGCAGTTGCGGAAGAGCATTTTGCCATACGCGCATCAGTCAAAAGAGAATACTTTACATTTTTTTAATAAATCACTTGGAATAATTGTAGTATAATACAGAATCGGTCGGATCGATATGATCGTTTGCAGGCGGCAGAGCAGGTCGTACGGAGAGCAGATGGACGAGAACAACAGACAAGTTTTTATGGCAAGATTCGCAGGCGTGCCCACACGTGTCACGTGTTCTTGTCCTTCCACGGCAGAGCACTGCCGCGATTATTTCATTACTTCCGTCAGCCCTGCCGCGGGTCTGCCTGCGCCGCGGATATCCGTGGACATTACGGGCGGAGACATAGAAGAGATGAGGCGCCTGAATCTTCGTGTGGAGGAGGCTGAGGGCCGGACACACGTCGAATTCTCCTACGGTCACATGGAGATACTTGCCCTGCACAAGGCTGTATCTGACAGATTGCCGGCATTTGACAGGGTATTGTTTCATTGCTCGGCTATCGAGGTCGGCGGCAGAGCAGTGGCTTTTACCGCACCGAGCGGCACGGGCAAGAGCACGCACTCGCGTCTGTGGAAGCAGGTCTATGGTGATGAAGTCAGCTATATTAACGACGACAAGCCTTTTATAGGTATCGATGGCGGAGAGCTGTATGTGTTCGGCTCGCCCTGGATGGGCAAACACAGTCTCGGCAGGCCGTGCCGAGTACCCCTCGCCGCGATCGGACTGATCGTGCGCGATGAGACGAATTACGTCACCCGCATGGCGCCTGGCGAGGTCTTCCTCACGATCATGAGGCAGATCCACCGGCCAGCAGACATCGAAATGATGCGCCGAACGACACAGATCATGAAACGTATCGCCGAGACCGTTCCGGTCCATGAGATACACTGCACTATGGATCCGGAGGCCGCGCAGGTCAGCCGGGCAGCTATCCTGGGAGACGTCTGAGCAAAAAAGGTCTGTACGGACCGCTTCAAATATACAAAAGAAGGTGAAATAAATGGCAAGAAAACAATTCAAGACGGAGTCAAAAAAGCTTCTGGACATGATGATCAACTCGATCTATACGCACAAAGAGGTCTTCCTGCGCGAGCTGATCTCCAATGCCAGCGACGCGTGCGACAAGCTGCATTTCAGGTCGCTGACTGACGATCGTGTGAAGCTGAACCGCGATGACTACGAGATCAGGATCGAAGCGGACAAAGAGGGCCGCACGATCACTATCAGTGATAACGGATGCGGCATGACCGCCGAAGAGCTCGAGAAGAACCTCGGGACCATCGCAAAGAGCGGCTCCTACGAGTTCAAACAGGAGCATCCTGATTCGGATGAGATCTTCCGCGACGAGAAGGCGGAAGACGCTGAAAAGACAGAAGCCGGTGCGGACGGTGCACAGGAAGAGGCCGCTGCCGACGCAGACGAAAAGGGCGACGCAGAGGCTGCCCGCACACCGCAGGTGGACGTCATCGGACAGTTCGGCGTAGGCTTTTACTCAGCGTTCATGGTCAGCGACTGCATCACTGTGGTCAGCCGCGCATACGACGAGCAGCAGGGTACTGTCTGGCAGTCCCGCGGCGTCGAGGGCTACACCATCGACCCCTGCGAGAAGGAATCAAACGGCACGACGATCACTCTCCATCTTAAGGCCGATACGCCCGACGAGAATTACAGCGAATTCCTCGACGAATGGAAGATCCGCGAGCTCGTCAAAAAGTACAGCGATTACATCCACTATCCTATCCGCATGATGGTCACGCGCTCCCGCAAAAAAGAGGGGACGCCCGACGACAAGCCTGAGTACGAGGAGTATAAGGAAGACGAGACGCTTAACTCCATGATCCCCATCTGGAAGAAAGCTACCAGCGAGGTCACCGACGAGGAGTACGCGCAGTTCTACGAGAGCAAATTCTACGATTACGAGGCCCCGCTCAAGGTCATCCGCCAGAAATCCGAAGGCACCAGTGAATTCGTCGCGCTGCTCTTTATCCCTTCCCGCGCGCCGTACAATTACTACAGCCGCGAGTATGAGAAGGGCCTGCAGCTCTACTCGAGCGGAGTCCTTATCATGGACAAATGCAAGGACCTTCTGCCGGATTATTTCAGCTTTGTCAGAGGTCTCGTGGACAGCTCCGATCTGTCACTGAACCTCTCGCGTGAGTTCCTGCAGCATGACCGCCAGCTGCGCGTCATCGCCCGCGCTGTCGAGAAGAAGATCGGCGCCGAGCTTAAGAAGATGCAGGCCGATGACCGCGAGAAATACGAGAAATTCTTCGACGCCTTCGGCACGCAGCTCAAATACGGACTATATACCGATTTCGGAAGCCACAAGGAAGCGCTGCAGGATCTGGTCATGTGGAAATCCTCCCACGAGGAAAAACCCGTCACGCTCAAAGAGTATGTCTCCCGCATGAAGGAAGACCAGAAGTCGATCTACTATGTCCCCGGTGAGAGCATCGACGCGATGAAGCGACTTCCCCAGGTGGAAGCAGTGCTGGCCAAGGGCTTTGAGGTGCTCTATCTCACGGAGGACGTCGACGAATTTGCGATCAAGATGCTCCGCGAGTACGACGGCAAGACCTTCCTGAACGTCACTCAGGACGAGCTCGATCTGGCCACCGATGAAGAAAAGGAAGCCGCAAAGACCGAGAACGAGTCCTCGGCAGACCTCCTGAAATTCATGCAGGAAAGCGTGGGCAGCGAGCTCAAGAGCGTACGCTTTACAAATACCCTGACCGGTCATCCCGCATGCCTTGCCAGTGAGGGCGAGCTCTCAGTGAACATGGAGAAGACACTGAATAAAATGCCCGGCAGCGAGGCGGATGCCCCGAAGGCCGAGCTTGTGCTGGAGATAAATCTGAAGCATCCCATCGCAGACCGTCTTAAGGCCCTCTACGGCAAGGATGACGACACTCTGGCCAAATATACCAGGATCCTCTATGCTCAGGCACGCCTGATCAGCGGACTCTCCGTGGGCAATGCCGCCGAGATCGGAGATCTGGTCTGCCAGCTGATGCTGTAAGATATTAACCCATCATTCCGAGCAGTGATGAGAGAAGAGAGCTTCCGTCCTGGGAGCTCTTTTTCTTTGAGCCTCCAAAAAGCCCGCCGAGCATGCCGCCTGCCGAGGGGATTGCCGAGGAGGCTGCTTCCGCGCTGCCGCCGAAGGCTCCGAGCAGGTCCGAAAAATCAAAGCCGTCCCCGGTATTGCTGCTTTTGGCGGAAGTCGTGGCAGCTGACAGGCCGCTCATCATAGCGGGAGCCAGATTGTCGAGCAGGCTGGTTACCTGATCGGTGCTCGCGCCGGTCTTTTTGGAGATGGATTTGACGGTCTTGCCGGTCTTCTGACCGAGAATATGTCCGATGATCGCACTGCCGTCGGCAGCGTCGGCGCCGGAAAACTGTGCCGCCATGCTGGATGTGTCCGTGTGCTGTGAAAGCGCGCCAAGGAGCGATTTCGCGCCGTCCTCGGACGAAGCGTTTTTTGTGAGCGCGCTAAGCAGCATGGGCAGGGCGGCGCTTACAACGCCGGAGACCACGGATGAAGACAATCCTGTTTTTTCGGAAAGGGCATCGACTGATGAGTCAGACGTCATGGAGCCGGTAAGCATACTGAGCAGATTCATTTTGAACCTCCGGTAGGTGGATTTACGAAACGCTGCCGCGTTCCATATGAAAGTATTATAAAATACATGCGGGGCAAAGAAAAGCGGGAATTAAAAAGGCCTTTTGCACACCTTCCGTCTTTACACTTTCGGAAAAAAGTTGTAACATAATGGGCAAATGAATGAATCGATCGTTAACAAGACAGTGATTCCGGAATAGGGGCTTGTTCCTTCCGGGATCATTTTTTAGGAGGCGAAGATGAAGAGTCTGAACGGATTTATCCTGCCCGATGATTTCCTGATCGGTACGGCGAATTCTGCGTTCCAGAGCGAAGGCGCCTGGGACCGCGACGGTAAGAGCGAGAGCATCATGGAGTACTACGCCAAAGAGTACGGCGGCAAGGTCCCACCTCATCTGGCGGAAATGGACAAGGAAACGGCAAAAAGGCAGGTGCGCCAGCTCTATTCCACCGAGCTCCCTGACCGGGGCTGTTTCTTCTATGATAATTACGAGGCCTATATAGACGACATGGCCAGGACCGGCCAGAACGTCTACCGTATGAGCCTGGCATGGCCGCGTATCATCCCGGACGGCACCGGCGCAGTCAATCCGCCCGCGATCGACTATTACAACAGAGTCATAAACAAGCTCATAGCCTGCGGCATCACGCCGTTTGTCGATATCTATCACTGGGATCTTCCGCAGTGCCTGATGGAAAAAGGCGGCTTCGCAAACCCCGATTTTCCCGAGTGGTACGAAAACTACGCCCGTGTCTGCTTTGAAAACTTCGGCGACCGCGTGAAGCTCTGGAGCACCTTCAACGAGTCCGCCATCAGCATTACAAACGGCTATATAACGAGGAGATTTCCGCCCTTCCTCCACGACATAAAGAGCGGTCAGGAGGCCGGCCTGAACGTGATCCTCGCGCATTACCGCGCGGTGCGGCTGTGCAGGGAGCTGTGCCCGGACGCGCGGATAGGAGCGGTGAACTGCATCACCGACGTCACGCCCGCCGGCATGAACTGGGACGATGTCGGGGCTGCTGAGCGTCAGGTCCAGCGCAACTATGACTGGTGGACGCAGCCGATGCTGGAGGGGACATATCCGGAGCAGCTGCTGCGCGAATGCCCGTATATCCGCGACAATATGCCCCAGGACTACCAGCGCAGGCTCGATGCGGAGTTTGCGCCCATGGATTTCATCGGCATCAATTACTATGTCAGCGGGCGCACGATGTACCTTCCCGATACGCCGCTGCTCTCAAAGCGAGTCGAAAGCTTTTATTCCGCGCCCGGACAGGCCTTCGCGCCGTACCCGGCGGGACTCTTTGATGTGGTGCAGTACACTGCCGAGCGCTACGGCAACCCCGATATGTATATTACGGAAAACGGCTGCGCGCTGAAAAATCAGAACGACCCCGAAAAGGAGTGCGAGGACGACGAGCGCATAACCTACATCCGCGAGCATCTGCGCATGGCTGCGCGCCTCATCCGCTGCGGCTATAACCTGAAGGGATATATGTACTGGAATGACGCTGATTCATACGAGGAGCTTGACGGCTACAATCTGCGCTTTGGCCTGACGTGGGTGGATCACACCACCGGCGAGCGCCGCTGGAAAAAGAGCCGCTACTATTTCTCAGAGATCTGCAAGAGCCATCTGGTGAATTGATCGGAGGTATCGTCTGTCTGGCTTTAATCTCAAGAATCATACGGTATCCTGAAATAATCCAGATACTTCTTAAACTTGTCCTGCGCCGCAAGGCAGGTGTCTCTCAGGTAGCCGCGCTCGCGTTCCCATTCTTTCAGACCGCGGTAGTAATACAGCTTCGCACTGTCGTCGATGATAAACGGTACGATGTTGTTTCGCAGGCATTCCTTGAACAGGATCAGCCGGCCGACTCTGCCGTTGCCGTCCTGAAACGGGTGAATGCGCTCAAAGCGGCAGTGAAAATCAAGCAGATCATCAAAGGTCTTAACCTTATCGGCGTTGTACTCTGACAGAAGCTTTTTCATCTGCAGGGCAACCTGTTCCGGCAGAGCGGTATCCATCCCGCCGACCTCGTTAGGCAGCTTTTTATAATCGCCGACGACAAACCAGTCCTTGCGGGAGTTGGTAGTTCCGCTTTCAAGCACAGCATGCAGCTGCTTGATGAAGGCTTCGCTGGGTGCGTGGGAGGCGTTGTCTATAATCATGTCAATACACTTAAAGTGATTGGCGGTCTCAACGACGTCATCGACCCTGATCACACCGTCGGACATGCCGACAGTGTTCGTCTCAAAGATAAAGCGCGTCTGATCATGGGTCAGCCGGCTGCCCTCGATGTGATTGGAATTATAGGTCAGATCGACCTGAATTCTATGATATATTCCTCCGTGAAGCTTTGACGCCTTTTCTGCCCGAAGTACGTCCAGCAGCGTTTTCGGCGCGTCCGTGCGCTTGTTGAGGCGGTCGGGTTTTTCGGCGGATGCGGGAACGTTCCAGGTCTTTCCTGTCAGAAAAGCCCCGGCTATTCTGCCCTGAGCGCAGTAATTTCGCACGCTGCGTTCAGAAACGCCCCATTTTTTTGCGGTCTCTGAGACAGAGATAAAATCCATCTTATACTACACCTCCGATCACGGATATAGTATAACACACTATCGGCAAAAAACAACAAAAAACGCCGGAATGATCCGGCGGTTTTTGCCGATAAAGGCAAAGCAACTATTGTTATTTATCCCGGTAGTGTGAACCGCACTGCCATATTTCGAGCGTCGGGCATCATGACCAACCTGCGGGGGTTCGAATTAAAGCGGGTTTATATCTTGTCGTTCAAATCCGAAAAATCGGTGTTGAACAGGATCTCTTTCGGCAGTTCCTGCTTTTGCAGGAAC
>JAFSTX010000032.1 GCA_017445585.1 Lachnospiraceae bacterium
AGGGACGAGTCCCTTGCGGGTTCTTAGGGCAGCGCCCTAAGCCCTCGGAAAGCCTTCAGCAGACTATATCTACAGATTTTCAAGGTTCTTTTGAGCCTTTTTCTTTGGCTCTATTTTTTCATAGATCACTTGACACTACCAAGTTCACTCTCAATATCATTCGCGGTCACAGTTCGCCGCCTTCCTCTCCGGAATAGTCACTTTCCTCGACAAGGCTGTCGCAAAAAACTTCCGGAGGATCATATGGTTCTATTCCAAACTCCGGCTTCCAATACGGTTTTTTCACCTCACACCTCCTGTTTGAATCTATCGGCTTTTACCTGTTACTGCTTCTGCTGTATCGAATGATCCTTTCAGCACTGATCATCCGGATAATACTTTTTATTCCATATCGGATTGCCCAGGGCGATCCGCAGGTTTCTTGTCTCGTCAAAAACTTCTGTCCGGTAGAACCTGTGATCCTCCGCGTCAAGCGCGGCATATGCCGGCTCCTCGCAGGATATTTCTTTGCTGCAGACGATCTCTTCATCCGCCCAGATCTCCATCCGGCAGCGATGCCAGGGATCCCGTACGCTCCTGTGGAACTTCCCGGTCCCGACCACCAGCCTCTGTCCGGTAAAATCGCACGTGCCGCCCATCAGCGTATCGCCGATGCACATCCTTATCCCGACCGGTCCTGCTGTATAGTCGCCGCGGCGGATATGCTCTACAAAGCACGCGCTCCGTTTTTCCTCAGCATAAATACTGGTAAGTGCCCAGTCGTGAGCGCAGCCGTGGAGGTCGCCGCCGGCGGATACCCACATGCGGGCGCCGCTTCTCAGGAGATGGCGCCAGATCCTGTAATTTTCTTCCGTCTCTTCGCAGTCAAGGCGGATATAAGGCACTTCGATACCGACCCCGTCCCTGATCCACCAGTCATCCGGGCTGCTGTCGTATTTGCCGCTGCCGTAGGACATACTGGATGGATGGGGAAAGACGAAGTGTCCGCCGTGGCGTTTTACCGCATCGATGAGCTCACCCAACCGCTCCCTGGTAAAACGAGGATAGCCGAAGTGACCCTCCGTGCCGCCGGTGAACTCATACTCCGGAAACTCATCCAGCAGAGCCTCCAGCCGCTTTGGATCGGAGAAGATCATGTTGTAGTGGATCGTGCCAAGCTTCTCTCCGTCCGGCTTGAAGATCTCCGCTCCGGGCTCCGTGCCGCCGATGAAGATCGAATCGTCCCACTGCGGCAGGTACATATGCCGTACCTGCTTGTGGTCCAGAATGGCGGCAAAGTCCATCTGCAGCGCTTCCAGCGCTCCCTTCCAGTGATCGAGAGTCCTGCCCCCGTCGCTGGTGCCGCCGGTATCGGCGTGGTCATGCAGCTCGCCCTGATAAACAGAGCGTCCGGCATACAAAGCCTCGAGTTTTGCTACGTCCTTTTCACAGGTCATACAATTCTCCCTGACAATATTACTCCGCAAAGACCGCAAGCACAGGCAGGGAATCATCGCTGCACACCCAGTGACCCTTTGCGCTTTCGGAGGTAAACAGATTCGAAACGTTTGCCACGGTGAGCGACTTGTCTCCCGCCACATCAGCCTTGTTCTGTCTGGTGCAGCCCGCCGGATTTGCGGCAGGATTTCCGATCAGATTCTTTGTTGCGTTGTTAGCGTATCTATACAGGATGGAGTGGCAGTTCGTCATGGTCACGGTACTCTGATTCAGACCTACTATGAGACCGATGTAATTGCCGCTCGTATACTGTGCATCACTGTGGTTCACACTGTCAGAGATGCTGACTGCCTCACCCTGCACACTGCCGATAAAACCTCCTACAGCAGCAGTGTTCAGCGTACCGCTGAAGGTGTGGTATACTTCACCGATGTTCATGCAGTTCTCTATCTTGCCGCCGTCCTGCGTCTGTCCGATAAGACCGCCCAGATAGCTGGCCTGATCATTGATCCTTGCCGAACCTGCAAAGGCGCACTCGCGCATGGTGATCGGATGATACTGTGTCGCACCGATCAGACCGCCCACGCGGTTGCATCCGCCCATTACAAAGGCATTGCTGAACACCTTTTCAAACGTACCGCCCTCGGCAACGCCCGCAATACTTCCAAGAGAGGTATAGCTCTTGCCTGAAACATTCAGATAGCTGTTTTTCAGATAAAGATCCTTGATAACTGCATCGGATCCTGTCTTCGCGAACAGCCCCTGATTGCTCGCGGACGCGTTCAGATACAGGCCGCTGATCGTATGTCCCTGTCCGTCAAAGGTTCCGGCAAA
>JAFSTX010000033.1 GCA_017445585.1 Lachnospiraceae bacterium
CGTTTTCTCGGTTATCATTGTTTCCATCATACAGCTCCTTATCTTTATTTTGTGGTGAATTAATAATAAGGTTTTTCTGTATGATGGGAAAGAGGCGACAGCCTCTTTCTTCATTTTTGCCTACATAAATTTTACTCTAAGGTACAGGAAGGGCATCGTATCTTTTTCTCTTGAATTTATCCCGCTCAGTAGATATATTATTGTTACAAATATGTCTGATGTGGCATATCGGATTCCCGTGTCAGGCGGATCGTTTGAAAACACATCAAGCTATTCAGGAGCGTAAATGAATACACAGGTTTTGATAGGAATAGCGATACCTTTTATCGGGACGAGCCTCGGAGCGGCGATGGTCTTTCTGCTGCGCAGGCAGATATCAGGCGGACTGCAGAGAGTTCTGACCGGGTTTGCGGCAGGGGTCATGGTAGCGGCGTCCTTCTGGAGCCTGCTTCAGCCTGCGCTTGAGGAAAGCACCGCTATGGGGACGTGGGCTTTTATCCCGGCGGCGGTCGGTTTTCTCGTCGGAATAGGTTTCCTGCTTCTGCTCGATATCATTATTCCGCACATGCATATGGATAAGCAGGAAGAGGGCCCTCGCAGCGGTCTGAGGCGCACGACCAAGCTGATCCTCGCGGTCACTCTTCACAACGTGCCTGAGGGCATGGCGGTCGGTGTGGTCTATGCAGGTTGGGTCAGCGAACAGGCGGGTATCAGCGCGGCGGGCGCACTGGCGCTGGCGCTCGGTATCGCGATCCAGAATTTCCCCGAAGGCGCGATCGTATCCATGCCGCTTCGTGCCGAGGGTATGAAAAAGGGAAAAACCTTCCTCTATGGTGTTCTCTCGGGCGTCGTCGAGCCTGTCGCAGCGGTCGTCACAATCCTTGCAGCCGGCGTGATCATACCGGTGCTGCCGTATTTGCTCGCATTCGCAGCCGGAGCCATGATGTATGTGGTTGTGGAAGAACTCATCCCCGAGATGTCAGCCGGAGAGCATACAAACTCAGGCACTATTGCTTTTGCACTGGGTTTTGTGCTGATGATGGTTCTGGACGTAACGCTCGGATGAGAGGATATTATTCCGCCAAAGCATAATAAGAAAAGAAAAGCAGGCCTGAGAGCAAAAAAAGATATCCAGGCCTGCTTTTTAAACGAGGCAAACAGGCCTGAGAGCGAAAAAAGAAATTCAGGCCTGCTTTTAAGACGAGGCAAACAGGCCTGAGAGCGAAAAAAGCAATTCAGGCCTGCTTTTAAGACGAGGCAAACAGGCCTGAGAGCGAAAAATGCAATTCAGGCCTGCTTTTAAGACGAGGCAAACAGGCCTGAGAGCGAAAAAAGCAATCCAGGCCTGCATCAATGGTTTTTCGTTCGACTTTTTACATAAAGAAGGAATAATGTATTGCAAAATGTCGCCTGATTTTATATAATTTGATTGTGCACAATAATACAGTGCGCAACACAACATTAAGTGGTAAGATGTGAAGGAAGCATGGCGCGAGGGTAGCGCGACATGAAAACAGCATGATGCGAGGAAAGCATGGCGCGAGGATAGCGCGCCGTGAAAACAGCGTGATGCGAGGAAAGCATGGCGCGAGGATAGCGCGACATGAAACCAGCATGATGCGAGGATAGTGCTATTAACTGATAACACAATATGGAGGTAAAACAAATGAACAACGTAGAAAAAGTCTGTCAGTTTCTTGATGATGCAGGGGTGTATTTTCTGGCCACAGCGGACGGAGATCAGCCGAGAGTGCGCGCTTTTGGGACTTCGCTTGTTTCCGGCGGGAAGCTTTACATTCAGACGGGAAAGGTAAAGCCTGTATCCAGACAGATTGCGGCAAACCCCAAAGTGGAGCTTTGCGCATATAAGGACGGCAGGTGGCTGCGCGTGACAGGCGAGCTGGTAAACGACGAGGACCGCGCAGTAAAAGTCGCAATGCTCGAAAAAATGCCGAGCCTTAAAGCCATGTACGATCCTGACGACGGAAATATGCAGATGCTGTATTTCAAAAATGCGACTGCAACCTTCAGCTCATTCACAGAAGCGCCTGAGACGGTAAGTTTTTGATCGCGGGATACTCAGGAATGCCGCAGAGTGAAGGGTGCCCGGATAATTTACCAAAGAAATACGAAAAAGCAGAGAAATCACAAGATGACAAAAACACAGATCACAGATAAATACGAAAGCATCCGCCTCGGGAATCAGCTGTGCTTCCCGTTGTACGCCTGCGCAAAGGAAATTGTCAGACAGTACAGGAAACCGCTTGGCGAACTGGACCTGACCTATACTCAGTATGTCGTGATGATGGTCCTTTGGGAACACGGCAGTATGTCGGAAGGTGAGCTTGGTGAGATAGTGCGCCTCGACTCGGGTACTCTGGCTCCGCTGCTCAAGCGGCTTGAAAAACAGGGGTATATTGACCGCACCAGACCGGACGACAATGAACGCAGGCTCGTCATATCTCTTACAGAGACCGGTGAAGCACTGAAAGAGCGTGCCGTAAAGGTCCCCGAAGCGATGAACGGATGCATGGATCTGCCGGAGGAGGACCTGCTGCAGCTTAAAGCGCTGCTGGAAAGAGTTCTCGCCGGATGGGACGGCAGACAGGGCAAATAAAGCCTGGATCTTCGCGGGCATGTTGCCCGCTTTATCACACAAATGCCGCCTGATGAGGGCGATGAGGAGACAGTAAACTATTTGAAAAGATTTAAGGAGAAAACACATGGAGATCAAAGCAGTTAAGTTCAGAAAAGACGGTTTTTATTCACAGCCCTTTGCCTTCGGCGGAGAAGAAGGCATGGAGAAATTTGACAAAAATATCAGATATCGCGGAAGTCTGCAGAATTATCTGATCGATACGGGAGACGAAGTCATTCTCGTGGATACCGGTCTGCCCGCAGGCACGCCCGAGGAGATTCCCGATGAGAACAGTCCTGTTTTCACCGGCAGGGACATCTGCTCATATATGGAGGCTTTTGCCGCGCTCGGTTACAAGCCCGAACAGGTGACCAGGATTCTTCTTACGCACAGACACAGCGATCATTCGGGAGAGCTCAGATCATTTCCGAACGCAAAGATCTATGTCAATGAAGAAGAACTCGGCGCGGACGAGCTTCAGGGACTGACCAATATCGTCCCCGTTAAGTTCACGGACGGAGCCTACTATAACTTTCCCGCCTGTCAGAAGATCACAGATAACGTGTATATGATCAGGGCAAAAGGGCACACGAACGGAAACAGCATCATCGTCGTGGAGCTGGATGGTCTCTTCTATATGATCCACGGCGATATTACCTACGTCGATGAGGCACTCTATGAGAACAAGCTCTCGGTCGTCTTTGACGATCCGGCCGCCGCGCGCGAGACTCTGGACCGCGTGCGCGAGTTTATTCGCAATCATCCGACCGTATATATGGGAACACACACACCTCAGGGCTATGAGAATCTGGAGGCGAAGCGGGTAATGGATCTGAACGCGCCTGTCCCGACAGTTCCCGCAGAGGTGGATTTCTCCTCATCTAAGGCTTCCGGCAAATACGTCTGCTCAGTTTGCGGCTATGTCTACGATCCCGCCGAGCATGACGGAGTGGCCTTTGAGGATCTTCCGGACGACTGGAAATGCCCTCGCTGCCGTCAGGGCAAGGAGAAGTTCAACAAGGCCTGATGCGCCCGGAAATGATGCAGCGGGCCGGATTTGCCTGAACTGCACTGCCGCTTATCTGTTTTTTGGAAGTTTGTATCAACACTTTTTGAAAGGGGAATCATGAAAGAAAAAGGCAAAAAATCAGGAAAGTGGATCGCTGCTGTCACCGCGCTGGCTTTGGCGGTCATTGGAATCGTGACCGTATTTGTGCCGGGCACCGCCGAGGGCGAAAGCCCTGCGGCATATGCCACGGTGCTCAGCCTCCTGCCTCCGGTGGTGGCCATTACTCTGGCACTCATCACAAAGGAAGTCTATTCGGCGCTTTTTGTCGGCATAGTAGTGGGAGCTATGCTCTTTGCAGGAGGCAACGGCGAGCTTGCCATAAATACTCTGCTGTATCATGAGAGCGCGGGATTGGTGACAAATCTCACGGATATATCCCACGCCAGCGTTCTGGTATTTGTGACGCTGCTCGGAACGCTCGTGGTGCTGATGAACAAATCGGGCGGCGCTGCAGCCTTCGGAAGATGGGCGAGACGCCGTATCAAAACGCGTGTCGGCGCGCAGCTGGCTACGATCCTGATGGGTATACTGATCTTTGTGGACGACGGTTTCAACTGCATGACAGTGGGTTCCGTCATGCGGCCCATTACCGACGCTCACCGGGTATCCCGTGCAAAGCTGGCTTATCTGCTGGACTCTACGGCGGCCCCTGTCTGCATCATCGCACCGATTTCGTGCTGGGCGGCCGCAGTGACCTACGCGGTGCCCGCCGATATGGATATAAACGGTTTCCAGATGTTCATCAATACGATCCCTTACAATCTGTATGCTCTCGGCACGCTTGCGATGCTGATACTGCTGACTGTATCCCGCGTTGATTTCGGGCCGATGAAGCTTCATGAGCAAAACGCTATGCGGGGCGACCTCTTCACCACGGGCGAGCGTCCCTATGACGAGTCAGACGAAACAGAAGATGACGGCAGCGGCAGGATTTCGAACCTTGCTATCCCGGTGATAGTATTGATCGTAAGCTGCATCCTGGGCATAGCCTATACAGGAGGGCTTTTCTCAGGCGCTGATATCGTAACAGCCTTTGCGGAGGCTGACTCCGCCAGAGGCCTCGTCATGGGAAGCCTGATCACGGTAATCGTCACCTTCTGCCTGTACATGGCCAGAGGCGTAATGAACCTGAAGGATTATATGGGCAGCTTTGCTGCGGGCTTTCGCAGCATGTGCGCGCCGATGATCATCCTGATCCTTTCCTGGAATCTGTCCGGTGTGACGGGGCTTCTGGGTGCGGCAGATTTCATACACGGAGTGGTCGAAGGCGCGGCGGCTTCGCTAATGATGTTCATTCCGGCGATTATCTTTGTCATCAGTGTATTTCTGGCCTTCTCCACCGGTACGAGCTGGGGTACTTTTACCATACTCATCCCCATCGTATGCGCGGTTTTCCCGGCCGGCTCTGAGATGCTGACCATCTCGATCTCTGCGTGTCTGGCGGGTGCGGTCTGCGGCGACCACTGCTCGCCGATCTCCGACACGACGATTATGAGCTCCGCGGGCGCGCACAGCGACCATATCAACCACGTCTCGACGCAGATCCCCTATGCCATGACGGTGGCCGGATTGTGCACGGTCGGGTATCTGACCGCAGGTATCATCGGCTATCAAAGCGGCAGTGCTCTGGCCATGATCGCTACCCCGATCACGCTGGCACTTATCGCGGCGCTGGTGCTCATACTTGGAAAAAAGGGAACGGAGGCGGCCTGAAGCACTCAGCACCGCCGACCTGGCGAAAAGGTCTCCTGAACGATCAGGAGACCTCTTTTCCTGAAGAGGGGAAAGAGATATAATAAACACGTAAAAAACAGTATACATACCGGAGGAATGCGATGAATATCGAAGAAGCAAAAAACTCCCTGATGGCTCTGCAGAGAAAGATGGCCGCATACGAGCACGCGATGGGTCTGATCTATTTTGACGGAAGCACAGGCGCTCCGCGCAAAACCGCGGAGAACCGCGGTGTGAGTCTTTCGATCCTGTCCGAGGAGATGTACAGGATCGGTACCTCGTCTGAGACAGTGGAGCTGCTGGATTTTTTGGATGAAAGAGCAAATGAGCTGGACGAAAAGCAGCGCCGTATGGTGACGCTCATGCTTAAGGATATCCGTGAGATGCAAAAGATCCCGATGGGCGAGTACGTGGCATATCAGGAGCTGCTGGTCCGTGCGGATGCGATATGGCATGAGGCAAAGGAAAAGTCGGATTTTGAGCTTTTTTGCCCTTGTCTGGAACAGATATTTGAGACCCAGAAGAGATTCGCCGGATATGCGGATCCCTCAAAAAAGCCTTATGACTATTGCCTGAACAAATATGAAGAGGGCCTTAATATGGAGACATGCGACGCGTTTTTCGACAAGGTGCGCTCCGGCATCGTGCCTCTTCTGAAAAAGATCTCAGAGGCCCCGCAGGTGGACGATTCGATCCGCTTCGGCAGCTTTTCCGAGGAGAAACAGAGAGAGCTTGCATACTATCTGATGAAGACCATAGGACTGGATCTGGATCACGTGGGGCTTTCCACTACCGAGCATCCCTTTACCACCAGCCTTGGCTCGCATCATGATGAGAGGATCACGACACATTATTTTGAAAATGATTTCGTCTGCTCTATGTACAGTGTGGTCCATGAGGGCGGCCACGCGCTCTATGATACGGGTTCGGACGATTCGCTGGCATATACGGTACTGGACGGCGGAGTGTCGATGAGCATACACGAGAGCCAGAGCCGTTTCTACGAGAACATCATAGGGCGCAGCAGAGCCTTCTGCAACCTGATCTTCCCCAAGCTTCGCGAGCTTTTCCCGGATGAGATGAAGGGACGCAGCGCCGAGGAGCTTTACCGTGCGGTAAACAAGGTCGAGCCTTCGCTTATCAGGACCGAGGCCGACGAGGTGACATACAGCCTGCATATCATGGTGCGCTATGAGCTTGAAAAAAGGATCTTTGCTGGCGAGCTTGAGGTAAAGGACCTGCCCGCCGAGTGGAACCGGCTTTACAAGGAGTATCTCGGGATCGATGTGCCTGACGATAAACACGGCGTGCTGCAGGATACGCACTGGTCCGGCGGTATGGTGGGATATTTCCCTTCATACGCCCTGGGCAATGCCTATGGCGCGCAGTTCCTCTCCAGAATGCGTGAAAGCGTCGACGTGGATAAATGCATCGAGGCGGGCGATTTGGACGCTGTGAACGCGTGGAATCGCGAGAACATATGGAAGCACGGTCATCTCTATACACCTGCGCAGCTGCTTTCGCGCGTACTTGGCGGCGCTTTTGATCCTCAGTACTATATCGATTACCTGACCGCAAAGGTCAAAGATGTGTACGGAGTCTGAGCAGAGATCGATATGGAATTCATAAACGGTGATTTTTTTATGAAAGGTCTGGACACGGGAGATCCGTCTGCCGTCACGACCTGGCAGGAACTTGTAGAAAAGATCGGGCAGATAGGTTTTCTGCCCTTTTTTTCAGGTGAGATAGAAGGTTTTTCTGTGGAGGAGATGACGTGCTCCGCTAATTGGTGGAGCGGTGATGCGGACTCCGATCCCTGGGAGTGGCGCGAGATCATTGCCGCCGATCATCGGGTGGCCTATGGCAAGTTTTTTGATAAAAAAGCCGGGTTTATCAGCCTGGAGTGGCTCCCTTACTTTGCGAATTTCCGCAGGGACGGCTATGACTTTGATGCCAGATGGGATGATGGCATGGCAAATCGCCGCGAAAAAAAGATCATGGATTTCTATATTTCCGAAGATAAAAGAGGAGATACGGTTTACAGTCATGAGCTGATTCTGTCTACAGAGCTGAAACACATGGCTGGATTCGGAAATGGCGGAGAAAAGAATTTCCCCGGGATCCTGACCGGTCTGCAGATGCAGACGTATCTTGTGATATCACAGTTTCAAAGACGCGAGAGTAAAGGCGGGTCGGAGTACGGCATGCCGGTCTCAGTCATGCTTACGCCGGAAGCGATTTGGGGCAGAGAGGCCGTCACATCAGCATACGGCGAGAGTGTCAGGACGTCATGGGAACGTATCAGCAATCGCATAAAAGATTTTTATCCGCATGCAAAAGAGAAAGATATAATCAAGCTTATCGGGAAAGTGTGATACAGACGGAGGCAGAGTCATGAAGACTGTATATCTGGCAGGAGGATGCTTCTGGGGAACGCAGAAGTTTTTTGACCAGTTCGATGGAGTGATGGATACAGAGGTAGGTTATGCGAACGGTCCCACCGCAAGGACCACGTATAAGGACGTCTGCGCAGACAGCGGACACGCCGAGACAGTACGGATAGTATATGACGAGGAAAGGATATCCCTTACTCAGCTTCTTGATTATTACTTTATGGTCATCGATCCGCTTTCGGTGAACCGCCAGGGCCACGATACCGGGATACAGTACCGCACCGGGATCTACTATACCGAGGAAGGCCAGCTGCCCGAGATAGAGGCCCGTATAAAAGCGGAATCCGACAGGCTCGGTGCGCCTCTCGCTGTAGAATTGCTGCCGCTTGACAATTACTGCCCCGCAGAAGAGTATCACCAGAAGTACCTGGACAAAAACCCCGGCGGCTACTGCCACATACCTTCAAGGCTTCTGAACCTCAGACATATGTAAGCGTCTGCATTCATTGCCTGAAGTGTCGGCATGTCCGGAGTCTGATTGACTGAATATGGACAAAAGGCGGTATCTTGCGTGCCGTCTTTTCGTATGTTAGAATTCTATCATCAAAAGCTGAGGGTGCGCCAGGATGAAAAAACTTATCGTTTCGGGGGTGATATTGATGTCTTTGTTCTCGTTTTTCGGATGCGGAGGAGACCCCGCGGTACTGCCTGAATGGGCAAAACCGGGCGATATGATCTTTGATTACTACGAACGCACGGTCGGCACGCCCGAGGAGCAGCCCTACTATGAAGTGGTGCTGTATGCGTATTCGGACAACGAGGTCAGGATGGAGGTCTATACCGACGGCGGGAGTCCGGACGAGGTCATGACCGAGAGCACTGTCCCGATACAGGTATATCTGGATGCGATGGATGCGGTGCGTGAGACCGGAATGGACAGATGGATTGGGAGAAATGATCTCTCAGGCATCACCGGACACCTGTTTGTATGCAAATTCCCGGGCGAGCATGGCATGGTGCGCGTATCTTCCGAGGCCATGCCTGAGGATGGGAAAGATGCTTTTTATAAAGTGCTCGGAGTCCTGAATGCAGGAAAGTAAACGATCTGCCGGGCCTGGCATCGTCAGCAGGTAAATGATCGGCCGCGGCCGGGCTTGGCGCCGGGCAGCGGACGTTTTTTGGAGGAAATATGGATTTTAAGGTTATTGACAGGTGGCTGGAAGAGGCCATGCCGGAATTTGAAAAGGATCTGGCAGAACTCGTGTCGTATAATTCCGTAGAGGCTCCGGCAGAGGATGGAGCTCCCTTTGGACGGGAGGTGGCAGGCGCGCTTGAAAGCGCCGTGTCCATGGCGGAAAAGTTCGGTTTTTCCGTGCGGAATGAAGCTTATTACGGCGTCGCCGACTGGGGAGACGCCGAGGGAAGTAAAGACGGTTTTATGGCCGTGCTGGGACACCTGGACGTGGTCCCGGCTCTGCCTGAGGACTGGAGCCATGATCCCTTTGAGATGACAGCCGTGGGCGACAGGCTCTACGGCAGAGGGACCATGGATGACAAAGGACCCATGCTGGCTGCGATCTATGCGGCTGCTTCGCTGAAGGCCGCGGGATACGAGCCGCGTGTGCCGCTGCGCTTCATCTTCGGTACGAACGAGGAGACCGGTATGGCGGGAGTGGCCAGATATGTGCAGACCGAGTCCATGCCGCTGGGCGGCTTTACGCCCGATGCGGAATGGCCGGTAGTGATAGGAGAAAAGGGCATCTGCCATTTCACTCTCTCTGCGGAGTGGGACGAGGGAGAGGGCGGATCGCTGCGCCTTGTCAGTGCGGACTCCGGTACTGCGGCAAATATCGTCCCCGCCAAGGCAAAAGCGGTGTTTGAGATCGGCGAGGGCGCCGAGCTAAGCTTCCCTGCCGAAGACGGGATAGAGACAGTGCTGGACGGTGAGCAGATCGTGATCAGCGCTTCGGGAGTGGCCGCGCACGGCTCCACCCCCGAGCAGGGTGACAATGCTCTGACAAAGCTCCTCAGATATCTGGCGCGCCTGGATTTTGCCCCTGCCGGCGCGAAGGCGTTTCTGTCAAAGCTCTGTGCGCTGACGCAGGATGATAAAAACGGCGCGGATATGGGCCTGGCGGGCAGCGATGAGTATTCCGTCACCACAGTAAGCCCGAACGTGCTGCATGTAAGCGGCAGCTGCGGAAGCCTGCTCTGCGACATGCGCTTCCGCATCACCGACGAACCCGAGAAGTACGAAAAGCTCCTCGCCGGGCTTGCGGAAAAGGAAGGCTTTACACTGGATGCCGGCCACGTAACCAGACCCCTCTTTGTCAGGGAAGATTCGGACCTGGTGCAGGGTCTGCTCTCTGCCTACCGCGAGGTGACAGGAGATATGCACGAGCCGCTGATCATCGGCGGGGGCACCTATGCGAAGGTCATCCCTGGCATGGTGGCCTTTGGCTGCGAGCCCATCGACGAGCCTTCGAGGGCGCACCAGGCGGACGAGTACGCAGAACGCGGCGAGCTCCTTCGCGCGGCAAAGGTCTATGCAAGGGCGATATACAATATCACGAAATAGATATAATCAGGAGGATGATATGAGCGATTTACTCGACAGAATCACGGTCAATACCCAGAGCAGCATCAGGATCGAGTCGGGACGGATCTGGCGCTTTGATCCCTACGTCATCGAGGGAGAGCCTCACGACGCGGATTTTGTGCTGATCACGCATGCACATTTTGATCATTTTTCGCCGGATGATCTGAGGAAGGTTCTGAAGGAAGATACCACGGTCGTCATGCCGGAGAGTGTAATCGGCAAGGCCGGCGAGGCAGGCTTTGATACGGCCGGCTTTATCGGGGTCAAACCCGGCGATAAGCTCGAGCTGGGCGGAGCGCAGGTAGAGGTGCTGTATTCGTATAATACGAACAAGCCCAATCATCTTAAGGAATTCGGATGGGTCGGATATATGCTGACGCTGGAGGGCAGGCGCATCTATATCGCCGGCGATACCGACGTGATACCCGAGCAGGATAGCTTAAAGTGCGATATCATGATGATCCCCGTGGGCGGCACTTACACCATGGATGAGAGGGAGGCCGCACAGCTCGTGAACCGCCTTATGCCGCCGGTGGTCATCCCGATCCATTACGGGACCGTCATCAACGATCCTCAGACCGGAGAGCGTTTTGCGGCTCTTGTAGACCCGGCAGTTAAGGTCGAATTCAGACTTTTCAGGTGATGCAGGCCGCGCTTTCCCGCGAAGAACAAATGATTTTTTTCAGGAGAGAAATATGAGCAGACCGAAGATTCTGGTGGTAGGCAGTTTTATGATGGATCTGATCGCATCGACGAGGCGCGCTCCTGCTGAGGGCGAGACGGTCATCGGTCTCGGATTCCGTACGGCGCCCGGCGGCAAAGGCGCAAATCAGGCCATGCAGTGCGCCAGGCTCGGCGCGGACGTGACCATGGTAGGAAGAGTCGGCGGAGACGCCTTTGGAAGGGCGATTCTCGAGACGGCCGCATCGGGCGGTATAGATATTTCACATGTTACCGTGGATGAAAATGAATCATCCGGAGTGGCACATATCACTCTGGAAGTGAGCGAAAATGACGCGAGGAACCGTATCACGGTCTGCCCCGGTGCGAATTTTACCATGAAGAGTGAGCATATCGCCTGGCTGCAGGAGAGGATCGGCGATTACGATATAGTGATGATGCAGCTGGAGCTTCCGATGGAGATCATAGAGACCGTAGCTCAGTGGGCGAATGAGGCCGGAGTGCCCGTGATGCTCAATCCCGCGCCCGCGGCGCCTCTCTCGGACGCGCTGCTCTCGCACGTCACCTATCTCTCTCCGAATGAACACGAGGCGGCGCTGCTCTCAGGACATCCCATCTCTGTCGAAAACGGGATAAACTACGATGACGTGCGTGCCGCTGCGGACTGGTTCGCCGCAAAGGGCGTCAGAAAACTCATCATCACGATGGGCGGAAACGGCTCCGTATTTGCTGCAGGAGGAGAGACCGCTCATGTGGACTGCGTGCATATGGACAAAGTAGCCGATACCACCGCGGCGGGAGATTCATTCGTGGCAGCATTCTGTTTCGGAGTAAGCTCCGGTATGCCCGAGAAAGAAGCGCTGCGCTTTGCTTCGTACACAGCGGCCATTACGGTATCACGCATGGGGGCTATTCCTTCTCTGCCCACCATGGACGAAGTCCGCGCTCTGATGCGCGAGAGGGAAGGGTAAGCACCGCGCGTAGGATATTCTCATGAAAGCGCCCAGACAGAAAGGGCTGCAAAGCCGGAAGAGTAAATAAGCGGCTTGATTTTTCAGGTCTCTTATGCTATCTTTTTACCATAATTTTACAGCGGATGACGGATCCGGAAGAGACCTGTCCGGCGCGGGCCGCGGCAGGAGCCGAAGGGGCATGATGCAAAAACTCTCAGGCAAAAGGACCGGACCCGGACGCAACCTGGAAAGCAGATATGCACCGACGAAGTAAGGCGCCGAAAGCGCCGAATCTTTCAGGTCAATGACAGGGCACGGACGGAGGATGCAGTATCCCCGTCCGCGCTCTGTATTATTATTCCGGACATTGCGGCCGGATTATAAAAGGAGGTTTTTATGGAGATGATCAGGACTCCTCTCTATGAGGAACATCTGAAATGCGGAGGCAGGATGGTCGAGTTCGGCGGATACTGTCTGCCGGTGCAGTACACCGCGGGGGTGATAAAGGAGCACATGGCCGTGCGCACTGCCTGCGGTCTCTTTGACGTATCGCATATGGGAGAGATCACTTTCCGCGGACCGGATGCGCTCAGGAATCTGAATCATCTGCTTACAAACGACTATACCGTGATGGCGGACGGCCAGGCGAGATACAGCCCGATGTGCTACGATGACGGCGGCACGGTCGACGACCTGATCGTATATAAGAGGGCTGATAACGACTACTTTGTCGTGGTCAACGCCTCGAACAAGGACAAGGATTACGCCTGGATGAAAGAACACGTCTTCGGCGACGTAACCGTAGAGGATGTTTCTGCACAGTACGGACAGATCGCGCTTCAGGGGCCTAAGGCCGAGGAGATCCTCCGCAAGCTCGCTTCCGATGACGATATCCCGGCAGGATACTACACTGCACTCTTTGACCGCAAGGTCGCCGGAGTGCGCTGCATAGTATCCAGGACCGGTTATACCGGAGAGGACGGCTTCGAGCTCTATATGCCCGCGGCGGACGCGCCGGTACTGTGGAGAGCGCTGCTTCAGGCGGGCGAGCCCGAGGGACTGATCCCCTGCGGACTCGGATGCAGAGACACGCTCCGCCTCGAAGCCGCCATGCCGCTCTACGGCCATGAGCTCTCTGCCGAAATCACACCTAAGGAGGCCGGGCTCGGTTTCTTCGTCAAGATGGATAAGGACGAATTCATCGGCAAGGAAGCTCTCGCAGCCAAAGGCGTTCCGACCCGCAAGCGCGTCGGCCTTAAGGTCACCGGCAGGGGCATCGCCAGAGAGCATCAGGAAGTCATGGCCGAGGGCAGGCAGGTCGGCATGACTACGTCCGGAACCCACTGCCCGTTCATAGGAGCACCCGTCGCCATGGCAATGATCGAGACCGAGCTGGCCGTACCCGGACAGAAAGTAGAGGTCATGGTCAGAGGCAAGGCCGTGGAGGCGGAGGTCGTGAAACTCCCCTTCTACAAGAGAGAAAAGAAAGCCTGAGAAATATTTTTCCGAAGGCCTGACAAAGAAAGCTTTGGAAGCGGAGAAAAAACGATAAAGTTTTGCGTTGGCAATAATCCGGTCAGAATAATAATCATACAGTAAACAGGAGGCACGAAAATGAATTTCCCCAAGGATCTTAAGTACACCGGCACCCATGAATGGGTAAAGTTCGAAGATGAAAAGACAGCTTATGTCGGCATCACCGACTACGCGCAGGACGCCCTCGGCGATCTGGTATTCGTGAATCTGCCCGGGGAGGGCGATGAGGTCGCTTCCGGCGAGGCATTCGCGGATGTCGAGTCTGTCAAGGCCGTATCAGACGTCAATTCGCCTGTCACCGGCACTGTGGCAGAGGTGAACGAAGAGCTGGCCGATGAGCCCCAGAAGATGAACGAGGCTCCTTATGAGGCATGGTTCGTAAAAGTCGAGAATATCAGCGGATGCGCTGACCTCATGGATGCCGACGCTTACGAAGAGTACATTAAGACCTGCGACTGATCACGGGAGAAGACATATGAGCGGTTACATACCTAATACGTCTGCCGAGCAGCAGGAGATGCTGCGGGAATCAGGTTTTTCGGGCTTTGACGATCTCTACAGGGACGTCCCTGAGAGCGTGCGCCTCAAAAAGCCTCTGAATCTCCCGGGAGCCTCTTCCGAGCTCGAGGTCAGAAGAGAACTGGAGCGCCTCGCTGCGGAGAACACTGTCTACAGGCATGTGTTCCGCGGAGCCGGCGCATACCGTCACTACATCCCCGCGATCGTGGACGAGGTGACCGGCAAGGAGGAATTCCGGACCGCATATACGCCTTACCAGGCTGAGATCAGCCAGGGCGTGCTGCAGTCCATCTTTGAATATCAGACGGATATCTGCGAGCTGACCGGACTTGACGCCGCGAACGCCAGCGTGTACGACGGGGCGACCGCTGCTGCGGAGGCCTGCGAGATGTGCAGAGACCGCAAGCGCAGCCGCGTCCTCGTGAGCGCGTGCGTGGATCCAAAGATCGTCTCGGTGGTGCGCACCTACAGCTTCGGCAGGGACGCGGAGGTCACTCTCGTGCCCGAGAAGGACGGAGTCACGGATATGGAGGCGCTCGCCTCGCTGCTCGGAGACGATGTGGCCTGTCTGCTGATCCAGCATCCGAATTACTACGGCGATCTCGAAGATATGAGAGCTGCTGCCGACCTCGTTCACGGGGCGGGAGCAAAGCTTATAGCCAGTGTGAATCCCACGTCTCTGGCAGTCCTGCCTGCGCCCGGTGAGTATGGCGCCGACGTGGCTGTGGGCGACGGGCAGCCGCTGGGGCTTCCTCTCTCGTGGGGCGGCCCTTATGTCGGTTTTATGGCTGCCACTGAGAAAATGATGAGAAAGCTCCCCGGACGTATCGTCGGTCAGACGACTGACTGTGACGGAAAGCGAGCCTTTGTGCTGACCCTGCAGGCCAGGGAACAGCACATACGCAGAGAAAAGGCCTCCTCGAACATCTGCTCGAACGAAGCGCTCTGCGCCATGAGAGTCGCGGTATATCTGGCGGCAATGGGACCGGAAGGTCTGAGGCAGGCCGCAGTCCAGAGTTCGTCTAAGGCGCATTATCTCTGTGAAAAACTGGAGGAGGCTGGCTTTGTCAGAGCATATAAGGGATGCGAATTCTTCCATGAGTTTGTGACCGACAGCCCCCGCAGCAGCGAGCTTCTGGCTGCGCTTAAGGCCGAAGGGATCCTTGGCGGTCTGCCGCTGGATGATCACAGGATCCTCTGGTGCGCTACCGAGATGAATACCCGCGAAGAGATCGACATGGTAGCAGCCATAGCAAAGGAGGTGTCCCGCTCATGAAACTTATATTTGAGAGAAGCAGAGAGGGCAGAGGCACCGCATACCTGCCGGCATGCGACGTCCCCGAGAGACTTCCCGCAGGAGAGCTGCGCAAGGCTCCTCTGCGTCTGGCACAGGTCCCGGAGACCGAGGTCGACCGCCACTACAGCGAGCTGGCACAGCAGACCCACGGAGTGAACAAAGGCTTTTACCCGCTCGGATCCTGTACGATGAAATACAACCCGGCTGTCAATGAATACGCGGCTTCGCTTCCGGGATTTACGGATATCCATCCGCTGCAGGACGCTGACAGCGTAAAGGGAGCGGAGGAACTGTGTTCACGTCTTGAAAGGTATCTCGCCGAGATCACAGGCATGGACGCGGTCACTCTCCAGCCCGCGGCGGGAGCTCACGGCGAGTTCACCGGACTGCTCCTGATCAAGGCCTATCACAGAGCCTGCGGCAATACCGCCCGCAAAAAGATCATAGTTCCCGATTCGGCCCACGGCACGAATCCCGCCAGCGCGTCCATGGCCGGCTTTGATGTGGTCAGCATCGCCTCGGATGCGCACGGCTGCGTGGATCTGGATGCTCTGCGCGCAGCTGTCGGAGAGGATACCGCCGGACTTATGCTGACCAATCCGAATACAGTCGGACTCTTTGATCCGAATATCCTTGAGATCACCAGGATCGTCCACGAAGCCGGCGGCCTGTGCTACTATGACGGCGCGAATCTGAACGCGGTCATGGGTATAGCCAGACCCGGCGATATGGGTTTTGACGTAGTCCATGTGAATCTGCACAAGACTTTCTCGACGCCTCACGGCGGCGGAGGTCCGGGCAGCGGCCCCGTGGGCTGCAGACAGTTCCTCGCGCGCTTCCTGCCTCATACTGGCGGCGCAGAGAGCATAGGCGACGTACGCTCCTTTGGAGGAAACTTCCTTGTAGCGGTGAAAGCCTTTGCTTACATTCTGAGCATCGGAGCCGAAGGGGTCCCGCTTGCGGCGTCAAACGCCGTGCTCAATGCAAACTACATGCGCGTGAAGCTCGCTGATGTCTATCCGATGGCTTATGACACCGTCTGCATGCATGAATTCGTCATGAGCCTCGAGAAACTTCATCACGAGACCGGCGTGTCCGCGCTCGACGTAGCCAAGGCCATGCTCGATCACGGTATCCATCCGCCGACGATGTACTTCCCGCTGATTGTCCACGAGGCGCTGATGGTGGAGCCTACCGAGACCGAGACCAAAGAGACTCTGGATGACGCCATCGCGATCCTGCGCGGCATCAGAGATGCGGCGCAGGCCGATCCCGCTTCGATGCACGAGATGCCTCTTCACACTCCCGTCAGACGTCTGGACGAGGTCGGTGCGGCGAGAAATCCCGTGATAAAGTACGCTTTTTGATCAGAGAGCGGAGTGTCCCGTATCTGAGCGGGCACAGCCCGATACCCCATGTCCGCGTGTGATTGGACGGTTCTTCACCTTTATCCTGCACTCGCATATCCGCGATCCCGTGCTTTGACACGGGATCGTTTTTTCTGTGTCGATAGGGCGCCGTGTAATCCGTGAAACTGCACCGGGCTGCTTTCGGCGCGTTCGTATGCCTGCACCGGATTTTTTTCTTTATTACTGCGGAAAAATATAGTATAATATCAACAAATATTGGCTAAACGGAGGTTATTATGGCTCTTACGGAATCCAGAATCACAGACGGAACTCTCACAATCAGCATGATCGGAAGAGTGGATTCGACCAATGCGGCTGCCTTTTCTGCCGAAGCAGAGCAGATCATCTCGGGCGGCGGCTTTGACAGCCTCATTCTCGATGCCGAGAAGCTGGACTATATCTCCAGTGCCGGACTTCGTGTGGTGCTCAGCCTGCGCAAAAAGTTCCCGACTCTCCGCATAATAGGCGTCAATCCCGACGTGTACGAGATCTTCGAGATGACGGGCTTTACCGAGATGATACAGATAGAAAAGGCATACAGACGTCTCAGCGTGGATGGCTGCGAAGTCATCGGACGTGGAGCAAACGGAGAAGTCTACAGACTTGATCCCGATACGATCATCAAGGTCTACCTGAATTCGGATGCGCTGCCCGATATACAGAGGGAGAGAGAACTGGCACGCAGGGCCTTCGTACTCGGCGTCCCGACCGCCATCCCCTACGATGTGGTCAAGGTCGGCGACAGCTACGGCTCAGTCTTTGAACTCCTGAATTCCGAGTCTTTTGCAAAGATCCTCTCGCACTCTCCGGAGCGCTTTGACGAGATCATGGATATGTATGTGGATCTCCTCCTTAAGATTCATTCCACTAAGGTCCTGCCGGAGGATATGCCCGATATGAGAGAGGTCGCTCTGGACTGGGTCGATTATCTCAGGGATTATCTCCCCGCGGATATCTGGGACAGACTTCACAATCTCGTAGAAGCGGTTCCTGTCAGGCATACCATGATGCATGGCGACTATCATCTTAAGAACGTCATGCTCCAGGACGGCGAGGCACTGCTCATAGACATGGATACGCTCTGCCAGGGCGATCCTGTATTTGAATTCGGTTCCATTTTTAATGCTTATATAGGCTTTTCCGCGCTCGACCACGGCCAGTGCCAGAAATTTATGGGTATACCGTATGATCTGGCCGTTCGGGTGTGGCACCGTACGCTTACGGGATACTTCGGCACGGACGATCCCGAGATCCTGCGGCGCGCCGAGGAGCGCTCGCAGCTCGTGGGCTTCGTCAGACTTATGAGGCGCAGCATCCGCAGGGGAGGACTGACAAAGGAGCCCGAGGCTGTGGAGTATTACAAAGAACAGATCATAAGGCTTGTCGGAAGTATAGAAAGCCTGTCCTTTGATGCATAAGGAGGCAATCATGAGAGAAACAGATAACAAGGCTGTAAATGCCATCAGGATTCTTTCGGCGGACATGATACAGAAGGCCGTCTCAGGACATCCGGGACTGCCGCTCGGTGCTGCGCCTGCAGCTTTTGAACTCTGGGCGCGTCATATGCTCCATAACCCTTCTGATCCCCTCTGGCCCAACCGAGACCGTTTCATACTCTCCGGCGGCCATGGATCGGCGATGCTTTACAGCCTGCTGCACCTCTTTGGGTACGGACTGACTGTTGAGGACCTGAAAGGCTTCCGCCAGGCGGGCTCCCTGACTCCCGGCCATCCCGAATATGGCCACACGGTCGGAGTCGAGGCTACCACGGGACCGCTCGGAGCAGGTATGGGTATGAGCGTGGGCATGGCGATAGCGGAGGCTCACCTTGCAGCCGTATTTAACAAGCCCGGCTTTCCCGTATTTGATCACTACGTTTTTGCGCTCGGCGGAGACGGCTGCATGATGGAGGGCATCTCCTCGGAGGCTTTCTCGCTCGCGGGGACGCTCGGCCTCTCCAAACTCATCATCATCTATGATTCGAACAGGATCTCCATCGAGGGCAGCACCGATATAGCTTTTACGGAGGATGTGATGAAACGCATGGAGGCCTTCGGCTTCCAGACGATCGACGTTCCGGACGGCAACGACCTGGCTGCGATCGGTGCGGCTATCGAAGAGGCGAAGGCCGATACGATGAGGCCTTCCTTCATCCGCATACACACCGTGATCGGATACGGATGCCCCGACAAGCAGGGCAGAGCCGTCGCTCACGGCGAGCCTCTCGGCGAGGAGAACATCGCTGCAATGCGCGATTTCCTCGGATGGGAGAGTAAAGAAGCGTTTTATGTGCCCGAAGAAGTATATACATATGTCAGGGGCTTCACGGTCAGAGGTTCGGGAGCCGAAGAAAAATGGCAGGAGATGATGGAAAAGTACTTCGAGACCTATCCGGCCATGAGGGAGCTCTGGGACGAGTTCTTCACAAAGGACCGCACCCGTGAACTGCTCGAGGATACCGCGCTCTGGTCCGTGGATGACAAGCCCGTCGCATCCCGCGCCTCATCCGGCACGATGATAGCGAGGATGGCGGACCGTATCCCTTCACTGATCGGAGGGTCCGCGGATCTGGCCCCTTCGAACAAGACTTACATGAAGGACAAGGGCGATTTCTCCAGAGAAAACTATCTCGGCAGGAATCTCCATTTCGGAGTCAGAGAGCTGGCCATGGGCGCCATCGGCAACGGTATGGCACTGTCCGGTTTGAGACCGTATCTGGGCACGTTCTTCGTCTTTAGTGATTATCTCAAGCCCATGATCCGTCTGGCCGCCATCATGAAGCTTCCCGTGACTTATGTCATGACTCACGACAGCATAGGCGTCGGAGAGGACGGACCTACGCACCAGCCCATAGAGCAGCTTGCGGCTATGCGCGCCATGCCGGGGATTGACGTAATCAGACCTGCGGATGCAGCAGAGACCGCGGCCGCCTGGTATCTGGCGGCGACGAGCAATGATCACCCGGTCATGCTCGTGCTCACCAGACAGAATCTGCCCAGAGTGTGCAGCGACGGCAAAAAGGCCCTGAAGGGCGCATATATCGTCGCTGACTCCTCCAAGGTCGTGCCCGATGCTATCATCATCGCCACAGGCTCGGAGGTAGCTCCTTCACTCGAAGCGAGGAGACTTCTCAGACAGCGCGGTATCGACGCCAGAGTAGTCAGTATGCCTTGCACGCAGATCTTTGACGCGCAGGATGCGGAGTACCGCGAGCATGTGCTGCCTTCCGAAGTCAGGGCCAGAGTGGCCGTCGAGGCGCTCAGTACCTTCGGCTGGGAGAAATACGTCGGACTTGACGGAGCGGTCGTGGGTATGACGGGCTTCGGAGCCTCGGCGCCTGCCGGAACGCTTTTTGAGAAGTACGGTTTCACTGCAGAGCATATCGCCAGGACCGTCGAAGATATAATGTGATGTTACTGCGGGGCAGCCGGAGGGCTGCCCCTTTTTGGAGAATGATATGAAAGTGATCGTGGTCGGAGGCGGCGCGGCAGGGCTTGCTGCGGCCATCTCCGCGGCGGGAGAGGGCGCACAGGTGCTGCTCCTCGAGAAAAACGAAAAGCTCGGCAGGAAGATCTACATCACCGGCAAGGGCAGATGCAATCTCACGAATGCCTGCGATGACGACGAATTCTTCCGCCATATCATGCGCAATCCGAGATTCATGTATTCCTCTTACCGCTCCTTTTCGTGCCGCGATATGATGGAGCTGCTGGAGAGCGCCGGCCTCCGCCTCAAAGTGGAACGCGGCAGCAGAGTCTTCCCTGCGAGCGATCACGCTTCAGACGTGACCAGGACGCTCGGTAGGATCGCAGCAGGGCGCGGTGTCGGGATCAGACTTAATACCGCAGTCAGGAACCTGATCATAGAAGACGGGATCTGCCGCGGAGTAAAGACGGCGGAGGGCGATATGAGTGCCGACCGCGTGATCGTGGCTACAGGCGGTCTTAGCTATCCATCCACAGGCTCGACCGGAGACGGATACAAGTGGGCGAGAGCCGCGGGACACGATGTCAGGGAGCTTTTTCCCTCACTCGTGCCGCTGGCTGCTGCTGTTGACGGAGGATGGGACATCGCCTCCATGGCTGGGCTTTCCCCGAGGAATGTCACGCTGACCCTGATCCGCGGCAAAAAGCGAACCCGGAGTGAGATCGGAGAGATGCTTTTCACGCATGAAGGAATCAGCGGTCCGCTTGTGCTGACTCTCAGCTCTATGATCTCGGGAGAGGACCTGAGCGGAATGAGGCTTGAACTTGACTGGAAGCCGGCGCTCAGCGAGGATGAGCTTGATGCGAGGCTCCTGAGGGAGTTTGATGCTGCGCCGAAGAAATCTCTGAAAAATGTAATGAGATCGCTTCTGCCGGAGAGTGCTGTGATGCCTGTGCTCAGCCAGTCCGAAACGGATCCCGACGCGCCCGCGGCTGAAGTGACGAAGGCCGCCAGGCTGTCGCTCCTGCATGCACTCAAATCTTTCCGCCTGAAGATAAAGGGACTTGGCCCGATGGAAGGCGCTGTGATCACACGAGGCGGGATAGACACGAGACAGATCGATCCTGCGACCATGGAGTCAAAGCTGATAAAGGGCCTGTTTTTTGCCGGGGAAGTGCTGGATGTGGACGCCACCACGGGAGGTTTCAATCTTCAGATAGCCTGGACCACGGGCTGGGCGGCGGGAGCCGCGGCAGGAAGGATCCTGCAGGGACAGGATAAGCAGACATTTTATACAGAATAATCAGACAGTTATTGAAGGAGTTTCTGACATGAATGCAAACATTGCGATAGACGGGCCCGCAGGTGCGGGCAAAAGCACCATAGCAAAGCGTCTGGCCGCAAGGCTGGGACTGCTGTACGTGGACACCGGAGCTATGTACAGGGCGCTGGCGGTTTTCTTCCTGCGCAGGGGACTGGAGCGCTCTGACGAGGAAGGGATCTCGCAGGCAGTAGCTGATGCCGACGTGACTATAAGGTACGAGGACGGATCGCAGCAGGTATACCTGAACGGGGAGAATGTCACGGGGCTGCTGAGGACTGAGGAGACGGGCAATATGGCATCGGCATCGTCCGCGTACGGCGCGGTGCGCGCGAGGCTTCTGGACCTGCAGAGACTGCTCGCACGCGAGAGTGCCGTGGTCATGGACGGACGCGATATAGGTACGGTCATCCTGCCGGATGCCCTCCTTAAGATATATCTGACAGCGAGTGTAGAGGAACGCGCCCGCCGCAGGATCGCCGAGCTTGAGGCTGGAGGCGGCAGTGTGGATCCGGACCAGATCCGCAGAGATATAGAAGAGCGCGACCGGAGGGACATGAACCGTGCCGTCGCTCCGCTGCGTCAGGCCGAGGACGCCGTGCTCGTGGACAGCTCGGATATGACCATCGATGAGGTAGTCGGGACCATAGCCGCCCTGTATGAGGAAAGATGCCGGAGATAATACTTGCAAAGACAGCGGGTTTCTGCTTCGGAGTGACCAGAGCCGTGAACATGGTACGCGGACTGCTGGATGATCCGGAAGTCATAAAGCCCATATATACCTACGGCCCAATCATTCACAACGACCAGGTGGTGGATGAACTGTGTGCGCTCGGCGCGGTGCCTGTCACCGAGGAGGAAGCTGAGAAGCTGCCTGCCGGATCGGTTCTCGTGATCAGATCCCACGGGATCGGCAGGGATGCGCTGTGCGATCTTGAATCGCGGGGCCTTCGCATCGTTGATGCGACTTGTCCTTTTGTCAAAAAGATCCACCGCATAGTCAGCGAAGCATCAGATAGGGGGCAGACGGTGATCATCGCCGGTGATCCGGACCATCCGGAGGTGCGCGGAATCAAAGCCTGGAGCGGGCATGATACCTTTATCGTACCGGATCCGGAGGCGGCGAAACGGCTTCCTATGCTGAAAAGTGCGGAAATAGTAGCTCAAACGACATTTAATTGTGAATTTTTTCAAAAAATAGTTGAAAATATCAGGACTAAATGCTACGATACCTCTGTTATGAACACAATTTGCAGTGCTACACAGGAAAGACAGCAGGAGGCGAGATCGATCGCTTCCCGGGTAGATGCAATGATAGTGGTTGGCGGCAGGCACAGCTCCAATTCACAAAAGCTATTCCATATCTGTAGGGATGTCTGTGAGCATACGTTCTTCGTTGAGAAGGCGTCGGATCTTGGAGACATTAGTCTCCCTGATGCGCGGAGCATTGGCATAACAGCCGGGGCGAGTACGCCGGGCAATATCATCCGGGAGGTTTTGATCAATGTCAGAACAAACTTTTGAAGAATTACTAAACGAAGAAGGCGCTATCAACCGTATCCACAATGGTGCCGTGGTTACTGGAACGGTTATTGACGTCAAGGAAAACGAGGCAGTCCTGAACATCGGCTACAAGGCAGATGGTATTCTCCCTAAGTTTGAGTATACCAGTGACCCTCAGGTTAGTCTCACCGAAGCGCTGCATGTGGGCGATCAGCTCGATGTGAAGGTCCTCAAGGTCAATGACGGAGACGGCCAGGTGGCTCTCTCCTACAAGAGACTTTCCCAGGACCGCAGCAACAAGATCCTTGAGGAGGCCTTCGAGAACAAGACCGTTCTGACCGGTAAGGTTGTGAAGGTCGTCTCCGCAGGTCTCACTGTTGAGTGCGAGGGTGTTCAGGTCTTTGTGCCTGCCAGCCTTGTTTCCGATACTTTCGAGAGGAATCTCGAGAAGTACATGGATCAGGACATCGAGTTCGTACTCACCGAGTACAATCCCAGGAAGCGCCGCATAGTGGGCGATCGCAAGCAGCTCATCACCGAGAGGAAGGCTGCCGCCCTCAAGGACCTGCTCGACCGTATCGCAGTCGGACAGATCGTCACCGGCAAGGTCAAGAATCTCACTGATTTCGGTGCCTTTATCGATCTTGGCGGAGCCGACGGACTGCTCCATATATCCGAGATGACCTGGGGACGCATCGACAATCCCAGAAAGCTCTTTAAGGTCGGACAGGAGGTCGAGACCTATGTTAAGGAGATCAACGCCGAGGAAGGCCGCATAGCCCTCTCCGCGAAGTTCCCCGACAAGAATCCCTGGACCGAGGACAGCCCTTACAGCGCCGGCAAGACCGTTACCGGCAAGGTGGTCCGCATGACCGAGTACGGCGCATTTGTAGAGCTCGAGCCCTGCATCGACGCCCTTCTGCATGTATCCCAGATCGCTCACGAGCGCGTGGAGAAGCCTTCTGACGTTCTTAAGGCCGGTCAGGAGATTACTGCTCAGGTCATAGACTACAACCCCGAGGAGAGAAAGATCAGCATCAGCATGAAGGCTCTTCTTCCCGCTCCCGAGGCTGCTCCCAGATCCAAGGCTCCCGCTTCCGACGAGGCTGCACCTGAGATTCCTGCCGAGGATATCCCCGAGGCTACGGTGGAGATCCCCGCAGAGGTCGCCGAGGCGGTTGCCAAGGCAGAAGAGGGCGAAAACAACTGACAGAGGAGATTTTAATGAATCCTATAAAAAAGCTGCTTATTGCGGCTCTTGCAGCAGCTTGTCTGTTTTCACTGACAGGCTGCTCGCTTTTCAGTCACAGCTTTGATCCGAAGGGTACTGGCATATATATAGCTTCCGACCGCAGCGTCACGTCTGCGGAGATAACCGTTTTTGACAACAGCGCTTTTGATACGCCCAGGTATGTGGCGTCCGAGTTCGAGACCTACGCCCGTGACACCGTAAAAGCCTTTAATAAGGAAAAGGCCGGAGTCGAGGCTTACAGTGCTGACGATACCGATCAGAAGCTGCCGGCGGCCATCGAAAAGCTTGAGTTCGACGGCGATACCACTACGCTCATTCTGAAGTTCCAGGGCTTTAAGGATTATCTGGATTTCTACGGTACGACCGACGCGGTCCCCGTGCGCTCGCTTATCATCGGGAGCGTGCAGGACGGCATCTCATCCGGTCTTTCCTTTGAGCATATGCTCGATGCGGACGGCAAGGCTGTCACGGCTGCAGATGTGAAGGCTGATACCGAGTACACTCTGGTCATGATCACCGGCGATACCGAAGTTCAGTGCGAAGGCAAGATCGTATACTATTCGGATACGATGAAGCTGACGGACAAGTACACCGTAGTCACCGGCGGCGCCGATACGGAGTTTATCATCTTCAAATAATCGCGATACTTTTTCGTCTCGGCATGGCACGTTCATGCCGAGACGTGTATTATTACTGCAAAGGGGAGTTCTTTATGGAAAAGACAATGGAAAAGATCGTTGCCCTCGCAAAGTCGAGGGGCTTTGTTTATCCCGGCTCCGAGATCTACGGCGGACTTGCGAATACCTGGGATTACGGCAATCTGGGCGTCGAGCTTAAGAACAATATCAAAAAAGCCTGGTGGAAGAAATTCATCCAGGAGAATCCCTATAATGTCGGTCTGGACGCCGCGATCCTGATGAACCCTCAGACCTGGGTAGCTTCGGGACACCTCGGCGGTTTCTCTGATCCGCTGATGGACTGCCGCGAGTGCCACGAGCGCTTCCGTGCCGACAAGATCATCGAGGATTACTGCGCGCAGCAGGGCATAGAGCTCAAGGGTTCCGTGGACGGCTGGACCCAGGAGGAGATGAAGACTTTTATCGAGGAGCATAACGTCCCCTGCCCTACCTGCGGCAAGCACAATTTCACTGATATCCGCCAGTTCAATCTGATGTTCAAGACTTTCCAGGGCGTGACCGAGGATGCGAAGAATACCGTATATCTGCGCCCCGAGACGGCTCAGGGCATCTTCGTGAATTTCAGGAATATCCAGCGTACCTCGAGGAAGAAAGTTCCTTTCGGCATCGGACAGATCGGAAAGTCCTTCCGCAATGAGATCACCCCCGGTAACTTCATCTTCCGTACCAGAGAGTTCGAGCAGATGGAGCTGGAGTTCTTCTGCGAGCCCGGTACGGACCTCGAGTGGTTCGATTACTGGAAGAAATTCTGCTACAGTTTCCTGGTCGGACTGGGCATGAAGGAGTTTGAGCTTCGCATGAGGGATCACGATCCCGAGGAGCTTGCCTTCTACAGCAAGGGCACCACTGATTTCGAATTCCTCTTCCCCTTTGGATGGGGCGAGCTTTGGGGCGTGGCAGACCGTACCGACTATGACCTGACCCAGCATCAGAACACCTCCGGCGAGGATCTGAGCTACTTTGACGATGAGAAGGGCACCCGCTACGTACCCTACGTCATCGAGCCGTCGGTAGGCGTCGAGCGTATGCTGCTGGCTTTCTTTACCAGCGCTTATGACGAGGAAGAACTCGAGGGCGGAGACGTGCGCACCGTGCTGCATTTCCACCCGGCGCTTGCGCCGGTCAAGGTAGGCGTGCTCCCTCTGTCCAAGAAGCTCGGCGAGGGCGCCGAGAAGATATACGCCGATCTGTGCAAATACTGGAACTGCGAGTATGACGACCGAGGCAACATCGGCAAGAGATACCGCCGCCAGGACGAGATCGGTACTCCTTACTGCGTCACTTATGACTTTGATTCGGAGACTGACGGCTGCGTGACCGTGCGTGAACGCGACTCCATGTCTCAGGAACGCGTCCCGATCGCAGAGCTGAGGGCTTATCTCGAGGAGAAGCTCGCATATTAAGATTTCACACGGCGAGGGTTTGTCACGGAGAGAAGCTCGCGCAGCGACTGATACTTATAATCTCAAGACTAATGGAGGAAGTATGAGAATATACAATACTCTCACCCGCCGCAAGGAAGAGTTCAAGCCTATCGAAGAGGGCAAGGTGCGCATGTATGTGTGCGGCCCCACGGTTTACAATCTGATCCATATCGGCAATGCGCGGCCTATGATTTTCTTTGACACGGTGCGCAGATATTTTGAATACAAGGATTACGAGGTCAATTACGTATCGAACTTCACGGATGTCGATGACAAGATAATCAAGGCGGCTAACGCCGAGGGCGTGGAGTCGTCCGTGATCTCGGAACGGTATATCGCCGAATGCAGGAAGGATATGGAGGGGATGGGCATAAAGCCCGCCACCAGGAATCCGAAGGCCACTGAGGAGATCGACGGGATGATCCGTATGATACAGACGCTCATCGACAAAGGTTTTGCCTATGAGGTGAACGGCACGGTCTACTACCGCGTCCGCAAATTCGTCGGATACGGCAAGCTTTCAGGAAAGAATCTGGATGATCTGCGCTCCGGCAACCGCACTCTGCTCGTGACGGGCGAAGAAGAGAAGGACGACCCTATGGATTTTGTGCTCTGGAAGCCCAAGAAGGAGGGTGAACCCTTCTGGCCTTCACCCTGGGGCGACGGACGTCCCGGCTGGCATATCGAGTGCTCGGTCATGTCTCAGAAGTATCTGGGCGAGACGATCGATATCCACGGAGGCGGAGAGGATCTGGTATTCCCGCACCACGAAAATGAGATCGCACAGTCGGAGGCCGCTTCCGGACATCCTTTCGCGCATTACTGGATGCACAATGCTTTCCTCAATATCGATAACCGCAAGATGAGCAAATCTCTCGGCAATTTCTTTACAGTCAGGGATATCAGCGAGAAATACGACCTTCAGGTGCTCAGATTCTTTATGCTAAGTGCCCATTACCGCAGCCCGCTGAATTTCTCGGATGAGCTGATGGCCGCCGCAAAGAGCGGTCTGGAACGCATCGTGAACTGCGCCGGTTTAGTCAGGGAGAAGGCTGCCGGAGCGGAGAGCGCGGCGTCTGAGGAGCTTGCAGCCGAGCTGAAGGGCTACAGAGAGAAGTTCGAAGCCGCCATGGACGACGATTTTAACACTGCTGACGCTATCGCTGCGCTATTTGAACTGGTAAAATATGCCAATACCCGTGTGGCGGGTGGCTGCACGGAGGGCGAGGCGGCCGCGATGTCGGAACTGCTGGAGACCCTCTGCGATGTGCTGGGCGTCAACACCAGCGTAAAAAAGGACGATTTGGACAGCGAGGTCGAGGCGCTGATCGAGGAGCGGCAGGCAGCGCGCAGGGAGAAAAACTGGGCGAAAGCTGACGAGATCCGCGACAGACTGACCGCAATGGGGATAGTACTCGAGGATACCCGTGAAGGCGTGAAGTGGAAGAGAGCATAGACCCGCGGAACGGCGATGCGGCATCGCTGCAGATGACGCGAAACATGGTAGATGAGATTCTTAACAGATTTGAAATAGCTCGCAGGAGGGCGGAGGATGTATCTCCGCTCTCATTAGCATATGTGGGAGACTGCGTGTACGAGCTCATCCTGCGAACCTGCCTGATCGAGCGTGCCGAAGGCTCGGCAAAGACCCATACCAGGGAAGGAAGCCGCCTGGCAAAGGCTCCGACGCAGGCTGCGATGATGCATGCTATCCTGTCGGACCTGGATCCGGATGAGGAAGCGGCCTACAGACGCGGCCGCAACGCCAGTCCCGGACATACCGCCAGGAGCGCCACGGTGGCCGAATACCGCGTGGCGACGGGCTTTGAGGCGCTGGTGGGCTGGCTGTATCTTCAGGAAAAGACAGAGAGAATATATGAGCTTATAAAGCTTGGATGGGACAGAACCGGAGTCTGGCAAAAATAGCGCGGGAATTTATTCAATCGATGGACTTTGGTATGATAGGACAGGGGATATGGAAATAAAGAGCGAAGAAAGCAGGATAGAGGGCAGGAATGCAGTGCTGGAGGCGTTTCGTGCGGGCAGACCGATCGACAAGCTTTTTGTGCTGGACGGCTGCCAGGACGGCTCTGTGCGGTCCATCGTACGTGAGGCAAAAAAACACGATACCATACTGAATTTCGTTACGAAAGATCGTCTTGATGCGCTTTCCGAGACCGGCAGGCATCAGGGCGTCATTGCTTTTGCCGCGGTATTTGAGTACGCCGAAGTCTCCGATATTCTGAATAAGGCACGCGAGCGCGGCGAAGCGCCGTTTGTCTTTATCCTGGACGGGATCGAGGATCCGCACAATCTCGGTGCGATCATCAGGACCGCGAATCTTGCGGGAGCCCACGGCGTGATAATCCCAAAGCACCGTTCGGCGCTGCTTACCGCCACGGTCATGAGAGCATCCGCCGGAGCACTGAATTACACTCCCGTGGCTAAAGTGACGAATATAGTCCAGATCATGAAGGAACTGAAGAAAGCCGGTCTCTGGTTCGTTTGCGGCGATATGGGCGGTCAGTCCATGTACAGTCTGAACCTGACCGGTCCTATCGGACTCGTGATCGGCAACGAGGGCGAGGGCGTCAGCCGCCTGGTCCGGGAGGAGTGCGATATGATCGCGTCGATCCCAATGAAGGGTGATATCGATTCGCTGAACGCCTCCGTGGCCGCCGGTGTGCTGGCCTATGAGATCGTCAGGCAGCGGATGAATGCGTAAATGCTGTCAGGTTGTGATCTGCTCGAAACTGTCTTGATATGCATCAGACGGCTTCTGCTTTGATTTGAGTGTAGAATCTATTAAATGTATACCTTCAGGTTGCGAATTGCATCGTAAGGTTTAATAATAGATGCGACAGGAGATAATCCGACCGCATCACCAAGTAAGAGTGATTAGGATTTAATCCTGATCGCTCTTATTTTTTTGGTGAAGGAGGCATGGTATGTATCATCTATTGACGTATCAGGACAGGCTGGAAATTCAGCGGCTTCTTCCATGCACTAATCCCGACAAACTGGCCAAAATAATCGGCGTAGACAGAGCCACTATCTACCGCGAGATAAAACGCGGACGGACAGATAGGGGCTATAACGCTATGCTCGCACAGAAGGTCGTGGATCGCAGCATGAAGAACAAAGGGAGACATCCAGCCGGGAAGGAGGAGAATGAGTCGGAACAGAAAAATTGAGCTGCTGCTCACAGGAATCACGGTCGTTTTCAGCATTTGCTTTTTCCTGGCCATGGTTATCCTGGGAAACACCACCGAAGGGTGGACTCCGGTAGTGCCTGTGATGGTTGCCGGAATAACAGTAGAGTTTGCGCTTTGTGCGCTGGTAGAACATTTTGACGAGGAGGACAACAAGGATGAAATTTAGAGCACTGAGACCGGACGAGGTTGATGTTCGTATCGGGACCGCAAAAGAAAACGGAGTGAGCCTACTGCTCTACAAAGATGCACGCTGCGATATGAACGTCCTTGACGAGACAGTAGGATCACTCGGCTGGCAGAAGCATTATAGCAGAGATAACGCTAACTGTACAGTGTCTATCTGGGACGAGGATAAAAAGTGTGTAGGATTACAATACATATGTTACATCACAACTGAATAAGTAAACGGAAGAGCCTGACTTAGGAGGCTCATTCTGATGATTGTTTACAAAAAAAACGTTCTACCAAATTATGGAGGATAAGGGGTCCTCACCCACGAAGTTAAGCGTTGCATTAGGACGGGACAGGTCGTTTATCGCTGGTAAGTTCGCGCCAAAAAACGGCCACGAGAAAAGAGACTGCGCAGAGTTTAATGAGATGGAAGTCATGGCAATCTGCCATGTTCTTGGCTGCACGAGGGAGGAGCTGGCAGCAGTACCGGTCGGGATAGCGACTGCTACACCCGCAGCTCCGGCTGCTGAAAGCCCTGATCTGAGGACCATTGCAGCGAAGGCAGAGATGATAGCGTTCAATGTGGTCAAGATCAAGGACAACACTAATATCAATCATGACGAGCTGATGAGAGCGGTAGTTAAGTTGACGGAAGCAATAGAGAAGCTGTCCAAGGGCATCCATTCTGACCTGAACGTAATCTATCAGGCTGTTAAACCGGCGAACACGAACGTAGTAACTACCGCGAGCGGAAAGGTGATACCGAAATGAAAGCTGAATGGCTCCTGCGAACGGATACCGGAATGGTTGATACATGGCACCACTTTATTTGCTCTAACTGTTTACGGGACACAGATGCACCTCGGAAGCAGTGCCTTGGGTGTGGTGCAGAAATGGTTAAAAGAGGCAATATTGCCACACAAGATCAGATGAAGGCATCAAAACTTAATTTTGATAGTTATCGCGAAAATTACGTTTCCCAAACATCGAAAGGAGAAAGATTATGACTAAAACAGAGATAGCGCCGTGTCCTTTCTGTGGAGAGAAAGCTGAGTTGTCATCTGGGCGATTTGACGGAAAGGATACATCTTATGTAATGTGCACAAGATGTGGGAGTCGCGGAGAATTTTTCTTTGTCGACCCAGAATATGCAAGCGCAGAAAAAGCAATCGAAGCATGGAACAGGAGGACAGATTGCGGTAGGGTAAAGAACGATTATTCGGAATGGCTTCAGCCCGAGCCTGCGGTGCCATTAACTTCCTGCATCCGTCATACAAGGCAGAAAGCGTGGAACAGGAGAGCGAAAGATGAGCATACTAATTAAGGGCATGGAAATGCCGGGGCGCTGTGGCTCTTGCCCGTGCCTTCATGCGGAACATCCAATACACTGCCAAGCGGTAAAAGCAGACCGAAGCAAAAGAATAACGGCACCTTATGGCTTACCAAGACCCGACTGGTGTCCTCTCATTGAGGTTCCACCGCATGGCAGGCTGATAGATGCAGATGCGTATGAAAAGTTGTTACAGGGGCTTGGCAACAGAGATTATCGTCGTGAAAAGGGAACTATCTGTGATGCCGTTAAATTTCTGCATTCGCACTATACGCCTACCGTTATTGAAGCAGAAACATGCAAAAGTGAGGATAAGAGCAAGACGAACTCACGGCAGGAAAAGCAACACGGCAATAACAGAAAGGAATGATGGTATATGACAGTAGGTGAAGCAGTTGGTATGTTGGCATACGGAACGGCATACGAAATCAGAGGTGCGTATAGCGGCAAGGTGTACCACACATACCTTAATAGCAGTAAGCATTTGGATAAGTATGTAGACAGGGAAGTTTCCGATAGTCCGTTCTACGCAGACATGAGGTTTCGTGGGAGCGACACAAACAAATGGTGCATACCGATTATCGGCATATGGATGTCTGATTATGATTTGGTGGAAGGAAAGAAAAAATGAAGTACATAGCGGTATTTGATATCCCGGACGATTACGGCATGGGCTGTGCGGTTGCCAAGATCGCGCCAAAGGGCAGGGACAGATACGAGGAAGAAGATTTTGAGAACGCATACGCGCAGATAGTACCGCTGTCCGAGGAAAAGGCGGAGATATTCGAGAAGTTTAACGCAGTAGGCAGAATTATGGGCAACTTGGGACTTGCCAATGCCTACGATATGCCGAGCTTCTGGTACAACAACGCGAAGGATTACAAGGTGATCCCCACCAAGTACCATCAGGGCTACCAACAGGCGTTGCTGGATGTCGAGAAGGAAGTGCGGAAACGGTTCGGGTTTGCGGAGAAAGACGACGAGCCAGTGCCTTGCCCTCCGCCGAAGTTTGAGTAAGGAGAATACGATGGGAGAACACGAAGAGCGAGGAGAGGCTACCTGGAAAGCTCTAATAACAGACAAAGGTATCCTATATGTGGGTTGCTCGCACTGCAAAGGAGCAATTCCCGTAGAGACGGCGTTGGATTATCTTTGGGACAGAAGTGAGATCCGCTACTGCCCTTTCTGCGGATACAAAATGACAGAGGATATAGAACAGATCACGAGGATAAGCAAGCATATTCGAGGGAGAAGAATTGAGGGACAATAATGAAAAGTATTAAATGTCTACTTGGTATGCACCGTTACAATGATGCGTCATCTGGATGTTATATGTCGGGAGGAAGTTCATGAGTGGATTCGAAAAGATGAAAATCATTGACACGCAAGAAAGAATTTGCCCCTGCTGCATGGCACGTCATGAGGTTAAGAGAGTTAGTTACGAAGTGAATGTTACCTATAAGGGCATTCCCGTGAAATACAACGAAGAGTCATTTTATTGTGACAACGCTGGCGAATGGTTTGTAGAAGAAGATATGATGTCAAAAAATTATAAAGCTATGATAGATGCATATAGCGGCCCTCCATAGGGCTGTTTTTTATTGCTAAAAAATAAAAAATGGCTTAAAAGCGTGCTTCCTCGGGGTGGTTACGCTTTTTTTTGATGCCTGTTATATTGCCGTAAAAGGAGATCAGAAATGAAACGGCCGGACTGGGACAAGATCAAGGCAGAGTACATCTCCGGCATGAGCTGCCGCAAGCTGGCGGACAAATACCAGGTGCCGGTGGGGACACTGCAGAAGCGCATCCGAAGGGAGCACTGGACAGAACTGAGGATGCAAAAGGGTGCAAAAGTGGATGCAAAAATCGTTGCATCCGTTGCAGATAAGCAGGCGGAAAGAGCTATCAAATTATCAGATACTGCTGCTGCACTCCTGGAACAGATCGCATTGGAGGCAGCGCAGGGGACGTACAAGGACAGCGGAAGCATCAAACAGATCACCGCAGCCCTCAAGGACCTGCAGCAGATCATGGGAATTAAGACAGAGGAGAAGGAGCAGACCATAACAATTCAGTGGGACGTTCCGGAACTTCAGGAGTACGCAAAGTAAGGAGGTAGATATGAGAACAATAGTAATACCAAGTGACCGGAACCCCTACGAGATAGAGATCGACGGTGTGAAGTACAGCTACCCGGCTGGGTCCACGCAGGACGTACCCGACGAGGTGGCAGAGCTGATAGAGCATAACCAGTATAACCACAAGGACCCCAACGCAGGAGAGACACCTGCAGTCAGGATTACCAGGGAGATCGCAGAGCTGCGGGAGGAGATCGCAGAGCTTAAGACGCAGATTATCCCCGTAGTCTCTTTTAACGTGGAGGAAGGCGCAGTGACTGGCAGCCATACTCCCGCCGAGGTCAAGGCATATATAGACAGCGGCAGAGACGTGATCGCGCTGATTAAGTGCGACAGCGGAAACTCGGAGGCTAACTTTGTTACAGTAAACGACGTATACGGGCTAATCGTCGTGCCTAATAACACCGTAATCGGTAATATGATCTTTGAATCCCAGGATGGATGGGGACTTGAAGTGTAAAACCCATGCCCACACTTAGAATACAGCCTCCGAACCCCAAACAGCAATCATTCCTCCTTGCTTCCGCCAAATATGTGGGCTTTGGCGGGGCAAGAGGCGGGGGTAAGTCCTGGAGCGTGCGAACCAAGGCCAAGCTGCTGGCAGTGCAGTATCCCGGGATCAAGATACTGATAGTCAGACGTACGTATCCGGAGCTGACAAGTAACCATATCAGGATACTGCGGACGGAGCTTCTGGGTATAGCAAAGTACCAGGACCGGGATAAGCTCCTGACATTCAGTAACGGATCGACCATCAGCTTTTCCTATTGCGCCAACGACGGAGACCTTGACCGGCTGCAGGGGCAGGAATATGACGTGATCTTCCTGGATGAGGCAACGCAGCTATCAGAATACCAGATGAAGGTCATAACGGCCTGTGTGCGCGGCACGAACGATTATCCGAAGAGAATTTACTTTACTTGCAACCCCGGAGGGCAGGGGCATCAATACATCAAGCGCATCTTCATAGACCGTAATTACGAGGAAGGCGAAGATCCGGATGAATACGAGTTCATACAGTCGCTGGTAACGGACAACGCAGCACTGATGGAAAAAGACCCGGACTACAAGAAGCAGCTTGAAGCCCTGCCACCGAAACTGAGGGACGCATGGCGGTATGGCCTCTGGGACGTATACGAAGGACAGTTCTTTGAAGAGTTCCAGGACAAGCCGGAGCATTACCAGGATCGCAAATGGACGCACGTTATTGATCCGTTTGAGATCCCGCAGGACTGGACGATATACAGATCATTTGACTGGGGCTATAAAAGGCCATTCTCCTGCGGCTGGTGGGCTGTGGATCATGAGGGAGTCATATACAGGATCCTTGAATTATACGGTTGCACCAGAACGCCTGACGAGGGAGTCAAATGGTTCCCGGGCAAAGTTTTTCAGGAGATACACAGGATAGAGACTGAGCACAGATGGCTCAAGGGAAAGAACATTATCGGCGTGGCCGACCCGGCAATATGGGATGCAGAGACCGGCGAGAGTATAGCAGAGACCGCTGCAAAAAACTATGTGCTGTTCCATAAGGCAGACAACGAAAGGCTTTCAGGGTGGATGCAGGTGCATTACCGCATGGCTTTTGACGACAACGGATACCCGATGATGTATGTGTTCTCGAACTGTAAGGCGTTCATCCGGACCATACCGCTGCAGATGTACGACGAACATAAACCGGAGGATATGGACTCTACGCTGGAAGATCACGTGGCAGACGAAGTGCGGTACATGTGCATGGACAGGCCGATAAAACCGTCGTTGAAATCAGCCCCGGATCATTACGCGGAAACGCCAATGGCACAGTATTTGAATATCCCAAAGGACGATCTCGTGAGCGCGAAGAAGAAATCAAAGACAGAGGTTATACGACATGGATAGACTCAGGACAAATGAAGAATACATACCTACTGGGGATACAGACGTTAACAGCGCACCGCAGGACGCTTTTGTCGCTTTGGCTGCGCCTATAGGCAAAGAAGCGGTGCTAAAGGCGAGTCAAATCCTGCTGAGGTACAAACAGGACAAGGCTAATCTGGATAACCGCATCGTTGAAAATGAGCGGTGGTACCGTCTGAGGCATTGGAGCGTGATGGAGCAGACCAACAAGGACCAGGTCGAGCCTACGTCTGCATGGCTGTTTAACTCGCTGGCCAATAAGCACGCGGACATGATGGATAATTACCCCTCCCCCAACGTGCTGCCGCGAGAGGAAGGCGACAAGGCCGAGGCCAAAAAGCTTACATCAATCCTTCCGGTAGTGTTGGAGCAGAACGATTTTGAGGAGGTCTACGACCAGGTAGGCTCCTATAAGCTCCGGTCCGGTACCGGTGTCTACGGAATATTCTGGGACTCGGACAAACTAAACGGGCTGGGCGACATATCTATCCGCAAGGTGGATGTGCTCAATCTGTTCTGGGAGAGCGGCATAACGGACATCCAGGCATCACGTAACGTGTTCCATGTGGAGCTTTGCGACAATGACATCCTGCTCTCACAGTATCCGCAGACCAAGGACAGGCTGTCCACTCCCACCATACAGACGGTTAGATATTTCTATGATGACAACGTAGACACTACGGAAAAGTCGGCCGTAATTGACTGGTACTACAAAAAGCGTGTCAACGGACGCACGGTGCTGCACTACTGCAAGTACGTTAATGACGTGGTTTTGTACGCCTCGGAAAACGATCCCAAGTATGCCGAAAGAGGCTTTTACGATCATGGGCTGTACCCCTTCGTATTTGACGTGCTGTTCCAGGTAGAGGGTATGCCTGCCGGATTCGGCTACGTGGACGTAGCTAAATCAACACAGGAGTACATAGACCGCTGCAACAAGGCAATCATGCAGAATACCCTGGCTAATGCTAAGCCCAGGTATTTCGTGCCTAATGATTCCTCGGTCAATGAGGAAGAATTTGCCGATACGACCAAGAGCTTTGTCCATGTGCAGGGTCAGATTGACGACCGGATCAAGCCTATAGATACTGCGCCACTGCCGGGGATTTTCGTCGAAGTGCTTAACTCCAAAATCGAGGAGCTGAAAGAGACGACCGGAAACAGAGACGTATCTACCGGAGGCACCGCTTCCGGAGTGACCGCTGCAGCAGCCATAGCAGCCATGCAGGAGGCAGGCAGCAAGCTGTCCAGGGACGCGAATAAATCAGCCTACCGAGCATACAGACGCATTTGTCTGATGGTTATAGAGCTGATACGTCAGTTCTACGACACGGTCCGGTGCTTCCGGATCATGGGCGACCAGAACGCGGAGGAGTTCGTCATGTACTCCAACGCGGGCATTGCTCCGCAGCCGCAGGGTACGGACTTCGGCGTGGATATGGGCATGAGGATCCCGCTGTTTGATATCCAGGTAACTGCGCAGAAGGCTTCTCCGTACTCGCAGATGGCACAGAACGAGATGGCGATACAGTTCTACCAGATGGGCTTCTTCAATCCTCAGATGGCTGACCAGGCTCTGGCGTGCCTTGAAATGATGGATTTCGACCGCAAGAGCAGTGTTATGCAGATCATACAGCGCAACGGGACCATGTATCAGCAGTTAATGATGATGCAGCAGCAGATGATGGCTCTCGGGCAGATGGTTGACCAGGCACACGGCAACAACGAGATAACGCAGGGGCTTATGGCTCAGTTCGGGATGGCGGCTCCTCCTATGCCACAAGGCGGCGCGCAGGGGCTTCCTGCAGACACACAGGAGTCGTCCGTAACAAGCAAGGCCAGACAGAGGGCCGCAGATTCCACAGCACCGAGGTAATGACATGATAGCAGTAACCATAGGACAGAACGGTCAAGGCAACAGCTTCATCTTCATGCTGAAAGGGCATGCGCGTAAAGACGTGTGCTGCGCGGCAACATCATACGCATACCTGGCAGCACAGTGCGTCAAGGATATGTACAACAAGGGCCAGCTCCGCAAGAAGCCGTCAATGCGGCTTAAGGAGGGAGACATCATTATTGTGGCAAAGCCCGCAAAGCAGGCCATAGCAGATGCGCTGCATCTGTTTCTCATAATCCGTACCGGGATAAGACTCTTAGAGCATAACTACCCGGAGGAAATATTCTTATCTATCCCGGAGAAATCCGAACATATAGAGGAGTCGTCCACCTGACGGACAGATTACAGAATCGCCCGCTTCAAGGGCAGAAAGGACAGAATATGTCAGACAAAACATTCCTGAAGATCCGCAGTCTCTATCTGCTGGAGGGCGAAGGCCCCTCTGCAGGAGACGGTGGCACCGGATCAGACGGAGCAACAGGTGTACCCGCTGGCGTTCCCGGCCAGCAGAAGGGAAGCAAAAACCCTCAGCCGGAGGTGTTGTACGGAGTACAGCCACAGGCAGAGACTCCCGGTGGAGCTTCCAAGGACGGAGGCGAGGATCGCAACGCAACGTTTGAGAACCTTATTAAGGGAGAATATAAGGATCTCTACGACGCCAAGATTCAGAGTACCATTCAGAAACGCCTCAAATCGACGCAGGAGACGGTAGACAAGTATAACTCGCTTGCACCTACCCTTGAGTTCCTTGCCAAGAGATATGGCGTGGACCCGACAGATCAGCAGGCTCTGATACAGGCCATTGAGGACGATGACTCCTATTACGAGGAGGAGGCCATGGAAAAGGGCATGGACGTAAGCCAGCTCAAGGCCGTCCGCAAGCTGGAGCGCGAGAACGAAACGCTCAAACAGCAGATGCAGCAGGCCCAGATCAAGGAAAATGCTGATCAGATCATGTCCGGCTGGATGCAGGAGGCGCAGGCCGTTAAACAGATCTATCCTCAGTTTGATCTCCAGACCGAGCTGCAGGATGAGAAGTTCATAGGTCTGTTAAGGTCACACGTGGACGTAAGGACCGCATATGAGGTAGTCCATAAGGACGAGATCATAAGCGGAGCAATGCAGTTCGCGGTACAGCAGACCGAGCAGAAGCTCTCCAACAGGATCCGGAGCGGGCAGAGGCCGGCAGAGAATGGTAATAATTCGCAGTCGTCACCAATCGTTAAGAGCGACGTGTCACAGCTCACCAAGGCAGATCGCGCAAAAGTAGCGCAGATAGTAGCCAATGGAGGGCGCGTATCATTCAGCAGATAATAGATGCGTTCTCCTTGGCAGAAAAGGAGACACATTATGAATGCACTTTTAAAAATCCATAGCCTGTATCTGCTCGATGGAGAGCAGATCTACCAGCCCCTGAACGTCAACTCCACCCTGTACGAAGGACTGAGTGCCGAGAACAAGACGTTTTATGACATGACCCTCATTGATGAGGCTGAGCCTAACCTGGTCCATGACCAGTTCGCCCAGAAGCGTCCTATCCCGCGTAACGGCGGCAAGAAGATCGAGTTCAGGAAGTACCTGCCTTACAAGAAGGCTCTTACGCCTCTTGTTGAGGGCGTGACTCCTATCGGCAATAAGCTGCAGGTGACCACGCTCGAGGCGGAGCTGTCCCAGTATGGCGACTACACCATCCTGACTGACGTGCTTGATCTCACGGCTATTGACAACAATATCCTTGAGACCACCAAGATCCACGGCAACCAGGCGGGACGTACGCTCGATACGATCACTCGTAACGCGATGCAGTCCGGCGGCAACGTATCCTACGCAAGCAAGTGGAACGGCAGCACTGCTACCGCAGTCACCCAGCGTAAGGATCTGGACAACACCTCTATCCTTAAGGTCCTTGACATCAAGAAGGCCGCGACCAAGCTGAAACTGGCCAATGCCCCCTCGTTCTCAGGGTATTACATTGCCATCGTCAACCCGGCTGTATCCTTTGATATCATGTCTGATCCTGAATGGGTAGACGCTCACAAGTATGCAGAGCCTGAAAACCTGTATACCGGTGAGATCGGACGTATCGCGGGTGTCAGATTCATCGAGTCCACCGAGGCGAAGGTGTTCAGAGGCATCGGGCTTACCAAAGGCTCCCGTACCCTTACCGTTAAGACCGCGGTAAGTACGGCAAGCACCACTATTCCGGTCAATGAGGTCATTACCGATGATGATGTAACCGCGTTTGCCGCGCGTTCCGCCGCTGACAAGCAGGTATATCTCGGCGGCACTAAGGTCACTGTAGCCGCGCTTGTGGCCGGTGCTGCAAACTCCGCGAGCATCACCCTTGCCGAGGCTTCGACCGCTTCCGCAAATGCCGTGATTGCGCCTTATGGCGGAACCTCCGGCGACCTTGCGGTATTCGGTACCCTGATCTTCGGACGTGACGCATACGGCGTTACCGAGGTCAACGGCGGCGGTCTGCAGACCATCGTCAAGCAGAAGGGTTCAGGCGGCACTACCGACCCTCTGGATCAGAGATCGTCCGTAGGCTGGAAGGCCATGAAGACCGCAGAGATTCTCGTCCAGGATTATCTCGTGCGTCTTGAGTCCGTATCTCCGACCTATTCGGAAGATATCGAGGCCAACTAATCATGCGGGGAGGCGGAGCCTCCGTCTCCCCTTTTTCAAAAAAGGAGAAAAAGAAATGGCAGCAAGCAAGAAAGAAGCATTGGTTGAGGTTGTTATCCCCAGAACCAGGAAGAACCAGGAAGATACCGTGGTATGGATCAATAACACACGTTATCAGATCCAGCCGGGTAAAAGGGTCAAGGTCCCCGAGTCCATTGCCGCGGCTCTTGAGGACCGTGACTACATGGTTGATTACTGCATGGACTTCGAGGAAGAACTTGCACCTAAGAACTTCGCATAAGTTTGTAATATGGGGATCGCTCCGGCGGTCCCCACAGGAGGTTATTATGACGATTATTGAAGCCATACACGCCATAGATGAACTTAAACCCAACGAGTATACCCAGGGCCAGAAGACCAGATGGCTGTCACAGCTCGACGGGATGATTAAGCGGGAATTACTGGATCAGTATACCGAAAATGTATCTTTTACGCCTTACAGCGAAGATACGGATCCGGAAACCGTATTGCTCGTAGGCGAGCCGTACGAAGAGATCTATCTGACGTGGCTTGAGTCCAAGATAGACTACCACAATTCAGAGATAAACAAATACAACAACTCCGCCCTGAGATTCAACGATATCTTTGAGGCGTACAAGAAAGACTATAACCGCACTCACGTTCATAGGGGTGCCAGGATGATATATTACTAAGGAGTCGCCATGAAGCTGTCACCTCTTCAGGACATAAATATGACGCGTGAGCTGACCGATGCTTTCCTGGGCTACAACCATAACCCCAGACAGGAGAATGGGGAGTGGTTCGATATGGACGGCATCACGGGCGACGCATACCCCATAGCCAGGACAAGAGAAGCATACACCACCATCCCGCAGGACGGCGGTGTATTCGGTTTGTTTGCCGGTGAAGAACTGGTCAGAGTCATTGATGATACCGTATACTACGGCAATTCGGAGATATCCGGCACGCTGCCTTCGAGCGAGGAGCAGCAGATAGTTGGCATGGGGGCGTATATATGCCTGTTTCCTGCGAAGGTGTACTTCAATTACGCAAATCCCGAGGACCCCGCGTACCGCGTCTTAACTTCGCTCGCTGCGCATCATACTGTTCAGCCCACGGTATCCAATCCAATAAAGTTTACATATGTCAAGTCCGATATGGAGACTGCGTTTGTACCGGCCTCTGTAAAACCTGACGATCCGGCTGACGGAGATTACTGGATGGACACGGAAAATAAGGTCCTGAAGCAGTGGTCAAAGACCAGTGCCATGTGGGTATCGGTTCCTTCTTCGTACATTAAGATACACTGCACCGGCATAGGAACCGGTATTAAGGACTATGACGGCATTCAGATCAAGGGAATAGACCGGCTGTCCGAGGAGGCCACGCAGCAGAAATTCTGGTACGTGAACAAGGCTGACAATGACAATATCGTTATTACGTATTTCCTCAGTGATTTAAGTGATATTACCGGGACATCCGATCCGGTAACCATAGACAGGCCCATCCCCGATATGGACTATGTTATCCAGCTGAACAACCGGCTCTGGGGCTGTTCCTCGGCCCATCATGAAATTTATGCATCGAAGCTGGGCGATCCCAAAAACTGGTACTGCTATCCCGGCATTGCCTCTGACTCCTACGCGGTGACGGTAGGTACCGAGGGGGAGTTTACCGGCATGGCCGTGTATCTGGGCAAGGTATATGCCTTTAAGGAAAATTACATCCATAAGGTCTACGGTACCATGCCGTCGAACTTCCAGACGACCGAGACGGCCTGCAAGGGCATAGCCAAAGGCTCTGCGCGGTCTGCAGTGGTAGTGGATGATTATCTGTACTACCTCTCCACGGACGGCGTGTGCAGGTTTGACGGCTCCCTTCCTGCGGTCATATCCCAGGATCTGGGCGAGGATAAGCTGAAGGACGGCTGCGCCACTTTTCTGGGCAAAAAATATTACCTCTTTGCCACAGTCGGGAACGAAGGGCGGCTGTACGTATACAACGCGCGTTACGGCTTCTGGCATATCGAGTCAAAAAAAGCAGAGCGCACCGTTGCCGTTACCTATAAGGACGAAGTATATACGACCAACACCGGGGATTCGTTTATCGAGAAACTATCCGGAGGGGACTCCGAAGTCAGGTGGTATCTCGAGACCGGCAAGATCCTCATGACGCTTCCGTCATCCGCGAGACAGTATTCCCTGCACAACAAATATATCTCGTCCATCATGCTGCGCATGAGAGCAGCGCTGGGGACGCGGGTACAGATATCCATTTCCTATGACGGAAAAACAGAGGAACCCTATAAGCTGATAACCGGAGACGGCAATCTGAATGTGATAGTAATGAAGTTTGCGCCGCACAGGTGCGATTATATACGGCTTATTCTGGAAGGCACAGGGCAGTTTGAACTGTATTCCATGAGCAAAACCATAGAAGTGGGAAGTGAGGTGCGATAAATGGCTATGTTCCAGGAGGCGATTCCGAGCCTGACGATGAGCGGTACTCCCGAGGAGGAGATCATTAAACTGAAAAGGTGTATATACAATCTTTGCGAGGAGCTGGATTATACGCTTCGGCCATATGACTCTCAGATCCAGAAGCTCAAAGATACTATCGCGGCACAGCAAAAGATCATTTCTCAACTCGAAGACGCAGTGCAGCAAAGAGATGAATATAGCTTTGCAAAGCAGATCGGAACCATATATATGCAAGCGGGCATAGGGGTAAACGGATTACATTGCGATGCAGATGATACGTCCGGAGGGGTACATACATTTATCAAAGGCTGCCTCGAATGGGACGGAGAAAGCGGGTACGAAATAGATTTAAGCACAGTAAGATATGGGAATTACATTAACAAATTCATTGTGAAGGGCGGCAAATTAACTCTTAATGAGATCCATCCATCCAATCCGGTAAAGGAGCCAACCAATATAGCCAATAGCATTATGGCATATTCGGGCGGGTATTATGAGTTTGGGGATTTTATCGTAGTTCATTTCGTGTTTGACCTGGGTGGTTCGTTTGCGGCAAATACATCGCAGATTCTATGCACGTTCCCAGAGGCGGACACATTTTCTACGATGGCCTGCGGATATCAGGGATCGACATCCGTACCGGGCAGGTTAAACGCGAATATCAAGGCAAACGGCGAGCTTTCGTTCTGGCACGAAAACGCAATCACAGGCGGAACATATGCAGTCAACGGCATTTACCATAAGGCGTATACATAAAGGGAGGGTAAAGACATGGCATTCACTTATAAACCTTACGAAGAGAGCGAAGAAGTTAAAAAGGCAAGACAGAAGCTTGCAAATATAGAATCACAGCGGCCCGAGGAATGGACGGGCGGAACCTACGGTACCCAGCTTCAGGACGCATATAACCGTCTGCAGAACAGAGAGAAGTTCAACTACGACTTCAACGCGGACGCTTTATATAACCAGTACAAGGACCAGTATATGCGGCAGGGCCTGATGGCCATGCAGGACACGCTGGCACAGTCCGCTGCGCTTACCGGCGGCTTCGGCAATTCCTATGCTGCTTCTGCGGGTAACATGGCGTATCAGAATTATCTCGGCAAGCTGAACGGTGTTATCCCTGAGCTGCGGGATATGGCATTTCAGCAGTATCAGGCAGAGGGTGATGACCTGGCTGATAACTATGACCGCTTAAGGGGTCTGTACGGTACAGAGTATAACGAGCATCAGGATAGGATGAATACGTTCAATAATGAGCGCAATTATCTGTATAACCTAGCACAGGATCTGGCGAAGGACGATTACGACAGATACAACGACGAATACGCGAGAGCCTTGAACCTCTATAACATGAATAACGTTTCTTCCGGAGGCAGAGGCGGCGGAAACGGAGGAACTGACAAAGAAAAGCCTGAGCCGGAATCTCCTGCGGCAGAACCCGTAACCGCAAACGCAGGTTTGATCATCAGGCTGTTTGGAATGGGTACCGCCAATTCCCTTGCCGACGCAGCAACCAAAGGGAATTATCAGGGCATAGCTAAATATCTGGACGAGCAGACGGCAGCCGGGACGATTGATGAGGCCACGGCAGACGCAATATACAGCTTTCTTAAGGAAAGAGCACCTAAAACACCCGCAAAATCATCTGCAAAATCATCCCAGAAGAGCGGCAAGGCCAGCGGCGGAACAGGAGCAAAGGTAAGCGTGAACAAAGTACAGGGAGGCAAGTAAAATGGGCGTTGCCGAGAGATATAAAGAGAAGCAGACCAGCGGACAGAAAAAGACCGGAGTAGCAGAGAGATACAACGAAAGACAGACCGGAGTTGCCGAGAGATACGCACAGAGGACGGGACAGCAGCTTCCTGCACAGAACCGTCCTTTTACCGATATTCGCACTGCAGCGCGTTCCGTGTCGAACGAGCGGCTTGTCAGGCGTGCCGAGCAGGACCGCGCGTATCAGATCGCCCTGGACAATCTGCAGAGGGAGCAGAGAAAACACGCCGAGGAAACGTACAAGGCTACGCCCATGTATCAGCGTGCTGCACTGTATCAGAGATACATGGAGTCCCCGGAAGGAAGGGAATCACAGTACACGGACGAGGACTATAATTATGCCATTGCGGATCTGAACGCAAGGAAGTTTGTTTTGGAAGAAGAAGCAAACCATAATTTCCGTTCCGATGCAGACCTTATCAAGAACACGGAGGAAAGACAGCGCGTCGATCAGGAGATAAGCAGGCTGCAGGCCGGGAAGAGGCTGCGCGAGTGGAACGACCTTCGCAGTAGCGAGGATTTCGCGGAGAAGGCTGCATATAATCCCGATCTATACAATGACTATGAGCATCAGAGAGAATCCTTGGGAGACGATCCTTACGAGTATATCAATGCCAATCCCGAAGTCAGAGAGAGAATAAGGGCCAATCAGAGCTATGGCATACGTGAGGATAACGGATGGAGTCACTATGACTCTCGTGACTGGAGCGGCTATGACGATCTTCCTCAGGAAGTTAAGGATACATATAATTACATCTACAATACCAGAGGCAAGAACGAGGCCAACGAGTATTTAAGCGCTGCCGCGCCTCTTAAGGCTACATTTTCCGAGTCACTTCTTGCTGGAATTACAGCTCCGGTGGCCAATGCTCTTTCGATATTCGATGATGATATAGCACACTCTACCGCGCTGGAAAACGCAAGGGCGGCGAGTGGTGATTATTCGTGGGCCTATAAAACCGGATCTACCGCAAGCAACATTGCTTCAATGCTTCTTCTGAATAAGGGATTTGCCGCAGTAGGCAGGGCATTGGGTGCGTCGGCTAATCTTGCGTCCGGAGCGATATATAATGCACTTACAATGGGCAGCCAGTCGGCACTTTCGCAGGCTCCTTATCTGAGAACGGGGCAGATCACGCCCGAAGAATTTGGCAGATCCGTAGGTGTAAATGCTATCGCCGGTGCGTCTGCAAGCATAGCAAGTGGTCTGGTTTCAACAGGGATCAATGATATGCTGGTCCAGAAGGGCCTGCAGACCAAATTTAATAACTATCTTACCAATGCTGCCAGCTCGTCCGCATATGCAGCGACAAACACGCTTACGCAAAATGCACTGAGCAAAAAGAAAATGACGGACGAGGAGCTTGCCTGGTCACTCGTGGAAGGCTTTGCTTATTCGCTGATCTCCGCTGCGGTCCAAACCGGAATACAGAACCGGCAGACAGCGGAATACGTCGAGCGGCTGCAGAAAGAACTTAATGACGGATGGGAGGAAATAACCAGGACTGCTTCTCAGTCAACAGGAGGGGACAATTCCCGCGCACAGACTATTGCCAGAGAGCTGCTTGCCAAAGCTCAGGAAGGACGTGTGTATATTGAGCAGATGTCTATGCCCGGGCAGCAGTCGGCAAAGAATGATATTCTTGCAGGATACGATCTGTTAATCTCCAACTTCAATGCAATAGCTAATGGTCTGCCGCAGAGTACACAGGTCCCTGCAGCTCCTTCGGGTGTAGTTTCCGGCATACGGAACGCGCTGCAGGCGGGTATAAGTGTGCCTGAGCAAACGGCTATAAACGTTCCGGATATGCAGGCAGCTCCTGTTGTTACAAATACAGTACCAATTGTTACAAATACGGTACCAATTGTTACAAATACGGTACCAAGTGCCGGTAGTGTGGCTTCCGAACTGTCTGCCGCTCCCGGCGCGAGCAATATAAGCAAAGCCGATCTGGACCGCATATCCGGAGAATATGACGGATCCACGGACGAGATAGTCTATTCAAGGGGCATGGTAGAAGGATATAACTACGGCCTTAACGGATATCCGAAGGATCAGATAACTGCCGACGGGTTTTATAACGATCTCGCGCCTGCCCAGAGGGAGTATTCGTACGCCCTCGGGCAGAATGCCGCGGCAAAAAATAAAGTAACCTCTGCCGATACCGAGAAGAAACTTAAGGACCTGGGAGTAGGCGAGGAAGGTATAACCGCATTTAAGGACGGTTATACAGTCGGCACTGACTTTGATACCTATTACAAGGACTTCACGGACGGCTATAAGACCGGTACCGTAGACAATATCCTTGAGCTTTCGGGAGAAGGGGCAAAGCAGGCGGTAGTAGACGGCTTTTCCGCAAGACTCAGAGACGAGGAAAGCGGAAGCCTGCCTGTGGCTGCGCCAGAAGCCCGCAGAGCCGATGTAAGCCTTGAAACGGGTAAATCTTCATATACGGATATTCAGAGCCGGATAGAGGCACTGGAAGATGCACAGGCGAGGACAAACGATCCCGCTGAAATAGACCGGATAGAAAAAGAAATAGAGGAGCTGCAGGGACAGTTAAATAACTCCAACAGTGTAATGGAAGGCGGTTCCTATCTCGATAGCGCAAGGAAGAAACTTGCGTCGTTTGTTGACGCGGTTAAAAAGAGAATGGCCACGAAAAGCGGGGAGTATATAGAACCTATCGTGCTTTCGGAATCTATGTCCAAAGACCTTGGAGATAAGATAGAATCGGCAATAGGAATAAATACTACCGGATGGAAAACGGCGTTTGCGCCTAATGAGGTTGAACACACAGAAATACGACACGGGAAGAATGGAAAAGCCGATCACACAATGGCAGATACCAGTGATTATTTCAATCTGCTCGACCTGGACCGTAATTTTTCAAACGTCGGGAAAGGAAAAAGGAATACTAAGGCATATCGTAATAAAGACGGCTCCTTTGCTCCTACAGTTGAAATAACTGTTCCGTTAAATACAGGTGAGATGGCTGTTATAGAAGCGGTCCCTGATACTGACAGCAAAACAGTATATGTGCTCAGTGCATACAAAAAAGGAACTGCCTCCCGAGTGCCCAATACTGTTTCATCAAACAGCCCTGCGCCGTACGTCCAAAACGCGGTCGGATCTCCAGCTCCTTCTGCTGAAGATAATACACCAAATGCGAACAACGGTCAACCCCTCCAGGTAAAAGATATTCAAAAAATCGTCGCCGGTCATCAGATCACCCTGGACGAGTACGCAAGGTCCATCAACTCCCAGAAGGCAAAGTCCGAGAGAGGGCAGATAGTAAAGGCTGTTACCGACGCGCAGAAGCAGGCACAGCTTATAGACAAGAACGGCACAAGGACCATTGCGCTTGGAATAGTAGATAACTTCGTAGAAAAGGGCGCGGTGGACTACGAGAGCGTCCGGCTGGATACAAAGAATCCCGAGATAGCAGCTTCACAGGTGGCGGCTTACGGTATGCTGCTTCGTGACCCGAGGTTTGAGACCTTCCGCATACTCTTTACCAAGGGTGACAGGATAATAAGCGTACAGTCCTTTACTTCAAGGCTGGTGGACAGAGCATATGCAACCAAAGGTATGCTGGATTCCATAATAGCCAGGAGAAACGATCTTAAGGCCAGCGGATACTATCTGATGCACAACCATCCCTCAGGAGATCCTTCCGAGTCCGGTGCGGATATTGCCATGACAAGGAGGTTTAGCCAGATGGTCCCCGGATTTAAGGGACATATCATAGTTGACCATAACAAGTATTCCTATCTGAACGCCTCCGGATACTCCCAGGGCGGTATACAGACACTTGTAAGCGGCAAAGCAGAGACGTTTGAAAAGCGGATAGTAGATCATCCGCTGCTTTATGACGTGTTCAACGGTCCTGATAAGCTCGCTCAGGCTGCAGTGGATCTTGTTCATTCCAAGGACGTTGGAGTGCTTATGTACTGCGATACCAAGGGCAGACTGAGAGCGATAGAGGAAGTAAAGAATACCTTTATGAAGTCCACGGACGCTTTCGGACAGTATCTCGCAGACAGGAAAACACAGCTCGGATCCTCAAGGACGTTTCTGCTTATGACAGGTGGAATAGCCTGGGACGATGCCACGTATGATCTGCAGCATCTGTTCCTGCGCAATCTGATATTCGATATCATAGACCGCGGCGGAAGATCCATGTATAAGGGCGACTCCGGTTTAACTGTAAATATCGGAGGGCGGATAGAGTATATCAACGGGACGGTCAGAGACCGTATGGATTATAACCCTGACGGGACCATAGGCGAAAAGGCGTTTGAGGTAAAAGAGGAGTTTGATCTTAAGGAAAACGCAGAGCAGACAAAGGAGCTTGTTGCGGTCCACAACATGACGCAGAATGAGCTTGCGAAAAGCCTTGATCTGGGCGGTCTGCCTATGCCTTCAATAGCTATTATCAAGGCAAGGAACGGTCATTCGGAATACGGGGACGTATCCATAGTGTTCAACAAAGACTCTATAGATCCCCGCAAGGATCCCCGGAACAAGATTTATTCAGGTGACGCATGGACCCCGACCTTCCCTCAGATAGAGTATAAGGCTAATGATAAAGTCGAATCTGCGCTCAGGAGCAAATATTATGACCTGTATAGGAAGTTTGGCGACGACGCTACACGTCCTTTATATCCGTATGGAAACTATGCGGAAGATCAGCTTAATCGTGACGGCGGCGAAGCCGGAATAATAGAGAAATACTCCGATGATAAGGACATGATGCAGCTCTTCCTGCTGGATACGAAGGGCAAAGGTGTGGATCCTGTAGTTGTTGAGACTAAAACCGAAATGACGGCAGACCAGAAGGCTGTCAGCCAGAGCCTTATAGATACGCTTGGAGAAAATACTGTTTTTGAGTTTAATATCCCCAAAGGCGAAAACCCTCTTACGTATCGCAAGTCATGGCTTGCGGAGCATGAAAAGGAGCTGAATCCGGCGCTTACAAAGGCATACATGGCTGCGTATGATTTGTCGGAAGCAGATGCGAAGTATTCCGTAGAGCAGATGAAACCCGCGCAGAAGATCGGGGAGGTCAGAAACGCGCTAAAGTTTGCAGAGAACGAGGGCGTGAGCATTAAGACCGAGACAGACCGTCAGGCAACCGAAGCCGCTATAGAAAAAGCTGTAGACAAAAAGGCGTATAACAAGTGGCTGCACAGCCTGTTCGACGGCCTTGAGGAAAAGAGCGGGATCTATAACGGCAAGGAAAGATATGCTCCCATGGGCAACCATAGAAGCTTTGAATTTCTGCACTACGAAGTCAACCTGGAGAATATCGTCAAAGAGATGCGCGGCCACGAGAACGCGGAGACTATCTTCGGCGGTACCTCAATCTGGGGCAGCGCGGCAAAAAGATTCAGAAGCATCAGCGAGGTCAAGGCCGACAAGGAACGTCTGAACCGTATGGATCAGGAAGAGTACGACGCGATCCGAAAGGGCTTTACCGAAAGACTCTCCGAGATAGCGCAGAGCATTATCAAACCCGGTCAGATGAAAGAAAACTCCTGGGAGAACTTTAAACTTCTGGACGATGCCGCCGGAGTTATAGGCGAGTCCGTAAGAAACAACAGATCCGTAAACGGCATTATCAGAACGCTAAGCAAGTATTCGGACTGGCTGACGAATATCAACGAAGAGACCGCGGGCAAGATCCTTACGCTTGCGGATGATATCGCCAACATGCCCACAGAATACTTTGAGGCAAAACCGGAACGCGCGGTAGGCTTTAACGAGGCTGCTGCAGTAATACTTCCCGAAAACACAGACAGCGCAGTTAAGAACAAGCTGTCTGATCTTGGTGTACCGGTATACGAGTATCCTGCCGGTGACGAAGAGGCGAGAAGAAACGCTCTGAATAATACTAATGCCCTGTTTGAAAGTCAGATACAGTATGGAAACGAACAGACAGCCGCAATGCGGCGGGAGCGCTTAGAGGATATGATCGAGGGCAGCACTGCAGGTAACAGGAAGGACTATGCCCGTCAGTGGATCACTTCTATCAATCCCACTGACTTCCTGAACATGACTTTGGGTACGAGAAACCAGAACAGGGAAGTATTCGATAAGATGCCCGGAGAGTATGGCAGCACTGTAAATGAGAGAGACTTTACTGAGGATCTGAAGAAGAGCAGGCAGACACCATACCTGATAGTTGACGTTGACTCCGGAGAGGTGCTGGGACACGAAGGCCGTCACAGGATGCGTGCGCTTGAAAAGCAGGGAATCACCTCTGCTGAGATCGGCATAGAGTTTTACAGGAGCGGAATGCTTGCCAAAGAGCTTAACGGTTACGGAAACCCTCTTGAGACCATTAAGTCTATGGAAATATTCAACCAGCGCGGAACAGGGCAGAGCATAACCCTGTCTGACATCATGCCGCTTAACAACGCTAACAAGGAAGCCATAATGGAACGGTACGGTAATCCTGGCGCAAACGTGCTGTATGAAGAGAAAGCAGGGTATGGTGTCACGGACGGGAAAAAGTATCCTTTCCTGCGCGACGATGCAGAAGATGAGGTACACAAGGTAACCACGGATACAAAGTATGGCTCTGAGGTACGTTTGACTGATCACAGCCCATCGATTATAACCTCTCAGAAAAATACAAAAGACCTTCCTCTTGTTATGAAAGCCTCTCATGTACGCGAAAACATTTTGTCTGAGGCTGAAGCAAAGAAACTCGGTCTTTCAATAAAGGGGAAGCATTTCCATAGACTTGGAGAAGAATTATATCTTCAGGTTATAAACGGATTGGATGATGTTGACCTTGCATATCGGGGAACCAAGTTTGCGCCGAAACCAGAACGCAGAGAAAACTATTTCCTGCTTGTATCTAAAATAAAAGATAATGACGGGAACACTATAAACGTCCCGATCATTGTCAATGAGCACGGCAGATATAATAACGTTTATATAGACGTAAATAGAATCGCCACGGTGTTTGGACGCAATGATATCAACGAGTATATAAAGAAACAGTTAGAAAAGGGGTATCTGGTCAGAGTAAAAAATAAAAGCATTAAGGCCAGTGAATCGCCGGTGTCCTTAACCGGAAATTATGGGAATAATGCTTCCACGGATAATGTACCTCAATCCGGCACCAAAGTCAACCCCGAATCTGAAAAAACTCAGCTCCGCGAGGAAATTACTCCGTACACCGTCCCTGCGCCGAGCGACGAGCTGACCGCGACGCGCAGAGAACTCAACAAGGCCCTGCGTGAGCTGAAGAACGCGAGGCAGAAGGCTGATTACTGGAAAGGCCAGACCAGGCTTACGAAGGTGGAGAAACTGACGGATGCAAGCGTAAATGCCCTGGCAAAACAGTATGCTGCCAACACCGAGCTGAATAAGGCCGAGCTTGCCAAAGAGATCAAGACTCTCGGGGTGTGGGCGCTCAATCAGCCGGAGGACTTCTCTCTCGGCGCGCTCAGAGACCGCGTGAGAAAGCTTGCGGTAAAACTCGGTGAGGCACAGCTTCCGGAGTTTACGACGGAATGGGACGATAACCTGAAGGATGCGCTGGACTTCATCAAAGCATCAAAGATCAGAATCAACCGTTCTGATCTCCCTGCGGACTTCTTTAAGGAAGGCGGCGAAGGGAGGAAGAAGTTTAATAAACTTCATCTGACCATATCCGATCAGGGGAGTATGGACTCCTGGTATCAGGAAGCCCACGAACTGTATCCGTATCTCTTCCCGGAGGACATAACGAATCCTGCGGATCAGTTAGAGCACGTGATAGATCTTCTCGACAACGTGCTGGTGCCTACAAAGCTACTGATACCTACCGATACCAACAGCGAGGAGTATATAGACTGGAGCAGCGAGGAGATAATGGCTGATCTGGTGGAGCTCACACTGTATGGCAAGGAGAAGCCTACCTTTGCGGACCGGAAGGAAGCGGAGAAAAAAGAAGCTGTAGCCCGGGCAAAGCAGGAAGTAAGGGCGCAGGAGGCAGGAAAACGCAAAGAGGCTTTAGACAAGCTGCGTGAGCAGGCCAAAGAGCACGAACAGCAGGCTTTGGATAAACTGCGTGAAAAACGCGAGAAGCAGATACAGTCTCTTAAGGATCATTATAAGGAGATCCAGAAAAACGCCAGGGAAAGAAAGATAGAGTCTGCCGACCGTACAAGGCTGCTGAATGTAGCGAGAAGGCTGTCAAAGCTTAAGACCTATGACGTGACCAAAGACTATATCAATTCCCTGATAGGCGACCTGGACCTTGTTTCAAAGGGCATTACAAAGAGGTCCTTGGAAGATCTGGTAAGCCTTAAGGCGTGGTATGACGACGAGGTGGAGAGCAATCCGGACTTCATACCGGACGAGCTTACAAAGAAGAGGCTGGACAGGCTTTCAAAGACGCGCATATCAAACATGGATATACAGGACGTGAGAGACCTTACGGACGTGCTGCTTAACATAGAGCACGCGCTTTCGACCTCAAGGAAATTCCATAATAAGCAGATTCGGATAGAGACCTACCAGGCGGGGCTTAATACCATTACCGATCTGGAAAACTCCGGTGGAGTTAAAAACCAGTCGAGTAAACGGTACAGTGCTGCGATAAGCCTTCTCAGACCGGAAACGCTGGCCCTTAAACTTGTGGGATATAACCGTAATTCTCCTTTGTATCAGCTTACAAGAGAGCTTTCAAAGGGCGAGAATAAGAGAATAGCGTACCAGAATGAGGCTGAGGAGATGCTGCGGCCGTTTACCTCTGACAAGGATTTTGTCAAATTCATAAATAGTGAGCGCATAGAGATAGGCGGCCTGGGTGAGAACGGAAACCAGAAGGCGGTTATTACACCCAACCTCAGAATGAGCCTGTATATGCACTCACATAATGACGCGAATATGCGGCATATCATGAATGGCGGGATAAACGTTCCGGATTACAGGCTTCTCAGTAAGGGCAAGACCGCCGAGGCTTATGCAAGAGGTACCAGGATAAAGCTTACGCCCACGCAGGTGAGAGCAATTACACTGGGCATGACTCCCAAGGAAAGAGCCTTTGCTGATCTGTGCAGGAATTACTATGAGAACGTCAGTAAGCCTGCACTGAATGAGGTGAGCAATGACAAGCTTGGTTATTCCATAGCCAAGGTAGACGATTATTACAGAATACCTGTTAATAAGAACTTCCTGCAGACGAACTTTGGAGAGTTAAAGAAGGACGGAACGGTAGACGGCATGGGCTTCCTCAAAGAGCGTCAGGAAGGCGCGACTACTCCCATGGATCTTGTGGGCCTTATGGAGACCATAAACCAGGATATCAGGATGCACGCCAAGTATGTTGGCCTGTCTATCCCCGTGGGAGACTTCAACAGGCTTATGAGCATGATGGTTATGGGATATGAGACCTCTGTCATGGATACTCTTGAGAAAACGTGGGGCAGGCCTGCACACCAGTATATTGATGATCTGATGTCACAGCTTCAGGGCAACGGGCCTAAATCGTCCGCGCTGGATACGGTGAGGAGCAAATACGCATCTGCTGTCCTGCTCGGAAACGTCGGAGTAATGGTCAAACAGGCAGCGTCTTATCCTACCGCTGCCGCGGTGCTCGGATGGGGTCCCCTTACTAAGGCTATGGGCAACTTCGGGAAACTGTCAGACCATGAGCTTGCCATGATGCGGAAATATTCGCCTATGCAGATATACCGCGAAAAGGGCTACGGGACTATTGAACTGGGAGATATAGCCGCAAGGAAGGGCAGCGTCCCTAAGCTCCTCCAGGGCATACAGAAGGTGGATATACTGACTACGAGAAAGCTGTTTAAGGCTTGCGAGTATTATGTAAGATCCAATATGCCGGAGATCAAATATAACTCAGAGGAGTTTTGGCAGGCCGTAGGCGAGCTGCACACCAGGGTAATAGAGAATACGCAGCCAAACTACACCACCATGCAGAGACCGGCAATACTCAGATCCAAAAACCAGATGACAAGGGCCTTGGTTATGTTCAAGACACAGCCGATGCAGAACTACAATATCCTGTATGAATCGCTGGGAGAGATGATAGCAAAGCACCGTGCGTATAAGAGCGGCGGGTCAGAAGCGGATTATAAGCAGGCGCGTAGAGGCTTTGCGAGAGCGTATACGTCTATCGCGGTATCTACCGTAGTATTTGCGGCTATGCAGCTTCTGTGGGATATGTTCAGGCACAAGACGGAAGAGTACGAGGACGAGGGCGAGATGACGATAGAGTCTGTTGCCAAAGGCCTTGGCATCAAATCCCTTGCGAGTCTTGCAGGGATGATCCCGCTTGGCGGTGAAGCACTGACCATGATAGAGAACCGCATAGATAATATACTCAGTGAGGCCGGCGGCGAAGCGTTCTTTAACCAGACGGAGTATGATCTTTCCGCGCCTACGATAGACGCGCTTAACAGCCTCAGAACGGGAATAGAAGCTTTGCTGGATAACTCCGTCAAGCTCTCCAACTGGGATAGTATGTCCGGTGCGGACCGCGAAAAGGTCCTCCGGAAGATCGAAAGCGCACTGGAAGGCGTGGGGCAGTTTGCCGGTATTCCTGCTGCGAACGTTCGTAAACTTGTTACGGCTCTGATAGTCAATACGGTATCGCCTATCTCCGGTAAGTACATGGCCGATTACGTACAACTTCGCATAGAAAAGGCTCCTGCCCAGAATAAGAACGCTTATTTTGATCTGCTATATGAGGCATATAAGAATGATCGGAAGGTCTACGATATGCTTTATGAGGACATGATCGGAAATGAAGCGTTTGCAACCAGCACCAAGTCCGCACAGGACAATGTTGACAAGGCTATTAAAGACAGGATAAAGGCCGACGAGTCCAAGAGTGAGGACGAGGCTGCTGACGACTGGCAAAAAGTCTACGATCACGTTTCACAGAGGAATGGATGGGAAAATCTTTCTGTGGATCAGCAGGCAAAGGTGGGTCAGGAGATACAGAAGTGGGCTGAGGACACGGGCTTTAATGCCAATTATGACAAATATCTGAATGGGGAAGCCCCGGACGAGTCTTTGAAAGATACTACGTCAGGCAAGATAATCTCCGGTGGAGAGAAAAAAGGTGTAGACGCAATCGGATATTTCAGTTATCTGTCTCAGCTCATGGAAGTAGACCGACCGAACGGTAACGGCAACCTGGGTTCCTATGACAAAAACGAGATTGCAAATGCCCTGTCAAAGACCAGCGAACTGAGCGACACGGCAAAGCAGTATATCTGGGAGACCAAATATCCCAAGAGCAAGCTGACGTATAAGGAGTATATCGCCAGCGAAGATTATAAAAAGTGGAAGAGCAACAAGTAACTAACAGGGGAGGGGCAACCCTCCCCTAAAACTCGTTATAGATTGTCCGTAATTAGAGTAGGCTGTATTCCCATATTTTCAATATATTCGAAGATAGACTTCATTATCTCGGGTTTGACATAGCCTATATGGGTATATGAAAGCTTTTCTTTATTAAAAAAGAATAACTGATCAACTTTAAGATACCCGGACTTTCCATTGTCCGGGACTGTTACGGTATCGGTGTTTTCGATTAAGTAGTTCCCGGGATATTTCAGCTTTTTCTGTTTATGTTCCTCTGACTTAAAAGATGACAAAACGCTTGTAACGATGTCATAATCAAGACTGCCGATTTTGCCGTTTTCATCACTGACAACTACAAAAGAATGGCGTCCAAGCTGAACGCCATTACTTGTATAATCACTTACAAGTATGATATCTCCAACTTTACACATCCGTCTTTTTCTCCATGAGCTTCTTTTACTACAACTTTCTTTTTACCATCAAGCACATCCTGGCTCCAGTTTATCGGGGCAACGTCTTTCAGCGCTTCCTGTGTGGTGGTTATCCCGTTTGCGCGGAGTTTGAGTTTTTCTATATCAAGCTTCACAGTCAACACCTTCTTTCCGTTCAGACGACTGTTATCTGTTGCATCTATTATGCTGTTTTCTCGAAGTTAAGTCAATAAAAAAACTATAAAAAATGAAAAGTGGAATTACTGTTTTCAAAAAAACTGCGTAAATCCGTTATTTCTCGGGGTGGTTACGCTTTTGCAGAAACGCCTTTATTGTTAACTAAAACAGGAGGGACATCATGAACAACGTTAAGTATAGAGTCACTATTGATCTTCAGGACGCATCGTCTCCGCTGATCTTTCCGATCCGTCAGGATGATACCGGCAGAGAGATACACTTCTCGTTTTCCGAGAAGGGCAAGCCGTATATGCTGGATAACTGCACCGCGATCTTCCGCGCCAAGAGGCAGTCCGGGGACGTGCTGTTCAACTACTGCACCATCGAGAACAACGCGGCAATATATCAGCTTACGTCCCAGACCTCCGCAGTATGCGGCGATCTGGAGTGCGAGATATCTCTGATAGGAGTTGACGAGAAGCAGATCACATCCGCAAGGTTTATCCTTAAGGTGATGGACACCTTATATGACGACAGTGAAGTTGAGGCACAGGACGAGTTTACGGAGCTGGTCGAGGCCATATCACAGACTCAGAATCTGAACATCAGTGTTGCACGTGTAACGTCCGGCGTAATGGTTACCGTTACACATAAGGACGGGACGCAGACCTCTGTGGTCGTGGCGGATGGCGCGAAGGGAGATAAAGGCGATAAAGGCGATAAAGGCGATAAAGGCGATACGGGTGCCACTGGCCCGCAGGGCATTCAGGGTCCCAAAGGCGATAAGGGTGACCCCGGCGAAGATGCAGTAGTTGACCCCACGCTCTCCCATGCCGGTGAAGCCGCTGACGCAAAGGCAACGGGTGATGCACTTGCGGGAAAGGTTGATAAGATCGCCGGCAAGGGTCTGTCAACAAACGATTATACCAATGGGCAGAAGGATAAGACCGATAGGATAAGCATTGGCGGCTATGGAAGCGGGTATGATGTAGAGCTTGAGAGCAAGCAGTTTGATACAGAGGTGGCTATGCTTGCCCTCATTCCCAATGACGGGGATGTTGATACGCATATTGAAGTCGCTAAAAAAACGGATGACGGCGGAGACTATTTTTATGATCCCATTCGGATAGAGGGTGTTGACACTCCCGTGCAGAGTACCGATGCCGCGAATAAAGAGTATGTGGACTCTGCTCTTGCGGATAAGATGGACAAGGTGAATCCCACGGGTAGTGGAACATTTACTTTTGAGGGAAATGGTTCTTTTGGTGGCACGTTTGAGCATGGTAATGAAGTCATTCCACAAACTGTTGATGCTGACCAAGCCTTCGCTTTTGGAGCAGGCAACACGATACAAGAAGGTGCTGATTGGTCATTCTCTATGGGATATGGCAACACGATAAGTGGTTATGGCAGTTTTGCCGAGGGCAATCGGCAGGTTGTGTCGGGTAATTCTGCACATGCAGAAGGGTATAACAATGTTGCGTCTGGAAGCCCTTCTCATGCTGAGGGCGAACAAACCCAAGCCACGGCTAATTCCACGCACGCTGAGGGCAGAGAGACAAAAGCAGATAAGTATGCAAGCCACGCAGAAGGTATGTATTCTGTTGCTGGCGAATCAGCACAATCAAGTGAAACGATAGCCGATATATCAGTAGATCAAAGATGCTCTCACGCCGAAGGCTTTGCAACCAAAGCATTCAAACTTGGCGCACACGCAGAAGGTTATAGAAGCGTGGCCACAAATGGTGGAGCGCACGCAGAAGGCAATCAGACTACTGCAAGTGGAAAAGCCGCACACGCAGAAGGGACTTCAACACAGGCTACAGGCGACCATTCCCACGCAGAAGGGGTTAGGTCATTAGCAAGTGGCGCACAATCACACGCTGAAGGTGGTTCTGATAGCGTCAGTGAGTATAGTATCGCATCGGGTATCCGTTCTCACGCAGAAGGGTATGTAACAACAGCAAGCGGTCACGCATCCCACGCAGAAGGAAATAGGACCGGATCGAGAGGCAATGGCTCTCATTCAGAAGGCAGAGAAACAATCGCATCAGCAAACTATTCACATGCTGAAGGGTATGGTACGTCGGCTACAAAATCTGGTGCGCATGCTGAAGGGCGGTTATCGTCAGCGGATGGTGAATATGCTCATGCTGAAGGGAGCCAAACTATCGCTTCGGGTTTAAGGTCGCACGCTGAAGGCAATCAGACATCAGCATCGGCACAACAGGCACACGCGGAAGGAAAAAGCACCATAGCAAGCGGTGAGAACTCCCATAGCGAAGGAAGTGGGGCGCAAGCCACAGGTAGTGCTTCGCACGCTGAAGGTAGTGGAAGCGTTGCATCTGGGTCTTGTTCTCACGGGTTGCGAATTGCATAAAAAAAGTTGTTGACAAAGATCGTCATGATGGTATAATCATAAAGCACGTTTTGAAAAGAAGCGCCATTAATCAGTGAACGGAGGCGAAAAATATGTCTATTTGTCCTAAGAATAAATCCTCAAAGGCTCGCAGAGACAGCCGCAGAGCAAATTGGAAGATGAGCGATGCGACTCTCGTTAAGTGCAGCAAGTGCGGAGCTCTTATGGTTCCTCACAGAGTCTGCAAGGCCTGCGGAGCATACAATAAGAGAGAGATCATCCCTCAGGAGGATTGATCATATACGATGGAAGTTTGACTTCCATATGCGGTTGTGGCGGAATTGGCATACGCGCATGATTCAGGTTCATGTCCATGTACTTGGGTGAGGGTTCAAGTCCCTCCAACCGCACTTATGCAGCTCAGGCTGTGTGTTATCTTTTGTGCGTGTAGCTCAGCTGGATAGAGCGTCTGACTACGGATCAGAAGGCCAGGAGTTCGAATCTTCCCACGCACGCGAAAGTCTCCCGGATCAGTCCGGGGGACTTTTTTGGTGTTTTTCTCACATTTTCGGGTATACATTATTTTTTCGAGGTAAGCATGCTTTCGACCTGGAATTCAATATCTTTTTGACGCAGGGGCAGTTCTTCTGTCTCAAAAGTATAGAAGACATCGATTCCGAGCTTTAGCCCCGCAGTCTCGTAATCTCTGATTTTTCTAACCATTTTCTCGGCATAACCTTCGATATGCATTCCTCCGAAGTGCTCGAGATAGAAAATCTTTCCTGTGATAAGATTGATGATCACAAAATCCGGACAGAGCGTCCTTCCGTTAATGGTTATACGCGGTTCATACAGATACTCCAGTTCGGGTATACGATCCAGATAGTCAGAGATCATGACTTCTGCTTTGGATCTGCGCAGTTCACCTTTGGCGGTCTCGTACCTAAGCCTCTCGGGATGCGAGGTGTTGAATTCCCATTTTCGCGCCCGCCATTTCATCACAGCTTCTTTCGCCAGCCTGCTTTCATGGTCGCCCGCACTTTCAAAAAGCGGAACGACGAGGTTTTTCTTCTCTTCAGAGAGGCTGCCGAAAGTATCATAGACCGCAGAATCGTTGCAAAGCTTCAACATGCGGGTGTAGTTTGCCAGTTGGGATTCTACCGCAGGCTTCAGGCGCAGATAGTACTCCTTTTTCGCAAGCTTCATCTTCAGTTCGGAAGCGCCTTTGCCCAGGTGCGTTGCGCGGATCGCAGTTCCGGGCGTACCGACCACATTTTTATAATACGTGACTCCGTTTTTGCTGTATGTTGTCAGACGTCCTTCCGGCGCCTTCTCGAGGAAACAGTTAATTATCTGCAAAGCATATTTTAGTTCGACGATATTGTTTGATATATCATTGGATAGACTTTTCATATTACCTCCTAGTTTATTAAGAAGCTGTTTTTTTACAGTGGTGATGATCGGTTTTCTGCTCAAACGAGAGAATAAAGCTGATTTGAGCAGAAAAGTGAGAGCGAAACACGCGCCGCGCCTTAGATTTTTCTGCTCAAATGAGAGAATAAAGCTGATTTGAGCAGAAAAGTGAGAGCGAAACACGCGCCGCGCCTTAGATTTTTCTGCTCAATCCCCGAAAATTGCGTGGATTGAGCAGAAACGTTCTGAATAGTGTCAGGTATGATTTTGTGTCACGGGGTTATTTCTTTGGTTTGTCCCAGGTCATGTACTTGCAGGCGGGATAGTTGCTGCAGCTGAAGTATTTCTTGCCGGCTTTGGTCTTGCGGACGGTCATGCGGCTGCCGCACTCCGGGCAGGAGAAGCCTGCGTCGACCACGATGGATTTGATATTGCGGCACTCGGGGAAGCCGGGGCAGGCGAGGAATCTGCCATATTTGCCCATCTTATAGACCATCATTCGGCCGCACTTGTCGCAGACTACGTCGGAGACCTCGTCGGCTAATTTGACTTTGCCGAGGGCAGAGTCGGCCTTCCTAAGTTCGGTTTCAAATCCGGGATAAAAACTGTGCATCAGGTCCTTCCAGCCGGTCTTGCCGTCAGCGACTTTGTCGAGGCGCGATTCCATCTCAGCTGTGAATCCTGTGTCGGCAATATCGGGAAAATGGTCCACCATGATGCCGTTAACAGCGCTGCCAAGCTCAGTGATATACAGATTTTTCTGCTCTTTTGCGATATAGTGGCGGCTCTGGAGCAGGGTGATGGTAGGTGCGTAGGTCGAAGGTCGGCCGATACCGCACTCCTCCATGGCGTGAACCAGTGTCGATTCCGTATAGTGAGCGGGAGGCTGTGTAAAATGCTGCTCGGGGATGAGTCTGACCAGCTCCAGCGCGGAATCCATAGTCAGCTTCTCCAGCGCACCGTCTTTCTCGGCTTTTTCGTCGCCGAGATTGTACACCTGGCGGTAGCCCTTGAATGTGATTACCGTCGCGGTCGCAATGAAAGAATGGCCAGCTGCTGCTGCCTTGACGGTGGTGACTTCAGTCTTCATGTCGGTCATGCGGCTTGCCACGAAGCGCTTCCAGATGAGCTGATAGAGCCGCAGCTGATCGCGGTCGAGAGAGTCCTTGATGCTTTCGGGAGTGCGTGTCACGTCGGTGGGACGGATAGCTTCGTGCGCGTCCTGTACATTTGCACCGGATTTGGCCTTGGCGGCGGTCCCGGCGGCGTACTCGGCGCCGTAAGTTCCGACGATATAGTCCCTTGCTGCGGCCTGCGCCTCATCGGCTATACGTGTGGAATCAGTACGCAGATATGTAATGAGGGCGACTGTGCCGCTGCCCTTGATATTGATTCCCTCGTAGAGCTGCTGCGCGACGCGCATCGTGCGCTGCGGGGACATATTCAGGTATCTGGACGCATCCTGCTGCAGTGAACTTGTGGTAAAAGGCAGCGGCGCCTTGCGTGACTTGGGAGTGACCTTGATGTCGCCGATCTTCCAGACGGCGGGGGTGAGTTCCCGGACCAGAGCGTCGGCTCCGGCCTGATCGTGAGGACGTTCCTTTTCCGCAAGATGGAAGACGACGGGCTTTTTATTCCCGTCTGCGGTAAGCTCCGCATCTATCGTCCAGTATTCTTCAGGGATAAAAGCAGCGATCTCAGCTTCTCTGGCAGCAATCATGGCCAGAGTGGCCGACTGCACGCGGCCGGCGGAGAGCCCCTTTTTGACTTTGCGCCAAAGAAGAGGGCTGATGCTGTAGCCTACTACGCGGTCCAGAACACGTCTGGCCGGCTGGGCGTCCACGAGGTTCATATCAATGCTGCGCGGCGCCTTGATCGCGGCCTGCACCGCAGTCTTGGTAATCTCGTTGAAGCTGATGCGGCAGGCCTTGGACTCGTCCAGCCCCATCGCCTCCTTCAGATGCCATGAGATGGCTTCGCCCTCGCGGTCCGGGTCGGTAGCGAGATAGACTTTGTCGGCTTCCTTCGCCTGTTTCTTGAGGTCGGAGAGAGTGGAGCCCTTGCCGCGGATCGTGATGTATTTCGGTTCAAAATCGCCTTCGATGTTGATACCCATCTCGCTCTTGGGAAGGTCCCTTACGTGTCCTCCGGAAGCGGTGACGATGTAGCTGTCTCCGAGAAATTTCTTTATCGTTTTCACCTTTGCAGGCGACTCAACTATGATAAGCTTTTTTGCCATGATAACTCCTGTGTTATGTCCGTGCGGAAGACCGCGGGCCGGATTTTGGGCAGATGCTCTGCCGGTTTTTTTGGACAAAAGGTCTGCCCGGAAAAACGCTTGTAAATATAAACGATTTTTTCTGCGTATGCAACCCGCTTTTTTCAGTTTCTACTATTATAAAGAAAACGTCCGAGGGCGCAGGCGCAGTCTGCAGGCCGGATATAAGCCGGTCCGTTATGCGGACAAGGCGATGCATGAAAAATACATCTGTGCGCTCAGCCTCGCCGGTACAGGCCGGACGTGACTGCGGTGACCAGACCTTTCAGCTCCATGCTTACGAGCATTACGGCGAGGGATGACGCAGGGATACCGCATTTCTCAGCCAGCGTGTCCACGTGACAGGGTTCGCCGGTAAGGTGTGAGAGTATCAGATTCTCCTCGAGGGTGACGGACTCCGACACTTCCTCGCCGCGGCGCGGCATGGGCGGCGGCAGCACCTCCAGATATCTCAGCACATCGTCTGCACATGTGCAGCAGCCTGCGCCTTCCTTGATCAGCCGGTTGCAGGCTTCGCTGCAGGGATCGTCCGGGCGGCCCGGGACGGCCATCACGTCGCGCCCCTGCGAAAGCGCATGTGAGACAGTGATGAGACTGCCGGATTTCTCTCTGGCTTCGACTACGATGACGAGATCGGCCATCCCGCTGATGATCCTGTTCCTGGCGGGAAAAGTAAAAGGCTGAGCGAGCGTCCCGGGAGGATACTCGCTCAGGATCCCGCCGTGGATCCTGATGGCATCGTACAAAGCCATATTGCTCTTGGGGTAGCAGACGTCCACGCCGCAGCCGAGCACTGCCAGGGTAACCCCATTCGCCTCCAGGGCCCCGCGATGTGCGGCGCCGTCTATCCCCTCTGCCATGCCGCTAACGATGCACATCCCCTTTCGCGAAAGCTCGTACGCCAGCTTTTCAGCCATCCACTTTCCGTGGGGAGTAGCTCTGCGGGCGCCGACTATAGCTACCGAGGGCATCCCGGTCGGAGGAAGGCTGCCGAGCAGCCAGAGACCTGACGGCTGGGCGGGGATGCCGCGCAGTTTCACCGGATAATCGGAATCCTCCCTTGAAATAGTCTTGATCATCTGCATATCCCCATTCGCCTCCGAACAAATAGTTTCCTTTATCGTCATCTCCTTGTTATCTTTCATCCCCATATCTTGTCTCCTATACCGCGGTAGCTGAGCGCTTCCAGAAGATGCTCCGATGCGATCTGACCGCTGCCTGCGAGGTCGGCTATCGTCCTCGCCACGCGCAGTACCCGGTGGTAGCCTCTGGCGCTCAGGTTCATTTTTTCAAAAGCCGATTCCATCAGACCGCTGTCTCGCGGGCTCAGCTCGCAGAATCTGCGTATATCTCCGGAGCGGATCTGTGAATTAAAAAGTATGTTCCCGCCCTTAAAGCGCTCTTTCTGTATGCCCCAGGCGGTTTCCACGCGGGAGCGGATAGTCGCCGAGGATTCATTAAAATGGTCCTTTTCAAGATCCTGCCAGCTGACGGGCGGAGCCTCCACGCAGATATCGATGCGGTCCAGCAGCGGTCTGCTGATGCGGCGCATGTACTGCTGCACGTCGCTTTCGCTGCAGCTGCATCTGGTTCGGTCGGGGTAGTATCCGCAGCGGCATGGATTCATTGCTGCGCACAGCATGAAATCCGCCGGGAAACGGCAGCTTCCGTTCACTCTCGCCACTGTCACCGCGCGGTCTTCGATGGGCTGACGGAGCGCTTCAAGGGCCTGTTTCTGGAATTCAGGCAGCTCGTCGAGGAAAAGTATCCCGCGGTCGGCGAGCGAGACTTCGCCGGGTCGCGGGTATCTGCCGCCGCCGACCAGAGCAGAAGCGGAGATGTTGTGATGAGGCATCCGGAAAGGTCTCGTCATCCTGAGCGGGTGGTCGCCGCCGGTCAGTCCGCTCACGCTGTGGATGCGCGTGACCTCGAGACTCTCGTCCCAGGTGAGCGCGGGCAGAATGGTCGGCAGGCGCCTGGCTATCATAGTCTTGCCTGAACCGGGCGTGCCGATAAAGAGGATATTGTGCATGCCGGCAGCCGCCACTTCCGCTGCCCGCCGCATTTGCTGCTGCCCGTTCACTTCGGAAAAATCGGTATCATAGCTCTCTGCGCCGGCTTCCGGCACGGTCCTCTGAGCGACATGCGCGACATCCGGATCGCGCAGCACTTCTGCCGCCTCCGCCAGCGTCCGGACAGGCACCGCGCCTATACCTTCTACGAGCGCGGCCTCGGCACAGTTTTCGGCAGGTACCATGCACATCGGGATGCCGGCGCTCTTTGCGGCAAGCACCATGGGCAGAATGCCCGGGACGGCGCAGACGCTGCCGTCCAGCCCAAGTTCCCCGAGAAAAACGAACCGGTCTGCATTTTCCGGACGGATCTCGTCATAAGCACATAGGATCCCCACAGCCATGGCCAGATCGAAAGCCGTGCCGGCCTTGCGGATATTGGCCGGTGCGAGGTTAATAGTCACGCGCTTTGGCGGGATCTCGAATCCGGAATTCCGCAGCGCGGTCCGGACTCTCTCCCTGGCCTCCCTGACCTCGGGTGAGAGGTCGCCCACCAGCGCAAAATCCGGCAGACCGCCCACTACGTCCACCTCCACATACACTCTGACGCCGTCGATCCCCGAGACGGTCATCGAATTAATCCTTGCGTAGATATGATCACCTTCTTTCTGCAGATATGCTCTCCGGCGAGAGGCCGGAGACGATGCGCAAATCTCCCCGCGTAATGCGGCCGGAGACGGTACGCCAAAAAGACCGTGCAAAACGCAGAGCTTTGCATCAAAAACAAGCCAGCTGATGCTGAATAAAATGGGAAAACGGTGGTCACAATTGACAGTGACCATCTGCGGGACGTTGCCGGAAAGCGGCGCGGTGCTCGCAGATCCTTGCAGCTTTTTGGGGCTGCAGTTGTCGATCTCCGGAACCGGAGTAAGCCGATTATAGAGAAGAAGACGCATCCCGTCAAGAGAAAAAATAAGGAGAATCGACAAAAAACTTTACGATTTTTTATCATTCGAAGATTGGGTGAGGGTTGTTGATGAACGCGGGAAAAAACTTTATAATATGATAGAGTAATTATGAGAGTTTATCATGAGATTGTATTCAGATACAGAATAATCCTGAAGAGGTAAGCATATATATGTGGATACTTGAGAAAAATAAAACACCGGCAGAAACGGGGCATCCGTCGAATCGCACATCGTCAGCGCGCAGACTGCCCCTGCACCGTATGATTCCGAAGAGTCTCGCTGCGATCATTGCCGCGGCGGCGCTCATCATCTGCGGCGCGTCATTGACACGCGCCGATGAGACGGTATGCAGGATCGGGGATACACAGTATGCGACGCTCGCTCAGGCGCTTGACGCCGCGGAGGACGGGGCGCAGATCGTCCTGACGGGTGACGCCTCGCTCACCGCAAGATACGTGCTCTCCAGGAGCGTCACGATCACGGACGACGGCAGCGCGCACACCCTGCATATAGCGAATGCCGACCGAACGAGCTCGGGATCAGCGGCGACCTACGGCAGAGGCCTGCAGATCGGCAGCGGCGCCGCGCTTACCATCTCCGGCAGCCATCCGGGCGCCATTACCATAGACGGCACCGGCAACGCCGGCGCCGGCATCATAGTCTATAACGGTTCGCTGGTCCTCAGCAACGCCGTGCTTTGCAACTTTACAAACGGAATGACCGGCGCCAAGACCTGCGCGGGCGGCGCGCTGAGTGTGGGCTACAAGGACAATACCTCCGTCACAGCGTCTGCGACCGTCGACAACTGCATCTTCAGGGATAATTCATCCACCATGGGTGAGGATATATATGTTAATTCCGTATCGGCGCTGACTCTCAGGGACACGCGGTGCGAGGACGATATCTATCTGACTTCCGGGTCGGTACTTACTCTGGACGGCACAGACAAGCTCAGCTCTGTCAGAAAATACGGCTCAGTTACGGTGGCCGCCGCTTTCTCGGCTGAATCGAGTGTGGCGCTGACATTGGATACAGTCACTGAGGGTGAGACCGTCGTGACAGGAGATACGATATCCGAAGTATACGGTGCATTTACCGTGAACCGCACAGGCTATAAGCTGGATGCGGCCGGCAGGATCACCACCGTAAAGGCCGCGCGCGTCGGAACAGTCGAATACGATACGCTGGCCGCGGCTGTGAGTGCGGCCGCCGCGGGCTCTACTGTCACCGTGATTTCGGACTGCGAGATCGCCAGCAAGCTCACCGTAGACAAAAATCTTACGATCACGGACGACGGTCACAGCCGTACCATATATCTGCTCAACCCCTCCTCGTCCGACGATTCCAGCAGCCCCGGCAGAGGCATCTACAAATCCGGATCCTCGTCTACTCTGACTATCCGCGGTTCCGCGCCCGGCATGCTCACTCTCAGCGGCACGTCCGAGGACGGCAGCAGGAACAATTACGGCTCGCTGATTTATGTATACAAATCCACTGTCAATCTCACAAATGTCATTCTCACGGGAGCGTCCACCACTGCAAACGGCGGCGCGCTCTACCTGGCGGGCGGCGCCAAAATATATCTGAACTCGTCAGTAATCTCGGGCAATACCGCGAACCGCGGCGCCGCAGCCTATATATATGGCTCGGATGCCAGACTCTACATACATGATGGCACGATCGTTACAGACAATACGAATACATACAAAGACGGCCGCGGAGCTATATATTCACTGAACGGAGGGCAGATCCGCCTGGATGGCGATCTGTATATCCGCGGCAATCACAAGGGAACTGCTGAGCGCAATATCACTGTAAGGAACACCTCCGAACTGATCATGAGCGGGGATCTCTCGGGCAGTGTCGGAGTGGATTTCCTGACCAATGACGGAGCAGGCAAAGCCTTTGCTTCCGCCTCGTCTGCCTCACTGACCGGCGCGGACGCGCTCGTCTCGGATCTGACGCCTACGCTCAGGGGCCGTCTCGGATCAAACAAGAATATCGTCTGGTCCACGGGGAGCTATACGATAACCCCGGGCCAGCCTGTGACAGACGCCGCAAAAGGCACCTACAGCTACGGAGAAGCCTCGGTGACTGTGGGAGGAGATGGGCTGCGCTGGTTTTCGGTATCGGTTGACAACGGCAGTTTTTCCGTCGATACCGCAGCGCTCTCCGGTGCGGACCGGGTGATCGCAGTCGACGGGTCATATTCATTTGACGAGTATTCGGAGGCTCCCGCATCTCTCGCGGGGCTCAGGCTTCTGTCGGTGCATTTTGCTTCGGATCTGACAAAGGCTCAGAGCGAGGGGCTGATCCGCGCGGTCAGATTCATTCCGGACGGAGATGGCGTCACACAGAAAGCCGTCTTCGGACTGTGCGCCGAGACAGGCAGCCGAATATACACGTCAGGAGCCATCTACGGCTACAGCGCGGATCCCGTGACGTGGAACGAGGCTGAGCGGCTGGTCACAGCTGAGGGTTCGTTACTCGCGTCTATACCTGACAGGGCAGTCGCGCAGCTTCTCACGCATGTTTTCGGGCGTGAAGGATGGCTCGGAGCAAAAGTGACGAGCTCGGCCTGGTACTGGAAGGGTGGTGTCATGGACGGCGTCATGATCAGCGCGAATCCGGACTCGGATACCGCAGCCGCAGGCGCGTATGCGGGCTGGTCCGATGGGGAGCCCGGCAGCGGAGCCTATGCATGGATGCGCTCAAACGGGAGCTGGGCATCCTCGGATGCGGACGCGGAGAGGGGCTTCTACACGAAGCTCGACGATGAATGCGCGGCCATATCGGAGTATACGGCTTCATTCAAGAATCACAGCGTGCTCTCTACGATGAAGCTTTCCTTTGACGGAGATATATCGGCTTACTACTATTTCAGGCTCGATCAGGCCAGCCTTCAGGACGATACCTCTTATGTGGAGGTGACTGTCGGCAGCGGTGCTGACACCTTTACCGCGCGCGCCACGGTGGCCGATATGAAGAGAGAACTCAGCTCCGGCGGCAATCCCGGCGTCAAAGTCTCATTCCCGGCTAAAATGATGGGAGCCGACGTGGCGCTCAGACTGTATACGGGAGAGGGCAGGCTGATCAGGACCTTTGGCAACTACGACGGCGAGCACGCAGAGAAGAATTATAATCCGCTGTATTTCGCGCACTATATCCTCTCACAGAACACGGACCGGTACAATCAGTCATATTCCTCGGAGACGCTCGCCATGGCGAGGGCCATGCTTTCCTACGGGGCAGCGGCGCAGATGCAGTTCGGCTTTGATACCGCTCATCCGGTGGACGACGGATACGAGGATGAGAGCGCCGTAATGAGCGCCGATGCAGTCACTGAGACCGTATATGAGACCTACGGCTCCGGCGTCACATGGAAGAGCGCGTCGCTTGCGGCGGATTCCCTGACGGTGATGCGGATCAGCTTCATACCCTCGGGCACTCTGACGAAAGTCAGCGTCGACGAAGAGGCAGTCTCAGCCGGCACGGCCTCGGGAGTTAATTACATCGACATACCCGTTGCGGCCCAGTCGCTCGCCCGCGCCTGTGAGATCACGGTTCTCACATCTGCCGGGACCGCAAAGCTTCGCATCAATGCAAACTATGTGATCTCGCAGATCCTCTCGCAGAGTACGGATGAATCGGCACGCCTTACCGCAGACCGTCTCTTCAGGTTCGGTCAGGCTGCTGAGAGATACCTCGGCATCTACGAGGAGTCGCATTCCGCGCGGGAGGCCGTAGTGGCAGTCGCTTATGCCTACCTGAACAAGGAACGCTTCACCCAGTACGATCAGTACCAGATCTCCGCGTATGCTTCGCGTCGCGAGATGAATTCGACGCCCGAGACGACAGGACCCGATCATTTCACGTTCCTTGACTGCTCGAGCTTTGTATATAACGTCTACCGCAACGTATACGGCACGAGCGGACTGCGGGCCGCATTTACTACGAACACACAGTATTTCTCCACGTACTACCTGACTTATCAGTGCAATGAGTCGTCCCTGGTCAAAAGCTATAACAGCGGAGCGGGCAGCACCTGGTACAAGAGCTCCGATATATCCGGATATATACAGACCTGGCAGGATATCATCGCTGATATGAGGCCGCGGCTCCTGCCGGGAGATGCGGTAGTATACTACGGCGCGAATTCCTCCGGTTCAAACGGAGGTCATATCGTGCTCTGGACAGGCACCGGCTTCATACATTGCACGGGCTCGGATTACAATTACAATAAAAAGACCGACGGCTGGGATGCGAACGGATCGGTGCATTTTATCCCGGCAGATGAGTTTGACTATACATATCTGATGTCGCACGGGGCTGCCCGGGTCAATATCCTCAGGCCCATCGATACCCTCGGTGAGAACATAGCGGATTACGGGATCGCCAGATCGCAGCTGGGATCGCTCGGAGTGTATACTTCCATGACCTCCGGCAGCAGAAGCCTGACCAACGGCTCCGGCATCACTTCCGGAAGCAGCATCAGATACTCGGTTTATCTGGAGAATCCGGCCCTGCGCGGCAATATCACTCCGGGCAGAACTGTGGACGTCAGTTTCACACTGCCTGCGCAGGTGAGTGCGATATCGGCGGGAGAGGGCGCCAGCATCTCGGGACGCCTTGTAAGCTGGAATGATGTATATGTGGCAGCAGGATCATATGTGGTCCTTACCGTGGATGCTGCGGTCACGGGCAGTGCCGGTACGTATATTGCATCCGGCAGCGGGCAGGTCAGACTGTCTGCGGCAGGTGATTCGGCTGCTGCGCTCGCGTTTGGCTCTCAGGATATCATGATCGAGAACGAAGCTTCTGCGGCGCAGACAGCAGTCGGCGCGCTGAGAAGCAAGTACACATCATACTCATTTGATCCGGACGTATCCGACGCAGTCACCCTGGTGAACAGGATACTCTCGGATGCCGGATCCAGGACGGTCAGTCTCGCGGATTCCGACGAGGCGCTGCACGCTCAGTATTTTACGAGGACGAATACCTCGAGCGGATATTATTACTCGCTCACGGGCACGTCGCAGAGCAGCTTCCCGTTGCTGGTAAGCAATTTTGCGGGCGGATACTATGTAAACAACGGAAAAAAAGAATTCTCTTCGGATGCGAGAGTCAGGTATCTTAAGACGGCGTTCCTCACTGTCGGCGACGTGATCCAGGTCAGGGACGAGGATGTGTCGTCGTATGATTACTACATCTATATCGGCGGCAGCACATCCTCCGATATGATGAAGATCTCCGGAGCTTCAGGGACGACAAGCCTTGTTTCTGCGGACAGCATCCTGCAGCTTGTTCTGGACAAGCCGCTGACCTTTATCGTCATGAGACCTCTTTCGAGGTAAGAATATATGCTGCGCCGGAAAACCGGCGCAGCTTTGCTGTTTCTTTTTCCTTGACGCTTCACAGGGCGAAAAGTATAATGTAGCCATGGCGGCATCCCTGCCGCCACGATAAAAGCATGCACAGAGGTAACTGTTTTGAGTGAAGAAAAGTTGCTGGCGCAGGATACCGCAGCCGAGGGTGCGGAAGAGAAGATCTCGCGCAATTTCATCGAAAATGCCATAGACAAGGATCTGGCGGAAGGTGTGTACGACACCGTACATACGAGATTTCCTCCGGAGCCCAACGGCTATCTGCACATCGGCCACGCCAAATCGATCCTGCTCAACTACGGTCTGGCGCAGCAGTACGGGGGCAAATTCAACCTGCGTTTTGACGATACGAATCCTACCAAGGAAAAGTCCGAATTCGTCGAATCGATTAAGGCCGACGTGGCCTGGCTCGGAGCTGACTGGGAGGATCGTCTGTTTTTTGCGTCGGATTATTTTGATACGATGTATGAGTGCGCCGTCGGACTCATCAAAAAGGGCAAGGCCTACGTCTGCGATCTTTCTGCTGATGAGATCCGCGAGTACCGCGGCACGCTGACCGAGCCGGGCAGGAACAGCCCGTACCGCGACCGCTCCATAGAGGAGAATCTCAGGCTTTTTGAGGATATGAGGGCCGGGAAGTTCGAGGACGGCAGCAGAGTGCTGCGTGCGAAGATCGATATGGCCTCGCCCAATATTAACATGCGCGACCCCATCATCTATCGCGTGGCGCATATGACTCATCACAATACAGGCGACAAATGGTGCATTTATCCGATGTATGACTTTGCGCATCCGATCGAGGATGCTGTCGAGCATATCACGCACTCCATCTGCACGCTGGAGTTCGAGGACCACAGACCGCTCTACGACTGGGTAGTGAGAGAGTGCGGATTTGCGCAGCCGCCGCGTCAGATCGAGTTTGCGAAACTCTACCTGAAAAACGTGGTCACAGGCAAGCGCTACATAAAAAAGCTCGTGGAGGACGGCATCGTGGACGGCTGGGACGATCCCAGACTTGTTTCCATCAGCGGTCTGCGCCGCAGGGGCTACACGCCTGAGTCTATCAGAAAGTTCGTAGAGATCAGCGGCATCAGCAAGAGTCAGTCCGTGGCGGAGATGCCTGCGCTGGAGTACTGTATCCGCGAGGATCTGAAGCTCTCGCGTCCGCGCATGATGGCCGTGCTCGATCCGGTGAAGGTGATTATAGACAATTATCCCGAAGGACAGATCGAGTATCTGGATGCCGCGAACAATCTCGAGAACGAAGCGCTCGGCAGCAGGAAGCTTCCGTTCGGGCGCGAGCTCTATATCGAGAGGGAAGACTTCATGGAGGAGCCTCCGAAGAAGTATTTCCGCCTTTTCCCGGGTAACGAGGTGCGTCTGATGAACGCGTATTTCGTGAAGTGCGTCGGGCTTGACAAGGATTCCGACGGCAATATCACCGCGATCCACTGCACTTACGATCCCGAGACAAAGAGCGGCAGCGGCTTTGAGGGACGCAAGGTCAAGGGCACGATCCACTGGGTCTGCGCCGCCACGGCAGCCAGAGCCACGGTCAGGCTCTACGAGAATATCATCGATGAAGAAAAGGGCGTTTACAATGAAGAGGACGGCAGTCTGAATCTGAATCCCAATTCGCTGACAGTGTGCGAGGCCTGGGTGGAGCCGGCTCTGATGGAGGCTCGGCCCGAGGACAGGTTCCAGTTTGTAAGGAACGGTTTCTACGTCGCCGACCTCAGGGACAGCCGCCCGGGCGCGCCGGTCTTTAACCGCATAGTGCCGCTCAAGAGCTCGTTCAGGCTTCCTACGGCCTGATGCGATACAAACAGGAGGAAAAGATCATGCGAGATTATGTACTTATGGTGGATGTAAACAGTGATATAGATCATGCTTATGCCGCCGCAGAGGGGATCTGCATCATGCCCCAGTACTATCATTTCAATGACGGGGTTATCTACGGAGACGAGCAGAAGCTCAGCCTGGAGCAGTTCTTCAGCAGGCTCCGCACCGGTGAGAGGGCATACTCCATGGGCTGCAATCCCGACCGTGTGCACGGTATCATGGAAGAGGCGGTCAAAGCCGGCAACGATATCATCGTCACGATGGCTTCCGCGGAGTGCAGCGGCAGTTATAATACGGTCTGCATAGAGGCAGACAAGATCATGGAGGATTATCCGGGCAGCAGGATACATGTTATAGATTCGCGCCTCGAGTGTGCACCCATAGCGATGCTCGTCCATTACGGACAGGGCCTCAAGAAGCAGGGCAAGACCTTTGACGAGGTCGTGGAGGCTATGGAAAAGAAGAAGTCACATTTGGACATCTACTTCATGGTGGACCATCTGGACTATCTGGTGCGCGGCGGCAGGCTTTCCGCTATCAGCGGCGCCATCGGTACACTCCTTTCCATCAAGCCCATCCTGCATTTTGAGAACGGACAGATCGTACCGCTTATGAAGGTGCGCGGCAAAAAGGCAGCCAAGCAGGCTATGCTCGAGGAGCTGCGCAAAAAGAAGCTCGATCCCGAATGGTTCTGCGCCGGCAATACTCTGAACTACGATGAGGCCGAGGAATTCGCCAAGCTCTGTGCCGAAGAGTTCGGACTCAAGATCCTCTATGTGGCGGATATCAATCCGACTATCGGAGTACATATCGGAGACGGCGCCTTTGGCGTGGCTTTCTGTACCGCTGACGACGAGTAAGCGGCACGAAGCATATCCCGGAGTGTATCCCGGCTGAGCCAGGAAGCAGAGAGGCAGGACGCCCATGAAGAGATCCAGCTGGATCATACTGATATTTGCGGCGATATTGATGGCCGCGGCGGTAATGATCCTGATAGTTAAAAACGGTTCCGGAAGGCGCCAGAACGATCCGACCACCGCGCCGATAGTTCCGACCGCGCCGGCATCGCAGGAAGAGAAACCGTCTGATCCCGGCAGCTCACATGAGCCGGAAGATGAGATGACGTCTCCGGCGGAAGAAGAGGGACAGAACGCGGAGGCCGCAGACAATCCGTCGGATACTGATATCTCGTCAGCTGCGGATCCGCTGCCCGCGTCTGCGGCGCAGGATTATTCTGCGGAGAGCGATGAGTTGCAGAATTCTCAGCCTGTCGTGATCCGGATAGACGATCAGGGCGATACGGTCTCCGGAAGCTCCGGCGGTCTGGACGATAATTCCCGGGACTCCGCAGGCTCCTCGGGAGATATCATCGCGGAGATCACACTTCCGCAGAACTGAAGATAATTGTCGTACCGGGCAGGAGAGATCCTGCCCGATCTTTTAGAAAAGGGATATATCAAAGGAGGTTTGGTATGGATTACGTATTTGACAGATTTGAAAAGATGGCGCCGCAGCTGATAAAGGCTCTCGAGCGCCGCAACCATGCGGCTTACTACGCCGCCTCCAAAGAAGAAGCCAGAGACATTGCGCTCTCGCTGATCCCGAAAGGGAGCTCTGTGGGCTGGGGCGGTTCCATGTCGATGATGGCTTCCGGGATCATCCCTGAGCTGGAAAAGGGCGATTATACGCTGCTTGACCGCGCAAAGACCGACGATGTCGGACACCTGCAGAGGGAGATCTTCTTTGCCGATTTTTTCCTGGGCAGCACGAATGCGCTGAGCGAGGACGGCATCCTGGTGAATATCGACGGCAACGGAAACCGTATCGGAGCTATGGCCTTCGGCCCGAAGAACGTGATCCTCTTTGTCGGCCGCAACAAAGTGGTTAAGACTGCCGACGACGCGTACCGCAGGGCGAAGTACACCGCTGCCCCGATCAATGCAGGACGCTTCGACATCAAGACCCCCTGCCAGGTAACCGGTGAGTGCGCCGATTGCATCTCCCCCGACAATATCTGCTGTGAGGTCCTGACCATCAGATTCAGCCGTGTAAAAGGGCGGATCAAAATCATCCTGGTAAATGAGGATCTGGGGTTCTGACAGAGAGATCTGCGCTTTGCGCTGACCTGCGATTTCTGCGATTCCACGCACCTGCTTTCCCGGTACACCGGCGTGAACGGTGATCTTATGCCACGCCGGAATATATGCATAACAAAAAAGGAATTTGAACAGACTGAGGGTTTTTTGTAAAATATTTATATAAGACCCGAAAGGAGAATTCCCATGTACGCATATGCAAAAAAAGGCAATGTTAACGGCACCTGCGCGGTCCCCGGCTCCAAGAGCGCCACGATCCGAGCGACGATCCTCGGCACGCTGGCCGACGGTACGACCGTCATCCACAATCCGCTTCCTTCCAAGGACGGCATAGCTGCATTCAGGGTGGCTCAGGCTCTCGGCGCGAAGATCGAAGCTCATGACGAGGACAATACCTGGGTGGTAGAGGGACTGAACGGCAAGCCCCACGTGCCGGATTGCGTGATCGATACCATGAACAGCGGTACCACGACGAGCTTCACTATCGGAGCAGCATCTCTGGTCACCGATGGATACGTCGTCATCACGGGCGACGAGCAGATCTGCCGCAGACCATGGGGCGATGAGGTGAGAGCCCTCGCGGGACTCGGCGCAGAGGCCTTTATGACGCGACCCGGCAATGAATGCCCTCCGGTGGTCATTCGCGGACCGATCCACGGCGGCGAATGCACGATGCTCGGCCATAACAGCCAGCACATCAGCGGACTTCTCGTACCCGCCGCACTCCTTCCCGAGGGAGAGAGCGTGGATATCTACCTGACAGATCCGAAGGAGGCCATGTATGTGCAGCTTACCGTGCAGTGGCTTGAGCGCTTCGGGGTAAAGGTGGAGAGTTCAGCTGATTTCAAGCATTATCATGTCGAGGGCGGACAGAAGCTGACCGCCTGCGACTGCCTTGTAGCCTCCGACTGGTCGGGCGTGGCTTTCCCGCTGGTGGCGGCCGCTATCACGGATTCGGAGCTTACCATTACGGATGTGGATTTCAATGATGCCCAGGGCGACAAGATGGTCGCCGATATCCTGATCAGGATGGGCGCCGATATAGAGAAAGATATCGAAGGCCACAAGCTTATTGTGCACGGCGGCAAAAAACTTCACGGCGTCGAGGTCGATATGGACCTGATCCCCGACAGCCTGCCCATACTGACCGTCGCTGCCGCCTTTGCGGAGGGTGATTCGCATTTCACGAATCTGGCCCACGTCAGGATAAAAGAGACCGACCGCGTCGCAGTCATGCAGGAGGTCCTGTGCGCCTGCGGAGCGGACGTGGATATCACCTCCGATTCGCTGACCGTACACGGCGGTAAAAAGCTCCACGGCGCAGCAGTTTCCAGCCACGACGATCACAGAGTCTGTATGGCCATGTGCGTCTGCGGACTGGCTCTGGATGAGGACGCCGGCGAGATGAAGATCGACAATCCCGACTGCGCTGCCGTCTCGTTCCCCAGCTTCTATAAGCTCATGGAATCGATCGGAGCAAATATCAAAGTAGCAGAGTAAAAAGGAATCCCGGAGTATTCTGCCTGCGGACAGATCACTTGGAGCGCCGGCCGCTCTGCCTGGCGGGATTGTATTGAAAGCCCCATGTTACATGACCGTAACACGGGGCTTTCTTCATATACTCACAGTGCCCTGCAGAGGTTCGAAACCGTTGACGGAGAGCAGCTCGTTTACTTTCATTACATCATATATCCCGGTGTTTATGCACACGATTATGATTGCGTCGCGCGGATCCTTTGAGTAGAGCGTTCCTGCCTTGCATAGCTTGAGTGCGCGGTTCGTTTCATCCAGATCCATGTGCATTGCCAGACAGACGGGGATCAGTCTCTCGCGCGTCGGACGTTTTTTCCTGCCGTTAAAGAGCTGATAGGCATAGTCCTGACTGACAAGGCTGCTTTTGATCACATCAGAGAGGACGAGAGAATGAGTGCCGATGTACCTGTTCAGGTAATCGGTTATATCAGTGTATTCGCTTATATAATCACCGGTGATATAGCTGCTCAGCTCCGAGGGGCTGAGCTTCGCAAGATATTCGTCGGTTTCCCTGGTACTTTTCATTCTGCCCACCTTTATGTCCCGCGCTGCATGCTGCGCACTGATATGGCATCCCTTGCCACGGCTGACTTTTTCGGTTATTATTCTAATCGTTTGAGTTACCCGTATCAATAGCGAGGTGTTTTTTGCAGGCAGAAATCATCGAAAAAAGATATCCGGAGAATATCAGGACGGAAGTGTTCCGCACTCTGATGGAGCATCCCGTCGAGGGCGTTCCGCGCATACATTCCGTAAGGCTTAGCGGCGATGAGTGGATAGTCAGAGAGGACAGGGTCTTCGGAATCACGCTCGCAGAGTACATAGCGGGCCGCTGCCTGGAAAAAAAGGAAGCTGTCGGCATCTGCATGCAGCTGTGCGATATACTTGAAAAGGTCCACCGGATGGGCATCGTTCACGGCGATATCAAACCTGAGAATATAATGATGGACAATTCCGGCCGGATCTGGCTGATAGATTTTGACGCTTCTCATTTTGTAAAAAAAGAGCCTGGCAGGGATACGGTGATGATGGGAACCCCGGGGTATGCATCGCCGGAACAATACGGTTTCGGCAGAAGTGACCCGCGTTCGGATATCTATGCCATAGGCGTCTTGCTCAATGTCATGCTGACCGGACATCATCCGCTCTACGGAAGAGCAAAAGGCAGTATCTCGGCGGTGACAGACCGTTGCATACGCGTTGACCCGGACCGCAGATACCAGACCGTCGAGGACCTGAAAAAGGCGCTCCGCCGCCCGGTACGCGAAAATCCGGCTTTTCCTCCTGGCTTTCGCACACTGAATCCGGCAAAGATGCTGGCAGCATTCCTCGGCTATGCCTTTATCATCTATTTCTGCTTCTTTTTCCGCGATTATAATGCTTCGCTTCTCCTTGTCGAGATCTGGCTGTTCCTGATGCTGACAGGGACGGTCTTTATCTGCAGTAATTATCTGGGTGTACAGGATCTGATCCTGCGCCGCTTCAAATGGCACAGAGCGCTTGTAATCACGGCGGAGCTGGTAATCTGGTACCTGCTGCTCTTAATCGTTATCGGCATTATCTTCAGTATTCTTAAATCCTTTGGACTTCAGTAAAATACGCGGTCTGTTTCACTGCCGTCAAAGCAGTAAGACAGACCGCAATCTTTTGTGCCGGCAGCACAACAAATCATTTTGAAAAAGAGTATTATCATGAACGCGGGTAACTACTGCTTGCATCGCGTAACCAACGGTTTATGTTAATAAGCCGGTAATTGTTTTATTATAAATCATTATGAGAAAGAAATCAGGGGACATGGTCAGCTTGGGAATAAGAATAAAACAGGAGCGTCTTCGGCAGGGACTGACGCAGGAGGCGGTGGCCGAGGCGATCGGTGTATCGCGAACCGCTGTTTCCAAGTGGGAATCAGGCGAGAGTGAGCCGACTATACAGAATCTGGTAGCGCTGTCCCGTCTTTTCGATGTTGGAGTCGACTCACTCCTGGGCGTTGAAAAGCAGCAATATTCACAACATCCGGAATTCACCCCGGAAGCCATGGACTATTTGAAAAAGTTTGTTAGTGCCATAATCAAGCCTGATAAATAGAGGGAGGACACTTAAATGAGAATGACGAAGAAGTTTTTTGTCTTTGCTGTGGTTGCGGCTTCTTTAATGATGACGGCCTGCTCGATAATACCAAAGGATAACACAGATACAGGTTATTATCCGAGTGTTGACAATTATGCAATACCGGATGTTGCGACAACTCCGGAAATGACCGCGGAAAAAACTACAGATGCGGTGACTTCGCAGGATTATACTCTGACAATCGAAATAAGCAGAACGGAAAATCTGCTTTTTTCGACATACGATGTAGCGGTAATACTTGATGACGTGCAGATAGGGAGTATCGCAAACGGTGAGGACTTCGACTATTCGATCGAATTGCCGGCGGGAGATCATGCATTGGTTTTCTGCAAGGAATCCGACATGAGCCTTAAGAAAGAGAGGCTGTTTACAACCAGCGGTAACTCTACGCTGAAGTGCTCCGTCAGCACAAAAAGAAATGAGATAGAAATCTCCGGTTTCAGCATTTCCGCCGAAGAAAGTGCGGTTGTGCCGGATCTTACCAGATACAAGCTGGATGAGGCTAAGGAGCTGCTGGAAAAGGAAGGCTTTACGAATGTGCATTCAAAGTCCGAAGGCGGCGCGGGAATCTGGGTAGATTCGAACTGGATAGTGACGGGACAGGACCCGGCTCCCATGACGGAAATGCCGACGACCTCAGAGATCGCCTTGACATGCATTAAGTTTGATTCTTTTTTGAGTGCTGAATTTGAGGGGTTGAGTATTGATGAGGTACAGGGAAAGGCAGAGGAAATCGGATTTAAAAAAGTTATATATTACGATAAAAACGAGTATAAGGATATAACACACCAGATTGAGACCATGTCCGAAGAGGAGCTTGAAGGAGTGGTGATAGTTTCTGCGGAAGATGCGTCCGATGATGAGAAGAAGGTTCGGATCAATCTTGACGGCGTATCATCGGGCAGCAAGGCGACCGAAAAAACACAGCCGTCTTCGGAAGCTGTAAAGAGCATTGATGATGCACCTGACATCTCTGATTTCGAGAATAACAGCAAGAAGAATTCCCAATCATCGTCAGACAGGATCGAAACGGATGATGTGATAGCCGTTCTGGACGTTATCATGTCCCAAAAGTTTGAAAAGGATCAGTACCGTATCGAAGCCGGCGCGGAAAACACAATATCTATTTATTTTAATATAAAAGGTTCCGCAGTTACTGCGACATCGGCGTTGATGGGAAACAAAGACGCAATAAAGGTCTGGAACGAAACAATGGAAGGCATAAAGACTTTCAGCGCCGATGCGTCAGAAGCGGTTTCAGGTTTTTCGGGCAGCAATCTGATGGTATATATAGTTCTGCTGAATGACGTCGATAATGATAAAGTCCTTGCGATAGCCTGGGATGACATGATCATTTATGATCCGATCAATAAAATAAATATTTTGAATATCGGGTAAAGGAGCATACAGATGGCATATCAGGTTCAGGTGATGAGATGTCCTTCCTGCGGAGCAGACGTTAAATTCGATGACGGAAGGACTCAGGGCTTTTGCTCATTTTGCGGAGCAAAGGTCGTCGTCAGCAACGAGAACGAATATATCTACCGTCATATAGATGAGGCAGGAATAAAGCAGGCTGAGGTCCGTATGCGCGAGCTGGATCTTCAGGAGAAAAAAGAGCGCGAAGCTGCCGAGAAAAAGATCGCGGCTGAAGAACAGGCCAGGCAGCAAAACAAGAAAACCCTTATCATTGCCGGGGCGCTTGCCGTGCTGGGGCTTATAGGTCTGGCCGCAAAATCCGCGTTTCTCACGCTGTTCCTGTTTGCCGGTGTCATAGTTTTCTTTGCGGGAAGGGCAAAGAGAAAGAAGGAACAGGAAATCGCTGACGGAAAGATAATGCTGCCGTCCATCCTGGACGACTACGAGAACATGAATTACATGGCTCTGGAGCACCAGCTGAGAAGCGCAGGCTTTACAAACATCAGCTGCATAGAGAAAAAGGACCTGACATTCGGACTGCTCAAGAAGCCAGGGCTCGTAGAGTCGGTTATAGTTGACGGAAGCGAGACCTGCGGCGGGGCGCGGTTCATGCCGGATGTCGCAATCACTATTACTTACCACAGTCTGAACAGATAAAACGCCATAAATTCGGATAAAGTGCATGCGTGGGGTTTTATATCAGATGCGGCAGGCGATGATACGACTGCTCTTTTCTAACAGGCACTACAGCAGAAGTGCAGCAAAACCGGTAGAAAACCGGGGAGCAAAGGCGGCAGGATTGCCGCTTTTTTCTGCTCAAACGTCATAAAAACAGTGATTTGAGCAGAAAACCAGAGAGCGAATGAGGCAAAACCGCCGAGTTTTTCTGCTCAAACGTCATAAAAACAGTGATTTGAGCAGAAAAGCGGAGAGCGAATGAGGCAAAACTGCCGAGTTTTTCTGCTCAAACGTCATAAAAACAGTGATTTGAGCAGAAAACCAGAGAGCGAATGAGGCAAAACTGCCGAGTTTTTCTGCTCAATCCAGCGAAAAACAGTTGTTTGAGCAGAAAACGCGAAAAATGAATCTGAAGAAGCCTTACCGCTCGACGTGAGTGCCAGACGCATGAAAACACGGGAACCAGGCGCGTGAAAATACAGAAAAAATGTAGGTTTGTCAAACATATGTTACACCCCACTTAATGAATTCCTTTAACACAGTCGATGGAGATTTCCATCCCAAAGGGCGCATCGGGAAGTTGTTGTAATCTCTGCGGTTATAGCTTCTTAGCTGATTGC